>NZ_VUNS01000002.1:0-300000 GCF_009695545.1 Victivallis lenta | reverse complement strand
CGCGAGGCGGTCGGCAAGGGGGCCTATATTTCGGCGCTCTGCAACGTGGTCGGTTCGACCATCGCCCGCGAGGCCGGGCGCGGCGTCTATCTGCATGCGGGGCCGGAGATCAGCGTCGCGTCGACGAAGGCGTTTTCGAGTCAGGTCGCCGTGCTTCTGCTGATGGCGCTGCTGCTCGGGCGCAACCGGCGGCTGAGCCGCAGCGAAGGGTGCGAGCTGGTGCGCGAGATCGAGCAGACGCCGGAGCTGATCCGCAGCGTGCTGGCCCAGGCGGAGGAGATCCGTGCGATCGCGAAGCGTTACGCCGGGTTCGACGATTTCTTCTATATCGGCCGCGGCTGCCTCTACCCGACCGCGCTTGAAGGGGCCCTGAAGCTCAAGGAGATCAGCTACGTCCATGCCGAAGGGTATCATGCCGCCGAGCTGAAGCACGGCCCGATTTCGCTGCTGGACGAACGCCACCCGGTGCTGGCGCTGGCCAATGACATTCCGGGGCGCGACAAGATTCTCGGGAACATTCAGGAGTGCCGCGCGCGGCGCGCTCCGGTGGTCGCCGTGGCGACGGCCGGCGACCGCGAGGTCGAGAACCTGACCGACGATGTGATTTTCATTCCGCATTGTTCGCGTTTCATCGCTCCCCTCCCGACGACGGTGGCGCTTCAGCTGTTTGCCTACTACATCGCGGTGGAGCGCGGTTGTGAAATCGACCAGCCGCGCAACCTCGCGAAGAGCGTCACGGTGGAATAAATGTTTCGCTTGATCTACAATCTGTTCATGCCGGTCGGCTTTCTCTTTTACGTGCCGGGGCTTTACCTGAAATACCGGCACCGGCCGGGCTGGAAAAACACGTTCATGGAGCGTTTCGGCTGTTTCACCCCGGAGCGGGTGAAGGAGCTTGAGGCGTTTCACGGCGCGGTCTGGGTTCACGCGGTCAGCGTCGGCGAGGCGGTGGTGGCGCTGTCGCTGCTGCGCGCCTGGCAGGCGAAGCATCCGGAGCGGAAGTTCATTTTATCGACCACGACCACGACCGGTCAGGAGCTCGTGCGGAATCAGGCGCCGGCGAATACGGCGGTGATTTTCTGCCCGATCGATTTCCTCTGGATGGTCCGGCGGGCTCTTTCGGTGCTGAAGCCGTCGATGCTGGTGATTTTCGAAACCGAAATCTGGCCGAACCTGGTGGCGGAAACGCGGAAGCGCGGCATTCCGGTCACGCTGGTGAACGGCCGGATGTCGGACCACTCGGTCAAGGGCTACCGGAAAATCCGTTGTTTTTTCGGCCCGCTGCTGAAGATGTTCAATTTGATTTCGGTGCAGACCGAGGCGGATGCGGAGCGTTATCTGTCGGTTTCGCCCGAAGCGAACGTCGTTGTCTCCGGCAATCTGAAGTTCGACCAGAAGGCGCCGGGCGAACTGCCGGACGCGGGCTATTCCGCCTGCTTCGGCCCCGGGAAGCATCTGGTCCTGCTGGCCGCCTCGACCCATCCGGGCGAGGAGGAGCTCGTGACGGAAACCTATCTCCGGCTCCGGAAGGAGATTCCGAATCTGAAGCTGGTGCTGGTTCCGCGTCACGTCGAGCGGGCCGCCGATATCGTCGAGATGCTGAAGCGCCTCGGGGTTCGTTTTTCGCGGCGGAGTTCCGGCGGGGAGGCTGCCGAACCGGCGGATGTGCTTCTGGCCGATACGACCGGCGAGATGCTGAAGCTCATGAACGGCGCCGACCTGGTCATCATGGGCAAGAGCCTGGCCGGGCATGACGAGGGGCATAACCTCATCGAGCCGGCGCTGCTGTCGAAGCCGATCGTGACCGGTCACGTGCTGCGGAATTTCCGTTTTATCCTGAAGGTGCTGCTGCAGGAGAACGCAGTGGCGACCGTCACCGGCGACGGCGAACTTTACGAACAGCTGCGGAAGCTGCTGACCGACGAGAAGATGCGCGTGGAGCTCGGTAAACGGGCCGGGCAGGTGATCCGCCGCCATGCCGGCGCGGCCGACCGGACCATCGCGGCGCTCGAAAATTTGTTGGAGAATCCATCGAAACATTAACAATGCCTTTCTCGGAGGAGAGAGTACGGCGGAGCCGCCCGACACGCAGTGCGGGGCACGGTCTCTTCAGAGAGCGGGGCCCCCGAAAAGAACCCGGAGCTTTTGGGCGCAGTGCCCGAAAGACCTGAGGCCCGTGGCCGAAGAAAAAGCAACTTTTCGGGGAACAAAGGAGTACGAATGAAGATCATGACGCAGCCGGCACAGGCGAAAGCCGGCATCATTACCGCGGCCATGCAGCGTGTGGCCGAGCTTGAAAAGCTCCCGGCGGAGACGATCCGCGCGGGGGTTGCGGCCGGTACGATCGTGATTCCGGCGAACATCAACCACAGAAACCTCGAGCCGATCGGCATCGGGCGGATTCTGAAAACCAAGATCAATGCGAATATCGGCAACTCCGCCGTGGCGAGCTGTCCGCGCCAGGAGCTCGAGAAGCTCAATTATTCGGTCAGATACGGCGCCGACACGGTCATGGACCTGAGCACCGGCGGCAACATCAACGAGATCCGGCGCTCGATCATCGAGCACAGTCCGATTCCGGTCGGCACGGTGCCGCTCTACGAAGTTCTCGCGCGCTGCGGCACGGTGGACAACCTGACCGAAGAGCTGATTCTGCAGGTCATGCAGGAGCAGGCGGAGCAGGGGGTCGATTACATGACCATCCACGCCGGGCTGCTCAGGGCGCAGGTTCCGGCGGCGAAGAAGCGGCTGCTGCGCATCGTCAGCCGCGGCGGCTCGATCCTCGCGGCCTGGATGAACAAGTTCGACCGCGAAAATCCGTTTTACACGGCGTTCGACAAAATTCTGGAGATCTGCCGCCGCTATGACGTGACGCTGTCGCTCGGCGACGGCATGCGCCCCGGCTGCCTCGCGGATGCGAGCGACGAAGCGCAGTTCGCCGAGCTCGACGTGCTCGGCGAACTCGTGAGCCGCTGCCGCGCCGCCGATGTGCAGGCCATGGTGGAAGGGCCCGGCCATATCCCGTTCAACGAGGTCGAGATGAATATGACCCGCGAGCGCGAGCGCTGCGGCGACGCGCCGTTTTACGTGCTCGGTCCGGTGGTGATCGACTGCGCGCCGGGTTACGACCATATCACGAGCGCGATCGGCGCGACGATGGCGGCTTATTCGGGCGCGGCTATGCTCTGCTATGTGACGCCGAAGGAGCATCTCGGGCTGCCGAACGCCCGCGATGTGCGCGACGGGGTGGTCGCCTACAAGATCGCTGCCCATGCCGCCGATGTGGCGCTCGGCAAGCCCGGCGCCCGCGACCGCGATGACGCGATCAGCCGCGCCCGCGCCGAGTTCGACTGGGAGAAGCAGTTCGAGTGCGCGCTCGATCCGGAGAAAGCGCGGGAGCTGCGCGCCGAAGCGCTGGCGGAACGCGACCTGCCGCCGGACCACGGCCACGGCGACGAGCAGTTCTGCACGATGTGCGGGCCGAACTTCTGCTCGATCCGCATCAGCAGGGGGCTGTAGGGGAGAGGAGGCGCCGGGCGGGATATGGATTTCCGCCCGGTTTTCCGTATTCGGATTCAATCCATGTGGAACACTTCGACAAGCGGGGTAAAGACGGGGGAGTTGTCCGGGTTGACCTCCATGAGGTCGCGGTTGTATTCCCACCACTTTTTGACGATGTCGAGTTCGCCCATGCGGTCGGCGGTGTTCTTTTCGGTGAGGCGGCGGAAGGCGAAGAGCGTGAGCGTCTCCTCGTCGAGATAGATCGAATAGTCGCAAATGCCGCAGTCGGAGTGGGCTTTGACCAGCTCGGGCCAGATCCGGTCGTGGCGTTTGCGGTACTCCTCGATGCAGCCGGGTTTCAGTTTCATTCTGAATGCGTCGCGTAACATGGTGTCCTCCTGATTGACTCTCATTAATCTGGCATGCCGTTTTGGAAAATTCAAGTGCCTTGTCCTTGAATATCAGGTTGTTTGTGATATATTAAACTGTTTTGTTCAATCCATGACGGGAGACGATGACGGAGTTCGCGCAAAATATCCTCGCTTTGCTTGGAAAAAGTGAGGCGGAGATCAGGCCGCTGCTGCCGGAGAAACACGGCGGCTTCTCGCCCCGTCCCGCTTCGCTCCATCTGCTCGGGCGCAGCGCGGTCCTGGCCGGTTCCGAAGACGGCGTTCCGCTCCTGCTGGTCGTCGCCGACAGCCGGAGGCGTCTGCCTGACGGTTTCGAAGGGGAGCAGACGGCGCTGGCGGACGGCGGCGTTCTGTTGCGCTGCGGGCATTCCGCGGCCAATGCTGCCGCGCTCCGGCGTCATTTCCCCTGGTGTGCTCCCTCGGCTCCCCCCGCGTGCGCTCTTTCGGCCGGAGTCCGGCTTGACGGCGAAGCGGCGGAGCGGATCGGCCTTTTTGCCCGCAATGGCGTGTTTCCGGTGCTTTCGGGAGATGGGACGGCTGCCGTCCGGGCCGTGTTCGAGATTTTTTCCTGCGACTGCCGGAGCGGGTACGCCGTGGACGGCGGCCGCGCCGGGACGGTCTCCGCCTGTGAGGCGGCGCTGGCCGGCGGGGCGACGTTCATTACGCTGTCTCCTTCCCCGGCCCCGGCCGCTCTTTCGGCCGCGGCCGATTATGCCGGAAAGCATTTCATCACGGAGGACCGGCAGGCGTTTTTCTTCAATTCCGAGACCGCCGGGGCGTGCGTCGCCCGGTTCGGAACGCTCGCCGACTTTGCCGCGAAGGTCCGCGCCCTGCCGTTCGGAAAACGCGGCGCTTTCGGGCTCGGCATCGCGCTGGACGGCGGTCCGGAGCCGACGTGCCCGGCGGAGCATCTGTTCGTGATCCGGGAGCTCCGGCGGAGAAATCTGGAGATTTCCATTCTTTTTTTGCGCTGGCCGGAGGAGCCGGAGGCGTTCGCTTCCGCGTTTCGGCAGCATGTATCGATCGCCCGCACCTTCGGGGGGTACCGGCTCGCGGTTCCGTTTAGCCGGGAACTGCCGGCGAACGGTTCCGGCCGGTGCGAAATGCTTCATCTGGCGCCGGATGGGGAGCCGATCGAACAAATTCAGGCGCATTTTCAGGCGGCGGGCTTGAAAGAACGTTGAAAAGATGTCATATTAGTTCCATAACGCAGTCACGCAACAACCATACGTTTAAGGAGAAGACATGAGTTTGAATTTCATTCTGGCGGACGCTGCCCCGAAAACAGTTTCGATCGGTCCGGGAGCTCCGGCCCAGGCAGGCAATGCGGCGGTTTCGAACGCGGTGAAGGCGACTGAAACGGTTGCGGTCGATCCTGCGGCCGCCGCGGGGCAGGAACAGCCGCCGCAGCAGGTTCCGTTCTTCGCAAATCCGATCATCCTCATGCTGGTGGTGCTCGGCGTGATGTTCTTCTTCACGTTCCGTTCGCAGAAGAAGCAGCAGCAGAAGCGCCAGCAGATGCTCGACACCATCGTCAAGGGGACGCGGGTCATGCTGAACAACGGCATCTACGGCACGGTCACCGAAGTGAAAGACAAGACCTACATGGTCGAGATCGCCGACAAAGTGGTGGTCGAAGCGCTGAAGAGCGGTGTTGCCGAGGTCATCGGGACGGCTGCTCCGGCCGAAAAGAAATAAACGTTACGGAACGGCAGGACTGGAATGGACAAGAGACCGTTGATTTTGCGCACACTCATCACCCTCGTGGTGGTGGCCGTGTTCGCTTCCGCGATTCATCCGTTGTTTGAACGCGATTACTACGTGACCTTCCTCGGGCTGCTCGTGAAGCCGGCTTCGCCGGAAGAGGCGAGGAAGGTGCAGGAGGAGGCCGATGCGCTCGTGGCGGACGCCGAAAAACTGCGTGCCGAGGACCCGAACCTCTATCAGTCGCAGGCGCTGCTGAAGGCGGCCGACGACAAGGGCGTCGACCTGACCAAAATGGTCAGGGGCAATGATCTGCAGGACAACCGCGACGTGATGAGCGTCATCCGGAAGCACGCTTCGAGTTCGATCCGTCTCGGGCTCGACCTCAACGGCGGTGTCGAATTCATCCTGCAGCTGGTTCCCGACGAAGGGTTCCTGAAGGAGCTCGAGAAGGGCGGCGATGACGGGAAGAACCGCAGCCGCAAGGATATCGAGGCCGATATCAGGCGCAACTTCGACCGTTATCGCGATATCGCGATCGAGACGCTCCGCAAGCGGCTCGAGGGGCAGAAGATCTTCGAGGCGGAAATCGCTCCGTCGGGGGATTCGTATGTCGCGCTGCGGGCGCCGGTGGTGGCCAAGGACGAAAAAGTCAAGCTGATGAACCTGATCAAAATGAGCGCGAAGCTGAATTTCCGCATGGTTCACCCGCAGAACCTCGAACTGGTTGCCGGCATGACGGCCGACAAGGAGAAGAGTTTCGTGCCGCCCTTCGGTTACGAACTCATGAAGACCAGCGAATTCCGGGCCGGCCAGGAGCCGCTGGTGACCTACTATGTCGTCGAGAAGCGCCCGGCCATGACCGGCAAGGATGTGGTCAGCGCCTATCCGAACAAGGATCAGTTCGGGCAGCGCATGATCGCGCTCTCCTTCAATGCGCGCGGCGCGGCGCAGTTCGCCGAGGTGACCCGCGCGAACGTCGGCCGCCAGATGGCGATCGTGCTTGACGACCATCTCTACTGCGCTCCGGTGATCAAGGACGCGATCACCGGCGGCCAGGCGACGATTTCGGGCCGTTTCTCGGACGAGGAGATCAAGAGCATCGCCGATGCGCTCGTTTCGGGCAGCTTCCCGTTCCAGATCAAGATCGACGCGGTGTTCGACACGGATCCGAAACTCGGTGCGGCCAACGTGGCCAACGGCATCTGGGTCGGCGTCTTCTCGCTGCTTTTCGTCGCGGCGTTCATGTGCATCTATTACCGCCTGGCGGGTGTGATCGCGGTCTGCGCGCTGGGGCTCAACATCGTTCTCGTGCTCGGCGCGATGGCGGCGTTCAACGCGACGCTGACGCTGCCGGGCATCGCCGGCATCATCCTGACCATCGGCATGGCGGTCGATGCGAACGTCCTGGTGTTCGAGCGTATCCGGGAGGAGATGGCCGGCGGCAAGAATCTCCGCACTTCGGTCGACCTCGGGTACAGCCGGGCGTTTTCGGCCGTGTTCGACGCGAACGTGACGACGCTGATTACCGCGATCATCCTGATGTACGTCGGCACCGGTGCGATCAAGGGGTTCGCCGTGACGCTGTCGATCGGCATTCTGTCGAGCCTCTTCACGGCGCTGTTCGTGACGCGGCTGATCTTCGACTACCTGTTCCGCTACTTCCACCTGCAGAAGCTGACCATGATGCAGTTCTTCAAGAACGCGCATTTCAACTTCCGGGCCATGCGCGGCAAGGTGTTTGCGATTTCCGGGTTCCTGATCGTCGCGTCGCTGGTGCTGGTCGGCGTGCGCATCCACAACAGGAGCATGCTCGGCATCGACTTCACCGGCGGCACGGTGGTTTCGTTCAACTATGCGGAGCAGATTCCGCAGGGCGAGATCGAAAAGGCGCTGCAGGCGGCCGGGTATGAGGCGACGGTCACCTACAAATACAACGCGATGTCCACGACCGATGACCGCAAGCTCGAAATCCTGGTCCGCGGCGATCTGACCAAAGAGTCGGTCGATACGACCGCGAGCCCGAAGGACGTGCTGATGAACCTGCTCAACAAGGAGTTTCCGAAGGCGCAGCTTTCGGGCGGCCTCGAGTCGAGCGTGGGCGGACTCATCGGAGATGAATTCACGAAGGCGGCGCTGATTGCGATCGGGCTTTCGATCATCGGCATCGGCGTCTACATTTCGCTGCGTTACGAATTCACGTTCGCGCTGTCGAGCATTCTCGCGCTGGCGCACGATGTGATCATCGCGCTCGGCATCTTCCTGGCGACCGGCCGGACCGTGTCGCTGACGGTGGTTGCCGCGCTGCTGACCGTCATCGGTTATTCGATCAACGACACGGTGGTCATCTTCGACCGCATCCGCGAAAATGCGCGTCTCGGCGTCTGCGGGACGTTCGACGAAAATGTGAATCTGTCGGTCAACCAGACGTTGAACCGGACGATTCTGACCAGTTTCACTACCTTTATCGTGGTGTTCGTGCTGTTTCTCGGCGGCGGCATTGCGATCAACGATTTCGTGCTGATCATGATGCTCGGCATCGTCATCGGCACCTATTCGTCGATCTACATCTCTCCGCAGCTCGTGTCGCTCTGGCACGCGAAGGAGCCGGTTTCGACGAACAACAACGTGAAATCGGTCAGAAATCCCGAGCCGAAGAAGGCCGGTGAGAGCAAATAATTCCGGTGATGCGGAATTCCGGAGCCGGCTTGAATCAGTTGCAAGCCGGCTTTTTTTTCAGCTGACAACAAACAGGGCAATGCAAGGATGAGCAATATGTTCGGAAATCTGGGCGAACTCGCTAAAATGATGTCTAAGGCGAAAGATATTCAGGCCAATCTCAAGAAGTTCAAGGAGGAGATGCCGACCATGGAGTTTTCGGCGTCGAGTCCCGGGTGCCAGGTCCGGGTGACTGTGACCGGCGACTTCCGGATCAAGGAGATCAGCCTGACCGACGAGGCGCTGAAGGACCGGGCGCTTCTGGAGGAACAGATTCTGGTGGCGGCCAATTCGGCGCTGGCGGCAGCAAAGGCCACGGCGCAGGAGAAGATGAACGAAGTCACCGGCGGCCTCGGCGTCGACATGCCGGGTATTTTCTGAGGATTCGGCGCGGATGATGCACTATCCGGAAGCGGTGGAAGCCCTGATCGCGGCTTTGAAGCAGCTCCCCGGCATCGGCCGGCGCGGGGCCGAACGCCTCGCGCTGTCGCTTCTGGAGTGGGAGCCGGAGAAACTCGAATTTCTCGGCCGGCTGCTCGGCACGCTGCCCGAGACAGTCGGCAGCTGTCCGGTCTGCGGCGCGCTGGCCGACGCGGGGGAGCTCTGCATGGTCTGCGGCCGCCCGGACCGGGACGGCGGCACCGTCTGCGTCGTTGAGACGATGGCGCAGATGTTCGCGATCGAATCGAGCGGGAACTTCCGGGGCAGGTATCATGTGCTCGGCGGCCGCATTTCTCCGATGGATGCGGAGAACGGGGCCGGGCTGAATCTGCCGAAGCTGCTTGAACGCGCCCGTTCCGGCGAGGTGCGCGAGGTGATCCTGGCTTTGAGCAGCGATGTGGAGGGGCGGGCGACCGCGATCTATATCGCCGAGCTGCTGAAGGGCGCGCCGGTCCGGGTGACGCAGCCCGCGCTGGGGCTTCCGGCCGGGGCGAACCTCTCATATGCCGACGGCGCGACGATCACCGCGGCGCTCACCGGCCGCACCGAGGTGAAGTAATGGCGGAGAAAAAAGTGACCAGCTATGTCTGCACCGTGACGGAGGAGCAGGCGGAGCAGCTCCGGCTCCTGCTCGACGGACGCGGCTGGAAGTTCTCGGAGCAGCCGTACGCGCGCTGGAAGGCGGAGCTGGAAAAGACGAACGTCGTGGCCTACAACTCCGGCAAGCTGACCGTGCAGGGCGGCGGCACGGAGGATTTCGTGACCTTTCTGCTCGAGCCGGAGATTCTGCATACGTTCACGTTCGGGTATGAGGAGGAGCCGGCGGAAGAGGCGGTCGATCCGCACGGCGGGGTCGACGAAAGCGGCAAGGGAGATTTCTTCGGGCCGCTCTGCATCGCCGGCGTCTATGCCGACGAGGTTACCGGCCCGAAGCTTCGCGCGATCGGCTGCTGCGATTCGAAGCTGATCAAAAGTTCGAAGAAGATCATGGAGCTATCGGCCGGGATCCGGGAGATCGCCGGGAACGGCTGGACGGCGGTGGTGATCGGTCCCGAATCCTACAACCGGCTTTACGCCAAATTCGGCAACCTGAACCGGCTGCTGGCCTGGGGACATGCGCGGGTCATTGAAAACCTGCTCGAAAAAGTGCCGGCCTGTCCGCGCATGCTGTCGGATAAATTTGCGGACGAACGGCTGATCCGGCGCGCGCTTCTGACGCGGGGCCGGGAGATCCGGCTCGACCAGCGGACCAAGGCCGAGAGCGACGTCGCCGTGGCGGCTGCGAGCATCCTTTCGCGCGAGCAGTTCCTGCGCGGCATGGCGAAGCTGGAGGCCGAGTTCGGAATCGAACTGCCGCGCGGCGCCGGGCCGCAGGTCAAGGCGGCCGGCCGGAGCCTGATGGAACGGTTCGGCGCATCCGTCTTCGAGCGCTGTGCGAAGACACATTTTAAAACCTGGAACGAATTGACCGGCACGCCGGTCGAAGGAGGCGAATCATGGTAGTGAAGGATTTTTTCAAGACGCCGGACGGCCGGACCGCAAAACTGTACCGGCTCCGCAACAGCTCGGGTTTCGGCGCGGACATTACCGATTTCGGCGGCGCGGTGGTCAGCATCTGGGCGCCGGACCGGGATGGCCGCATGACCGATGTCCTGCTCGGCTTCGGCAATCCGGCCGATTATATCGAAAACGGGCCGTTCTTCGGCGCCGTGATCGGCCGGGTCGCAAACCGCATCGCCGGCGGCCGCTTCACGCTTGACGGCAAAGAGTACGAACTTGCGCTGAACGACAGCAACGGAAAAAATACGCTGCACGGCGGCGACTGCTGGGGGCGGCGGCTCTGGAAGGCCGACGTGATCGACAATACGATGCTGGCGCTGCGGCTTACGAGCCCGGACGGCGACGCCGGTTTTCCGGGTGAAGTCGAGGCGACGCTGGTCTACATGGTGACCGAGGCGAACGAACTGATTCTGGATTACACCGCGACGTCGGACCGGCCCACGGTGGTCAGCATGACGAATCACGCCTATTTCAATTTGAGCGGGGAATCCGCCGGAAACTGCCTGGACCACCGGGTCCAGCTCCGGGCGGACCGCCGGACCGAAGTGGACGAGTTTCTCGCTCCGACCGGCAGCTGTCCCCCGGTGGCCGGGACGCCCTACGATCTGAATGCCGGCAAAAGCTTCCGGCAGATCTTCGCGGACCTGCCGTGCGGCTTTGACGACAACTTCGTGCTCGGCGACGTCGACGGGGTCATGAAGCGCGATGTTGCGGTGGTCAGCTCCGACACGACCGGGATTGAGGTGCGCGTGTCGACCTCCGCTCCCGGAATCCAGTTCTACATGGGCTATTTTCTCGACGGGACCGCGGTCGGCAAGAACGGCGGCGGCTACCCGCAGTTCGGGGCCTTCTGCCTCGAGACCCAGCTCTGGCCGGACGCCGTCCACCATTCGGAGTTCCCGAGCGCGCGCCTTGAACCGGGCCGCCCTTACAAGCAGACCACGGTTTACCAGTTCGGGATCGCGGAATAATGGCGGTCGAAATCGAACGCAAGTTTCTGCTCGCTTCGGAGGCATGGCGTTCCGGGGCAGAGTCGGCCGTGCGCATGGTGCAGGGGTATTTCGAGCTTCTGCCGCCGTCTCCGACGGTGCGGGTCAGGATCGCCGGCGAGAAGGCGTTCCTGACCGTGAAGGGGCCGGTCAGGAACATCTCCCGCAGCGAATTCGAATACGAAATTCCGGTTGCGGACGCCGAAGCGATGCTCCGCGAATTCTGCGGCGGCCGCGTGGTCGAGAAGGTCCGCTACCTCGTGCCGTACGGCGGGTTCGTCTGGGAGGTCGACGAATATTTCGGCGAGAACGAGGGGCTCTTCACTGCCGAGATCGAACTGGACGGCGAGGAGGCTTCGTTCTCCGTCCCCCCGTGGCTCGGCCCGGAGGTCTCCGCAGACCGCCGTTACAGCAACGGCGCGCTGAGCCGGAACCCGTACCGGCGCTGGAACAACGCGCCGAAACAGGCATAGTTCGCAACTTTGCCGAAAAATCCATAAAATCCCCTCAAACATCCATTCGAAAAAGCAGGGTTCCGGTGTATTTTTATAACAGGTAAACCATTTTAACGAAAGGTTTCGTCATGGAAGTCATTATCCGTCCCACTACGGAAGAGGCCGTCAGACTCACTGCCGAACTGATCGCCGACGCGATCCGGCAGAAACCGTTTTTCAAGCTCGGGCTCGCGACCGGTGCGACGATGGAGGCGGTCTACGCCGACCTCGCCGAAATGAACAAGGCGGGCCGCGTCGATTTCTCGCGCGTGCACACCTTCAATCTCGACGAATACATCGGGCTGCCGCCGGAGGACCCGAATTCGTACCGCTACTATATGAACAAGCATCTGTTCAGCAAGATCAACATCGATATGCGGAACACGAATCTGCCGGACGGGCTCGCCGGGGATGAAATCGCCGAGGGGCTCCGCTATGAGGAAGCGATCGAGGATGCGGGCGGCATCGATCTTCAGCTGCTCGGCATCGGCAACGACGGGCACATCGGTTTCAACGAGCCGATCTCGTCGCTCGGCAGCCGCACCCGGGCGAAGGCGCTGACTCCGGCGACCTACGCGCAGAACTCCGTCTATTTCAACCCGCCGGAGTCGATGCCGAAGCGCGCCTTCACGATGGGCGTCGGCACGATTCTCGATGCGGAGCGCATCGTCATGCTGATCACGGGGGCGAAAAAGGCCGGCATTGCCGCGAAGGCGATTGAGGGTCCGGTCACTTCGATGGTCACGGGCAGCGCGATTCAACTGCATCCGAACACGGTGGTGATTCTCGACGAGGCGGCGGCGGCGGAGCTGACGCAGACCGAGTACTACAAGTGGGTTTTCGATAACGAACCGAAATGGGAGCCGTACCGGTAGGAACTTATCCGGTCGGAAAGGGGGAACGATGGCGATTCAGATTACGATGAAATGTGTGCCGGAGCTCGATCCGGAGTTTGTGCCGGCGGCGCTCTGGAACCGGGAGTACGGAAAGCTTGCCGCAGCCGATGCCGGCCGCCGCAAACTGGCGCTCTGCGTGGAACGGGCCAACGGCTGCGTGTCGCGCTTCGATACGGTGATCCTGGCCGATACGCCGGAGAACCGGGCGCTGAATCTGCGTTACGTCGAACGGATCGTCAAGTTCCTGCTCTGGGCGCGCGGCGGATGGAAGCTGACGGTCGCCGGAGCTCCGGAACTGGTCCCCGAGCTGGCGAAGATCTACTCCGCCGGCGGCGAACGGAAGTTCGATTATGCCGTGATCGGCAAAAAAATCTACGATCATCCGTTCACCGTCGTCGGCTGCGCGTATGAAGCCGCGCCGGAAGCGAAGGAGATCGGGCTCAGGCTCGGCGGCCATTTCGACGGCTGCCGGATCGGTTTCGACCTCGGCGGTTCGGACCGCAAATGCGCGGCGGTCATCGACGGCGAAACCGTCCACAGCGAGGAGGTCGTCTGGGACCCGTATTTTCAGGGCGACATCAATTATCACATCGAAGGGATCGTCGATTCGCTGAAGCGGGCGGCGGCCAGACTGCCGCGCATCGATTCGATCGGCGGCAGCGCGGCGGGCGTCTATGTCGACAACCAGCCGCGCATCGCGTCGCTGTTCCGCGGCATCCCCGAGGAACAGTTCGAATCGCGGGTGCGGCCAATTTTTCTCGAGATTGCGAAGCAGTTTCCGGGTGTGCCGTTCGTCGTGCTGAATGACGGCGAGGTGACCGCCCTGGCGGGCGCGGTCAGCATCGGCAGAAATGCCCTGCTCGGGCTGGCCATGGGGACCAGCGAGGCGGTCGGTTTCGTGACCCCGGAGGGGACGCTGACCGATCACCTGAATGAGCTTGCGTTCGCTCCGGTCGACTATCGTGAAACCGGAGCTCCGGTCGATGAGTGGTCCGGCGACGCCGGCGTCGGCGCGCTCTATCTGTCGCAGCAGGCGGTCGGGCGGGTCGCCGGAAAGGCCGGGTTCGAATTTCCGGCCGGGACGCCGCTGCCGGAGCAGCTCAAGCTGGTCCAGAAAGCGATGGAGTCCGGCGACGAACGCGCCGCGAAGGTCTATCGGACCGTCGGCTGCTATCTCGGGTATGCGGTCGCCCATTATGCGATGTTCTATCCGCTGGAGAATCTGCTCCTTCTCGGGCGCGTTTCGTCCGGCAGGGGCGGCTCGATCATCCTCGACAAAGCGCGTGAAGTGCTGGCCGGGGAGTTCCCGGAGCTGAAGGTCGAATTCCATATTCCGGACGAGGCGTTCAAGCGGCACGGCCAGGCGGTCATCGCCGCCACGCTGCCGGAACTCTAGTCCGGAGGGCGCGTATCTGGAGAACCGCCGCAGGGCTGTCCTTTCCGGGAAAGAGCGCCGGAAACCCGCGGGCCGATTTGCAAAAACGGTCCGCGGGTTTTATATTATCCGATTGACAATCAGGGAGAGAAACCGGTGCTCAGGGTTGAAAATCTGACCAAATGTTACGATGCCGAGAAGGCGCTCGACGGCGTGTCGCTCACGCTGGAGGCCGGCCGCATCCTCGGCCTGATCGGTGAAAACGGCGCCGGAAAGTCGACCTTTACGAAATGTCTGACCGGAGTCGTCAAACCGACCTCCGGCCGGATTGAGCTCGAACCCGGTGTCTCGGTCGGCTGGATTCCGCAGGAGTTCAACCTCGTCGAACACCTGACCGTGACCGAAAATATTTTTCTCGGCCGGGAGAGGAGTCGTTTCGGGCTGCTCGACCGCGCCGCAATGCGCCGGGAGGCCGCGCGGCGTCTCGCACGGCTTCATGCCGATATCGATCCCGATACGCCGGTCGCGGAACTGCCGCCCTCCGGCAAACAGATGGTCGAGTTCGCCAAGGCGCTCGATGAAAGTTACCGGCTGCTGCTGATGGATGAACCGACCACGATCCTGAACGCGGAGGAGACGCAGCGGCTGTTTGCGATCATGCGCGAATTCAAAGCTTCCGGCGGCTCGATCATCTACATCTCCCACAAGCTGGCCGAGGTGAAGGAGATCTGCGACGAGATCGCCGTGCTGCGGGACGGTACGCTCGTCAGCGTTTCTCCGGCTTCGGAGCTCGATCCGCCAGAGATGGCGCGGCGGATGGTCGGGCGCGAGCTCTCCCGCATGTTTCCGGACTCGCCGTCGAATCCGCCCGGAACGCCCGCTCTCGAGGTCGAACACCTGTCGAGCGGCCGGGCCGTGCGGGATGTGAGCTTTGTCTTGCGGCACGGGGAGATCCTCGGCGTTGCCGGGCTGGCCGGGGCCGGCCGCACCGAAATGGCCGAAGCGCTGATGGCGCTGAGACGCATCGACGGCGGCACGGTGAAGGTGAACGGCAGAGCCGTCCGTTTCCGGCGTCCCGCGGAGGCGGTCGCGGCCGGGCTTTCGTATCTGCCGGAGGACCGGCAGGGCTCCGGCATCCTCCCCGGCTTCACGATCGGGGAGAATATCACGCTTGTTTCGCTCGCGCGCTACTGCCGCGGGCTGCTGCGCCCGGCGGAGATCCGGCGGGCGGCCGAGGCGTATGTGAAGGAGTTCCGCATCAAGCCGGCCCGGCCCGATGCACTGCTTTGCGAACTCTCCGGCGGGAACCAGCAGAAGGTCGCGATGGCGAAGGGGCTTGATACGCGGCCGGAAATTTTTATTTTCGACGAACCGACCCGCGGAGTGGATATCGCGGCGCGGCGGGATATTTACGAATTTATCCGGAATCTTGCGAACGGAGGCGTCGCCTGCCTGCTGATCTCGTCGGACATGGAGGAGATCCTCGGCATGTGCGGCCGGGTTATGGTCATGCGCGCCGGCGCCGTCGCCGGATTCCGCTCGGGTGAAGAACTCACGCAGGAGGAACTGATGTATCTGGCAATCGGGGTGGAACGGCGATGAAGAAGATCAACTGGAGGAATCTGCTGGATTCGGGCGGAGTCTGGATTGCGCTGTTCGCATTTCTCGCGGTCGCTTCGGCTTCGAACGAATATTTCCGTTCGCCGCAGAATCTCATCAACATCACCCGGCAGGTGTCGTACAGCGGGATCATCGCGCTCGGCATGACCTTCGTGATCGCGGCGGGCGGCATCGACCTCGCGGTCGGGTCGCTCTTCGCGCTGGCCGGAGTCGTGTCGCTCTTCGCAATGAATTCGGCGGGCGGCTCCGAGGCGGTTCAGCTGGCTGCCGGATTCGGCGCGGCGCTCGGCGTCGGCGTCGCGGGCGGCATGCTGAACGGGGTGCTGGTCGGCGCGGCGCGGGTCCAGCCGTTCATCGTTACGCTCGGCACGATGTCGATCTTTCGTTCGCTCGCGCTCTATTTTGCGAATGCGGGGCTGGTGCCGACTTCGAATTCTCTTTACCAGCCGCTGGTTTCGGCGAAGGCGGCCGGGCTGCCGCTTGCGACGCTGGTCCTTTTCGGCCTCACCGCGGTTCTGGCCGTCGTGCTGCGGCTGACCCGCTTCGGACGGCACGTCTGCGCGGTCGGTTCGAACGAGCGGGTCGCCTGCTATTCGGCGATCCGGACCGGCGTGGTCAAGTTCTGGACCTATGTGCTGGTCGGCGGCCTGGCGGGGCTGAGCGCGTTTCTGCTCGGCGGCCGGCTGAATTCGATCAGCAGTTCCGGCGCCGGGCTCTCGTACGAGCTCGACGCGATCGCGGCGGTCATCATCGGCGGAACCGCCATGACCGGCGGCAAGGCGACGGTGCCGGGGACGCTGGCCGGCGTTCTGCTGCTCGGAATCGTTTCGAACGTGCTCGACATGTGGGGGATTTCGGTCAACCTGCAGGGGGCGGTCAAGGGGCTGGTCATCATTATCGCTGTGCTGATTCAGTACCGCCGGAAATAATGAAAGGTCCGGCGTATTTTTTTCTGGAATGCTGCGGGGCGTTCCGGAATATGATCGTCATATTTATCCAATACGGAAGGATGGGGCGATGAAAAAACTTTTTACTTTACCATCGAAAATAATAAAAGTTCTGGCGTATTTTCTTCTGGAATGCTGCGGGGCGTTCCGGAATATGATCGTCATATTTATCCAATACGGAAGGATGGGGCGATGAAAAAACTTTTTACTTTACCATCGAAAATAATAAAAGTTCTGGCGTATTTTCTTCTGGAATGCTGCGGGGCGTTCCGGAATGTGATCGTCATGTTTATCCAATACGGAAGGATGGGTCGATGAAAAAAATTTTTACTTTGTTCGGGGCGGCGCTGCTGGCGTTCGCGGTGGTTTCGTGCGGAGACGCGAAGGCGAAGAAGACGAAGATCGGCGTGTCGATTCCGGCCGCCGACCACGGCTGGACCGGCGGCGTGATCTACAGCGCCGAAGCGGCGAAGCAGAAGCTCGAAGCGGCGAATCCGGATTACGAGATCATCATCTCGACCGCGCGCGATGCGGCCGAGCAGGTCAACAAGATCGAGAACCTGCTTGTGCAGGGGGTCAGGGCGGTCGTCGTGCTGCCGCAGGAGCCGGGGCCGCTGACCAGCGTCTGCGAAGCTGCGAAGAAGCAGGGGGCGTTCCTCGTGACGGTCGACCGCGGACTCGACAAGCCGATTCAGGATGTCTACGTCGCGGGAGACAACGCCGGCTTCGGCCGCACCGCCGCGCAGGCGCTCGTGAAGGCGCTCGGCGGCGAGGGCGACATCCTCGTCATGGAGGGGATTCCGTGCGTGGTCAACACCGACCGCGTCGAGGCGTTCAAGGCTGAGATCGCGAAGCACCCCGGCATTAAAATCCTTGAGTCGCAGTCGGCCTACTGGGATACCGAGAAGGGGTTGAAGCTCATGGAGAACTACCTGCAGAAGTATCCGAAGATCGATGCGGTCTGGGTCGGCGACGACGACGTCCTGGTCGGCGCCCTGAAGGCGCTCGAAGAGTCGAAGCGCCGGGATGTGAAGCTCATGCTCGGCGGCGGAGGCGCGAAACTGATCGTCAAGCGCGTGCTCGACCGCGACCCGATCGTGCAGATGACCGTCACTTATCCGCCGAAGATGATCGAAGTCGGCATCGAAGCCGCGATCGACGGACTGAAGAACGGCGGCAAGGCGAAGGAGACGAAGATCGTGATGCCGTCCGAAGTCGTGACGCCGGAAAATGCGCAGGCGTTCTATTTCCCGGATTCGATCTACTGACATGCTGCTCACGCTTGCGACATACGCGGTCGGCGGCCGCCGGTTCGAGCATCTGCCGGGGAACCCGGAGCAGCCGGCGCTCGTGCTCGTGCACGGGCTGCTGCACCGCGGCATCGTCATGCGGAGCCTGGCGAAGTTCCTGAACGGCCGCGGTTACCCGGTCTATATCTACGACTATAAAACCACCCGCAGCGGGATCGTGGAGCATGGGCGGAAATTCACGGAATTCCTGCGGAGCCTGCCCGAAGAACGGGTCGGAATCGTGACTCACAGCATGGGCGGGCTCCTGACCCGCGTCGCCTTGTGCGGATTGTCCGGCACGCCGGAGGCGGCGAAGATCGGCCGCGTGGTCATGCTTGCCCCGCCGCACCACGGTTCTCAAATGGCGGAAGACGTTTCGCGCCGTTTTCCTCCTTCGAAGCTCATGGTGCGTCCGCTTGCGGAGCTGTCGAACCGGGAAGGCGCGGTCTGCCGGACCCTGCCGGTGCCGCGCGGCTTTGAAATCGGCGTTGTTGCCGGCGACGACGACGGCAAGGTGTCGATCGAATCGACGAAGCTCGACGGCATCGCGGACCACGTTGTCGTGCACGCGCGCCATGTTTTCATCATGTTCCTGCCGGAGACGCGCCGCCAGATCCTCGCCTTTCTCGACACCGGGCGCTTCCTTCATTGAATTGCCCGCATTTGGAAAAAGTGAAAGGCTCCGGCTGGAAAAATGGCGGGGAGCAGTGTAAATTAACCGGATGAGATGAATCGAGCGAAAGGATTGTTTTATGCCGATTTTCAATTATAAATGCAAGGCGTGCGGGATTGAGTGCGAGCTGCTCGTCCCCCGTTTCGACTCCGAGGCCGAGTGCCCGAAGTGCGGTTCCGCCGATCTCGAGAAGCTGCCGAGCCGGTTTGCGGCGGTGCTGAACAAGGGACCGCGTTCGTGCGCGAACCGTGATGTCTGCCCGTCGGCCCATAAATGCGGCGGCAGCTGCGGCTGCGGCGGTCACTGATATGAACAAGCAGCAGCTGACGGCGGCGCTGGAGTCGATCGGCATGCGTCCGGGGCGCGGCCTCGGACAGAACTTTCTGCTCGACGGGAATCTGCTCGATTACATCGTGCGGCTGAGCGCTCCGGGAAAGGGAGAGCGGATCCTCGAGGTCGGCCCCGGCTTCGGAGCATTGACTTCCCGGCTGCTCAAGGCCGGAGCCGAGGTTTATGCGGTCGAGTTCGACCACCGCATCGCGGAGTATCTGCGCACGCATATCGAAAAAGGGAACTTTCACCTGACCGAGGCCGACGCCTGCCGGGTCGATTACGTCGAACTGCTCGAAAACCGGCCGTTCCGCGCGATCGCGAATCTGCCGTATTCGATCAGTACGATCTTCATCGCCCGGATGCTCGATCTGCCGAATCCGCCGGAGTCGATGTTCTTCATGCTTCAGCGCGAGATGGGCGAGCGGCTGAGCGCCGTGCCCGGTACTAAAAATTACGGCGCGCTGTCGGTGCGGACCCAGTTGCGGTATGATGTGAAGCTCGAAAAGATCGTGCCGCCGGAGGTGTTTTTTCCGCCGCCGGAGGTCGATTCCGCCATCGTCTCGTTCCGCCGGCACGACCGCTATGCCGAAAAGCCGGAGCTCTGCCGGCTGCTGCCCGGCGTGGTCAAAACCGTCTTTGCGCAGCGCCGCAAACAGATGGGCAAGGTGCTCGGGCAGAATTACGGGAAGGAGAAGGCGGCCGCCGCGCTCGCGGCAGTGAACCTTCCGCCCGAGATCCGTCCCGACAAGCTTGCCGTCGACCAGTTCGCCGTCCTGACCCGGGCGCTCTTTGCGCTCGACTGAGCGCCGGGTCGCCGCACGGACGGTCAGAGTTCGGTGAGGACGATGTTGTCGATCAGCTGGCTCTGGTTGCCGCGCAGGTAGAGACGGCTGAAGCTCCGGAAGCTGTCGTCTTTGGCGGAGGCGACGACTTTGCCGTCTATTTTCAGCGTGAGGACGCCGCCGCGGAGCGTGAATTCAAACCGGGCCGGCTCCCCGGAGAGCGCGGGGTGTCCCGACGCCGTATTGGCGAGCCGTTTTCCGCCGATGTTCCAGTCGAGCGGTTTCTCTCCTTCCAGCTTCAGGATATGCACGAATCCGGTTCCCTCCGCGATGTCGGGGCGGGACGAATCCCAGCCCACGCCGTAGCCGCGTTTGCCTTCGGCGTCGGTCAGGGCGACGACGAGATAGCGCTGCGCGTTCTTGTGAATCGCGTCGAAGGTCAGCCGGAAGCCGTCTCCGGCCGGCCGGGGCAGTTCGCGGCAGACCAGCGTGTTGCCGAGTTCAAAGCGGCTCGAAGTCTCCTTGCGGACATACGGCTTGACCGCCGGCTTTCCGCCGGAGAGCGGTTTCCAGAGCTCGGGGCGGGAGCAGTTGTCGGCGAGCAGCGCGCCCGGAACTTCGAGTTCGGGCTCCTGCACGGCATTCGCGCCGCCCCGGTCGAAGAATTCGTAATTCGGCACGGCGTAGAGGACCGGACTCCCCCAGTTTCCGGCTGCGTCGCGGGCGCGGAGCCAGACGAAGTGCGCGCCGGGCGTGCCGAGAATCTCGTCCGGGAGCGTCAGATAAAAAGTCTTGATTTTCCCCTCTGCGTCGAACGGGACTCCGCCGGTGACGGTGCGTTCTTCGCGCGGTTCGCCGAGAATCGAGATGAGCCCGAGCTTCGCGCCGTCGGCGTTGAGCGTGAGCGGCTTCGACGCGAGGTCGACCGGGCGCGGATTGACGGCAACCGCCGTGCGCCAGCCGTTCCAGAGTGCGGCCGGAAACTGACTGTCGCGCGGATACGGAGTGAAGGAGAGCGTGCAGTCGGCCTGTTTTCCCCCGGTCGGTTCGCGCAGGAGAACCGGTGTCCGGTTGGCCATGCGGACCGTCACCTTCTGCATCGGATTCTCCGGATCGAACACGGTTGCCGTGCCGACCGCGAAGGTTTCCGGCAGTTTTTCGGGCTCCGGCACGGTGAATGCGATTTCTCCGCCCGGGAGCGGTACCGCGCGGCCCGGCGTGTAGCCGAAGAGGTTCTGCTGAAGCTCGCTCTTCGGCAGCTCGCTCCGGGGAACGAGAGCGCCCTGCGGTCTGCCCCCGGCGGACTGCGGTGCGAGATAGTAGAGATCGCCGTTCCAGACCGCTTCGAGCGCGGCGACTTCGGAGGCGGTGTCGCGGACGGTCACCGCAAGCGCACCGCCGCGGTTGTGGGAGCGTTCGATTTTCTCGACCAGCGGCCCGGCGCCGTCGCCGTAGCCGAGTTTCTCCCGGATGGTCGGGTGGACCGCCTCCTTCGGCGGGAGCGGCGGCGGAACGAATTCCCGGCCGCGCAGATGGGCGATGACGCGGCAGTAGAGGTACGGATCGCCGGAAAAGCCGTCGAAGTCCCAGCCGGGTTCGAAGTTTGCGCCTTCCTCCCAGTCGTTCCAGCTCGACAGCATGATGAAGTCCGGATTGCTCCGGAGCGAATTCAGGATCGTGGTTTCGAGCGTGCGTCCGCCGAGCCCGTACTGGGCGACGCCGGTCTGCCGCCACGGCTGGCTGGTGCCGTCGAATTTCGGATACTGCATGTCGGTGATCTTTTTGCCGAGTTTGTGCCCGGCGGAGAAGATATGGGCGGGGGCCTGCTCGTTCAGCTGCCAGGCGCGGGTCTCCTTGCTGCGGCGGTGATGGCTGGCGCCGTCGACCATCCAGGCCAGCTGCGGGATCTTCCCGAAGCGGTTGACTGCGCCGAAGATCATCCAGTGGACCGGTCCGGCGGCGGTTTCGACCTTCCGGAACATCGCCTCGAGCTCTTCAGGCTTCACGCTCCAGCCGTAGGTCTGGAAATAATAGACCGGTTTGCCGTCCACGCGGTAAAAACCGGGACTCGACGCATATTTTTTCAGGAAACGGATGATTCTCTGCGCCATGATTTCGGGGTTCTGCGATACCGAACCTTTGCGGAATGCGACTTCATCCATGAAAAAGACCGGGAATTTCTCTTCCGCGGCGATGTCGAGAATGGTCCGGATCATATCCTCGGGGGCTTCCTGGATGAATTCGATTCCTTTGCCGTTGTCGGGATGGATCATGACCGCGACCGAGTCCAGCCCGGCCGCTTTCATGCAGCGGATCTGCCAGCGGATGATGTCGGGATTGGCCGAATCGTAGAGCCCGACCAGCGGATAGCCGTTGCGGTTCCAGTCCAGCCGCCAGGGTTCGCCGGAGGCGGTCAGGGTCGAATCCATATGGGAGAAAGGCCGCCGGGAATCCGGGTACGGAAACCCCCACCAGATATGCCACTCCTGGATGTAGGTCGGTTTGTCTTTCAGGATGCCGAAGCTTTCCGGCCCGAGTTCGGGTCCGGCTGCTGCGGCGGTGAACAAGAGTGCGGAGGCCGAGCAGGCGACCGCGGCGAGTCTGGCAAACAGGTTCATTCGGATTCCTCCTGGGTTGGTGCGAACAGATGCGGAATGCCCGGGTTGCCGGCTTCGTCGTAGGCTGCCGCCACGAACGGCCGGGCCGGGTCAATGCCGGCCGGAACGGGGATTGCGCCGGAGGGGGCGGCGGAATGCTCCTCCATCTCCGGCGACCAGATGATGACCTCGTGAATGCGGCTTTTCCCCTTTTTGCCGGAGAGCCGGATCAGAAGGTCGCCCTCTTCCCCGCAGAATCGGTCCCCCCACGCCGGGACCCAGCTGAAGACCGAGCCGTCCGCCATCGGCAGCGTGACGCCGGAGTCGAGGTTGAGGGAACGGCGTTCCCAGCGTGAATCGATCCGGTAATTTTCATGGACGGAACGGTAGTTGACGGTCAGCTTCGTACCGGCCGGAACCGAATGGCGGATGCCGATCCAGCGCGGGGTTGCGGTGCGATTCGCAAGGCCGGGCGCGTAGAACCGGAGTTCCCGGCCGCCCTCGATGGTTCCGTCCGCATCCGGCGCGCTCCAATTTGCGAGGCGGAGCTTCTGCCCCCGGTATTCTGCGTCGCCGGGCGTCCAGCGGGCGAGATTGTCCTGAACCACTCTCAGAACGGCCGGAACGGGGCCGTCCTCCGCCCACGGCAGGGGGAGCGTTCCGTTCTGCGGGCGCACCCGTGCAAAGACCGGTCCGAGATCGCCCGGCGCGGTGTCGCCGTAGAGCTTATGGCGGATATACGGATCGACCTCCGCGCGGGGCGGCAGCGGGGCGGGGCGGAAGGTTTTGCCCTGCATCGCCGCGACGATCCGGCAGTAGCGGTACGGATCGCCGTTGAAACCGTCGAAGTCCCAGCCCGGTTCGATGAAGGCGCTCTCCTCGAAATCGTTCCATTGGGTGAAGATGTAGAAATCCGGCTTGAATTTCATCGTCCGCCTGACCGAATCTACGAAGAACATGCCGTTCTCGGCCGGAATCCGCCCGCGCCCCGGATTGCCGCGGTCGAAGTTGTTGTTGAAGCGCGTATAGACCATCATGCCGAACTTCTTGCCGTGTTTGCGGGCGAGCTTCACGGCGCGCTCCATCGAAGCGTCGAGCTTCTCCCACGGGTGCGGCCCGGCGCCGTGCGGCGGCGTATGGAGGAACCAGCTGTTGTTGTGCGACAGGACCGCCCTGATCTGCGGGATCCGGAAGGCCGCTTCGCTGTCGGGGCCCTCGTAGACCCAGTAGACCGGACCGGCCTGCTTTTCGACCTCCGCGAAATAGCGTTCGAGCTCGGGCGGTTTGATCCAGCCGTTCCAGTTCTGGAAGTAGTAGACCGGCAGGCCGTCCGTTTTGTACCAGCCCGGATGCTTTCCGTAACGCCTGACGAGAAGGGCTGTCCGGCGGACGCTGTTTTCGAAGAGCTGCGCCTTGGTGATGTTCGGCCGCCGGAAGGCGATCTCGTCGTGGATCGCTATGGGGTAGCCGAGTTCGGCCGCGATATCGAGCGCGCGCTCGAAAAGCGGCTGCGGCGTCAGGTCGGCGCCGTCGTCCCAGAGCGACGGCCAGAGGTGCAGATACATGCATTCGATTCCGGCATTGCGCGCGGTTTCGAGCTGCCAGCGGATGATGCCGGGGCGGCCGGGGTCGTAGGGGCCCGGCAGGGGATAGCCGGCGCAGTTCAGGTTTCGCCGCCAGGAACTGCCGGGACGGAGCTGTTCGATCGTGGTTGCCGGATCGTATCGGCCGAACTTCTTCTCCCCGTTCCAGTGCGTCCAGCGCGGAACGGTCGGCCGGTCGCCGTAAGGCACGCCGGTCCAGATATGCCACTCCCGCGCGAAGACCGGGACTTTCACGTTGAGTTTCGAGGCCGCTTCGACGGCGGCGTCTCCGGGAACGCTTTCGGCATACTGCCGGAGATGTTCGTCGCCGGGCGCCGCAAAGAGCGGGAAGGCGGCCGCTGCCGCCGCAAGGGTCAGGAGGGTTCGTTTCACGGCTGTCTCTCCGCGTTCAGGTCCCGGATGCTCTCCCGGGCGATGAATTCCATGTCGATGATGAACTCGCGTGACAGAGTGCGTTTCGGCTGCAGGATGATTTCCAGCGCGGTCCGGCAGATTTTTTCGTTGGAGGCGATCACGGTCGACAGGCTCGGGTAGGTGTACTCCTCGATCCCGGCATAGCTCTGGGCCGTGATGATGCTGACGTCGCCGGGACAGCTGCGGCCGCTCTCGAGCACCGCGCGCAGCGCCCCGATCGCGCCGGGGATCGTGTCCACCACGAGCCCGGTCACGTCCGGGGCGCGCTTCAGCACTTCGCGGGCCTGGACGCAGCCGTTTTTCATCGGGTCCTGCCAGAACTCGATCGAGCTGTCCGGCAGCACGAGGTCGCGCCAGCGGAACCGGTACTCCCGCACAGCCTCCTTCATGCCGCGGATGCACTCCTGCTGGGCGATCGACGGCGGGTCGTTCGGAATGAAGCCGATCCGGGTGTGTCCCGCCTGCAGCAGGGTCTTCATCTTCAGGTAGCCGGATTGAAAGTGATTGCTGCTGACCGTGCGGATGTTCCGGTAGAGCTTGATGTTGTCGAGCTCTCCGATGATGACGACCGGCACTCCGGTTTCGTCGAGCCGCTTCAGCGCGGATTTGGGCGTCGGCAGTCCGGCGTTCACGATGATGCCGAGCAGATTCCGGCAGTTGTCGGCCAGTTCGAAGAGTGAGTCGAAATCCGATTCCGGGTGGATTTTCATATTGACCACCTGCAGATTTTCGCGCATCGCCCCGATTTCCAGGGTGTGCAGCCGTTCCCACAGAGAGTACGAGAAGAAGTCGGGCGAGGCGATGAGGAGTTCGCCGCGCGCCCGGACCGGAAGCCGGGTCGAGGCGATTTCGCTGTCGCGCGGCATGATGAAGGTTCCGCTGCCGATCCGGCGGGAGAGGTAGCCTTCCTTGACGAGTTCTTCGAGCACCTTGGTCATGGTCGAGCGGCTGACGCCGAATTCTTCGGCCAGCCGGCGCTCCGGCGCGAGGCGGGTGCCGACATCCTGACGGCGGATACTCTCAAGCAGCGCCTCCTTGACCTGGCTGCGGGGGGAAACCGGTGTTGCAATCATGATAAAGTGTTCCTTGCTGCCGGTTCTAGGGGCCGACCCAGAGCCGCTTGGTTTGACTGACGGGGTCGACGCAGGCCGAGAAGGTTCTGCTGCAGGCGCTCCGGGTAGCCTCGACATGACCGTCGTGGAAGAGGACGTTGGCTTTGCCGCTGTGGGAGAGGCTCAGGCTTTCGAACGTCGCATAGACGACCTGGGTCATGCGCGCGCCGTTGTCCTGAAAATTGTCGAAGGTCGTGACGAACATCGAAGGCGACAGGTGCGAAAGCAGCTCTTCATTTTTATCCGTATAGGAGCTTCCCGGAGGTGCGACCGGGCGGAAGGAGTTGCCCGACGCCTTCCAGTAACCGTCCTGGTTCACATTGACTTTGTCCGATGTGTGGATGCCGCGTTTGGCATAACCCATGATCTCATGTTCGAATTTTCCGTACGGATGAGTTGCCGGGCATGCCGCGATCCAGTTGACCTGTTTGCGGGTCGTGTTGTAGTTCTGGATATAACCGAGATTCGCCATGCTGATCGTCCAGAAATTCGTGTTCAGGGTGCCGGAAACCGCCGTCTGCGGGGCGGCTTTGAGGCGCGGCCCGTAGAGCCACCCCTCGTAGTCCTGTCCGTACTGGGCGTCTCCGATGCCGATCTGCTTGAGGTTGCTGGCGCAGTTCGCCGTCTTGGCGCGGTCGCGCGCCTTGTTGAGTGCCGGCAGCAGCATGGAGGCGAGAATCGCGATGATCGCAATAACGACCAGAAGTTCAATCAATGTGAATCGGAATCTTTTAATATGCAATATGTTACGATGATTGCGCATGCGTTTCATTTGGGGATTTTTCCTTTCTTTGAAGTTTCCGTGCGATCAGAGGTCCGAATGGCTGTGCCTATTCCATACTTGTACGCGATAATCGTCGTGCTGCATCTGCCCGGTGCGACATACTGTTTCTCCTTCATCCGGTGTGAACCGCCAAATTCAGATCAATTTGATTTTTCAGTAAATGGATTAATCCAATTTTGTTGTCAATATTATGATCGATTTTATTGAAAATGTCAAGAGCGGAACGGAATATTTTCGGAAAAATGGAGAATTTGGCCGGGGTTATGGAAAAAACGGCGCTCCCGTGCTATATTATCGCTTCATCAAATCGATTGCAGGAAGGGAAGATTCATGGCCGTTGCGCTTCTCGATTACAATATGGGCAACCTCGGCTCGGTGCGGAAGGCGCTCGAGTTCGTCGGCGCCGGGGTCGAGGTGGTCGAGTCCGGCGCCGGGCTGGCGAAGTTCGGCTGCTGCATTCTCCCCGGCGTCGGCAACTTCGGCGACGGAATGGAGAATCTGAAACGGCGCGGCTTCGACCGGGCGATTCCGGAATTCCTGGCGCGGGGCGGCTATTTCTTCGGCGTCTGCCTCGGCATGCAGATGCTGCTCGAGTCGAGCGAGGAGGCGCCCGGAGCGGCGGGACTCGGCATTTTTCCGGGCGCCGTCGTGCGTTTCCCGGCCGGGAGGGAGAAGGTCCCGCACATGGGCTGGAATTCGGTGTCGTTCCGGCCGGACTCCCCGCTCGGAGCCGGAATGCCGGAGGGGAGCTGTTTCTATTTCGTCCACTCCTACTATGTGCCGGTGAATGCCGCGTTCACGGCGGCGGCGAGTGAATATATCGTGCCGTTTTCGGCCTGCATCGGAAGCGGGCGCTGCTTTGCGGCGCAGTTCCATCCCGAAAAAAGCCAGCGCTGCGGGTTGCGGCTGCTGGCCAATTTCCTGCGGTTGGCGGGGGAGGTGAAGTAATGGCGACGAAAGCCCAATGGAAGAAGCTTTATGACGATCTGTATGCGCTGTACGGTGATCTCTGCTGTCCGCTCGACCATGTGACGCCGTTCCGGCTGCTCTGTTCGGTCATGCTGTCGGCGCAGTGCCGCGACGACCGGGTCAACGAGATTACGAAGGAGTTGTTCCGGGTCGCGCCCGATCCGGCTGCGATGGCGGCGCTCGAGGTTTCGGAGATCGCGGAGATCATCAAGGCGTGCGGACTCTACCGCAACAAGAGCGAAAACCTTTCGAAGACCGCGAAAATGCTGCTTGACGAGTTCGGCGGCGAGGTGCCGCGGACCATGGACGAACTGACCCGGCTGCCCGGCATCGGCCGCAAGAGCGCGAACGTCGTGCTCGGCAATGCGTTCGGCATTCCTGGGTTTCCGGCCGACACGCATGTGATCCGGGTGCTGAACCGGATCGGCTATGTTTCGACGCCGGACCCGGTCAAGATCGAGGCCGAAGTCAATGCAGGGACGCCGCCTGAGCTCTGGACCAATTTTTCGCATCTGATCATCGTGCACGGCCGCCGCGTCTGTCACGCCGGGAACAGGCCCGAGTGCGACCGCTGCCCGCTGACCGACCGCTGCCGCTATTTCAAGGAACACTGATGGGTTATTTCAAGCAGAAATTCCGCAGCGTCAAGAAGCTGCCGACCTGGATCTACTGGCTGCCGGCCCGGCTGATGCAGCTCTATGTGCGCACCTGCTTCCGGATCCGGGTGGTGGACCCGAACGGCTATATCGAAAATGCGAAGGGCGCCGTGTCGGTCACCTGGCACAACCGGCTCATGTTCTTCGCCGTGCTGTTTCCGGCCGGAGCGCGGAAACGGACCGTTGCGGTGGTCAGCGCCTCGCGTGACGGGCAGTATATTGCGGACTTCATTTCGATTCTCGGACTCAAGAGTCTGCGCGGCTCCTCCTCGAAGAAGGGGGCGAATGCGTACCGGGCCGGGATCAAGGCGGTCAGAGAGGGGTACAACGTGAGTTTTACGCCGGACGGTCCGCGCGGTCCGCGCTATGTCATGAAGACCGGCCCGATCTCCCTTGCGTCGGTCACCGGCACCGGCGTCATCCCGATCTCGGTCAACGCCTCGCGCTGCTGGTCGGTCCGGAGCTGGGACGGGTTCCAGATTCCGAAGCCGTTCTCTACCCTCACGCTGATTCTCGGCGACATGGTCATGATTCCGCCCGATCTTGACGAGGACGGGCTGGAGCTCTACCGCGAAAAGGTCGAAGCGGCGCTGATGGCCATCACGGCCGACCCGGCGTAACGGACCGGAGAACCGTTTTACGATCTTTTTACGTTTTCCGGTTGCATTCGGCTGTTCCGGTGATATTGTGTTGTCAGTCATCAAAATATTCCGGGAGGTGCTTATGCGGAAATTCCTGTTGAAACTGCTGGTGCGCTGTTCGGTTCCGCTGTCGCTGGTTCTGGCTTTGTTCGGCACGGGCGGCTGTTCCGGCGGCGACGGGGAACGGCAGGCGCTTGCCGGCGATATTGCGCCGGCGCCGGAGGCCGCGGTCCCGACCATATTGGGGAAGCCCGCGCCGCTGCCGGCCGCCGGGGAGGAAACCGGGAAGTGATGCGATGAGCGGCATTCCGGATTCCGCGATCCTCGAACTTACGTTCAACTGCAATCACTCCTGCCTGTTCTGCTACGCGCCGTGGCTGGAGGAGCCGTCGCTGTACGGCCGCGAGCTGTCGATTCCGGAATGGATCGAAGTCGCGGAGTTGCTGATCCGGCGCGGCGTCCGCCGTTTCACGCTCTCCGGAGGCGAACTTCTGTTGAAGGAGGGGGTGACGAAACTGATCGATTTTCTGGCCGCGCACCCGGAACGGCCGCACTTCACGCTCTATACGAACGGAAGCCTCGTTACGCGCGAACTGGTCGAACGGCTGCGGGGGACGCGCGGCGACTTCGCGTTCAGCCTGCCCGGAATCCGCTGCTACCGCGCGCTGACCGGCTCGACCTGGAGCGTTGACGGCCTGATCGACCTCTTCGACCTCTGCCGGAACCGCGGCGTGCCGTTCGGCGTCGGCATTGTGGTGACCCGTCCGGCGCTGCGGGAGTGGAAGCAGTTGATTTCGCTCGCCGTCCTCTCCGGCGCGGCGACGGTGCAGATCGGCCCCTTTCTGGCCGAAGGGCGAGGGCGGTTCCATCCGGAGCTGCTGCTGACCTGCCGGGAGGCGGTCCGACTCGGGGAGGAGGTGCGGCGCTTCTCCCGCAAATGCCCGGTTCCGCTGCGGTTCGCGGGGGAGCTTTTCTGCTCCTGCCGCAGCGATGCAGCCTGCATCAGGCCGCCGGGGGTGCCGGAAGATTATCGGCCCGCTCCATGTTCGGTCGAAGAACGGTTTCTGGTGGTGGGGCCGGCCGGGAAGTGCCGCCGCTGCCTCCATCTGCCGGAGGAGGCCGGCGATGTCCGCCGGTTCGCCGGTATGGCAAACTGATGAAAACTCTCGCTCCGCGACTGGACATTTGCTTTTCGCGCGTATATATTCCCTTGTATATAAGCGGAAGATTCGATCCATACTCATACGGGAGCGGTTATGCGGCATAAAATGTTGTTGCTCGGGGCGGTGCTGTTCGGCGTCATCGCGTTTGTCCTCACCTATCAGCAGCTGGAGGCCGAGCGGCGCAGCATCCGCGGCACGTCGGAGACCGTCATGCTGATCCGGCTGACCCGCGACAAGGCCGAAGGCGAGGAACTGCGGCAGGAGGACCTGGCCCGCTATGAGGCCCAGCGCCGTCCCGGGGAAGGCGGCATGAGCCGCGACATTCCGTGGACGGAAGCCTCACGCGTCGTCGGCCGCCGTCTCGAAGTGTCGATGCGGGCGGGGCAGACGCTCCAGAGCACCGACCTCAAGCCGATTTCGCAGCGGCAGGGGTTCTCCGGCGTGATCCGGCAGGATTACCGCGCGGTCTCGATTCCGGTCGACTCGGTTTCGTCGGTCAACAACCTGATTCAGCCGAACGACAATGTCGACGTGATCGGCACGTTCCGCTTCCCGGACGTGCGCGGCGACAGCTCGCTCGACACGGTGACCCTGACCATCCTGCAGGACGTGAAGGTTTTGGCGGTCGGCAACCGCTGGGGAGCCGCTTCCCTCGACCCGACCGGCAACCGGACCTACGGCACGGTCACGCTGCTGCTTTACCCGGAAGAGGTCGAAATGATCGTGTTCGCCTCCCAGAAAGGGAAACTGACGCTGTCGCTCCGCAACTTCGAGGATGAACGCATCGAGCGCAACATCGAATCGCGCAGCGTGAACTTCAAGCTGCTCGAGCAGGAGATTCCGAAGTACAACCAGAAGCGTCAGGAACGCCGGTCGTACAAATAGGCGGGAAGAGGAGGCGAAACGATGCTTGAACTCGAGATCCTGCAGCCCGGCGTACCCGCCGCCGCGGCCCAGCTTCCGCCCGGCGCTTACCTGGTCGGTTCCGGCGCGGAGTGCCACATCCGCCTGAAACGGCCGGAGATATCGAGCCGTCACGCCCAGCTCATCGTGCGCGACAACCGGCTTCTCGTCATGGACCTCGGCAGCCGGAACGGAACCGGGATGGAGGACGGCAGCACGCTGTTTCCGAATCAGCCGTATGATATTCCGTTCGGTACGAAGATCAGAATCGGCAAGGCCGTGCTGCGGGTGAGGCCGCAGGCGGAGCCGGTGAAGCAGGGCGCCGCAGTTCCGCCGGTCCCGGCCGCGCGTCCCGGTACGGCGGCGTTGCGGCCGGAAGAGCCGAAGCTCCGGCTGGACGGCCTGACTCCGGCCAGACAGGAGATTCCGGTGCTCCGCGTCTCCGGCATTCCTGAGAAGCTGCGCCCGATTGTGCAGGAGATCAAGAAGCAGGCGCACCGCGAGCTCCTGAAGCGGCTGAACCTGAAGAAGCTCGCCGTCTCCGGCGTCAGCGGCGAAGACCTCGCGCGGCAGGCCCGGAGCATGATCCGGGAGATTCTTTCGCAGCTGACCATTCCGCTGCCGCCGGAGATCGACCTGCCGCTGGTTGAAAAGGAGCTGTTTCAGGAGGCGGTCGGACTCGGCCCGCTCGAAGCGCTCATCGAGCGCGACGACCTCACCGAAATCATGGTCAACGGCCCGGATCAGGTGTTCGTCGAAAAGAACGGCATCCTTTACCGGACCGATACGGCATTTGCTGGCAGCAGCCAGGTGCTTTCGGCGATCGAGCGCATCGTCTCCCCGCTCGGGCGGCGCATCGACGAGAGTTCCCCGATGGTGGACGCCCGGCTGCCGGACGGCAGCCGCGTGAATGCGATCATTCCGCCGCTGTCGCTGGTCGGGCCGACCATCACGATCCGTAAATTCTCGCGCAAGCCGCTGCAGGCCGAGGATCTCGTGCGTTTCGGCTCGGTTTCGCCCGAGATCATCCGCTTTCTCGCGATCTGCGTGGCGGTGCGGAAAAACATCCTGATTTCAGGCGGCACCGGCTCCGGCAAGACGACGCTGCTGAACGTTCTGAGCTCGTTTCTGCCGAACAGCGAACGCATCGTCACCATTGAGGACGCGGCCGAACTCCAGCTCCATCAGGAGCATCTGGTCCGGCTTGAATCCCGTCCGCCGAACGTGGAGGGCAAGGGGGCGGTCACGATCCGCGACCTGGTCCGCAACGCGCTGCGCATGCGCCCCGACCGGATCGTCGTCGGCGAGTGCCGCGGCGGCGAGGCTCTGGATATGCTTCAGGCCATGAATACCGGCCACGACGGGAGCTTGACCACGATCCATGCGAACAGCGCGCGCGACGCGCTCGCCCGCCTCGAGACCCTCGTGCTGATGGCCGGCTTCGACCTGCCGCTGCGGGCGATCCGCGAACAGGTCGCTTCGGCGATCCAGATCGTCGTGCAGATCAACCGGGAGCGCGACGGGAGCCGCAAACTGGTCAGCGTCAGCGAGATCACAAAGATGGAGGGCGACGTGATCACGATGCAGGACCTCTTCGTTTTCCGGCAGACCGGATGGGATGAAGAGAATCGGATCGTCGGCGTTTACGAACCGACCGGAGGGCTGCCTACCTTCCTCGACGAGATCGAACGGGCCAAGATCGCCTGCGACATCGGCATGTTCAATCCGAAAAAGCGGGAGGAGTCGTGAAATGCTGAACAACTCTTTCTGGCCGAGTCTGTTTGCGTTTTGCAGCGTGTTTTTCGCCACGCTGGTGCTGATCGAGTTCGGCATCTACGTCGCCGGGCGTTACCGCGAGCGTTTTCTCGAAGAGGCCGGGACCGAACTGGACGACGTCCTGATCCAGATGCCGGCGGGCCGGGTGCTCGACATCAGTCTCGGGCTGGCGACGGCGGGCGTCATCGCCACGGCGATTCTGCTTTCGACCCAGGTGGAGTCGTTTTCGTGGAAGTGGGGGGCGCTGGTCGCGTTCGGCGTCGGGGCGGTGCTCTTCATGGTTCCGCGCATCATTCTGCGTTATTTGAAGAAGCGGCGGCTCCGGAAATTCAATATCCAGCTCGAAGAGGCGCTCGGCATCATATCGAGTTCATTGAAAGCCGGTTTCAGCATCAACCAGGCGCTCGATGAGGTCGCCGGGCAGAATATCCATCCGGTATCGGTCGAATTCCGGCTTCTGACGCAGGAAATCCGTCTCGGCGTACCGCTCGAGCAGGCGCTTGAGAACATGAACAGCCGGCTCGGGTCGGACGACTTCGAGCTCGTGGCCACCGCCGTGCTGACCGCGCGTCAGACCGGCGGCGAACTGACCGGCACGCTCGAGCGCGTGGCGGCGCTGATCCGCGAACGGGTCAAGATTGCGAACAAGGTGCGGGCGCTGACCGCCGTCGGCCGGCTGCAGGCGATCATCATTGCGGCCATGCCGTTTTTCCTGCTGTATATGATGACGCGCGTGAGTCCGGAGCTGATGGGGGAATTCCTGCACAGCTTTGCCGGGGTCATGGCGGTTATTCTCGTGGTGATCCTCGACTTGCTCGGATTCCTGTGGATCCGCAAAATCACGACCATTGAAGTATGAGGCGGAAACGTGTACGGTAATCTGATCCAGCTTCTGACCGCGCTTTCGGCTGCCCTGGCGGCCGGATTCGGCGTACTCTACCTCGGCCGGGTGCTCTCGGAGCTTGAGCTGGCTGAAAAGCATGAAAATCTGCCGCAGCGGCTGCCGCTGTTCGTCCGGCTGCTGCTGCCGTTCATTTCGGTGACCCGCCCGGCCGCGTCCGGAAACGCCTTCGCGGTCTGGCGCGACATGGCGGCCCCGAAGCTCTGGATGGCCGGGCTCGGGGATGCGTTCACGCCCGTCGATTACATCGCGCTCCGGCTGGTTTTCCTGATCGTGTCGCTGCTGCTGATCGTTCTCGGGATGGCTGCGGGGCAGATTCTGATCTGCCTGGCGCTCGCGCTCCTGTTCGCGGTCTATCCGGGCGTGTGGATTTCTTCGACGATCCGGAAGCGGCAGCTGTCGATCATGAAGGCGCTGCCGAACGTTCTCGATCTGCTGACGCTGTCGGTCGAATCCGGGCGCGACCTCCTGTCGGCGCTGCGCGACATCCTCGCCCGCCGCAAGGTCGATCCGCTCGGCGAAGAGCTGCTGCGGACCTTCCAGGAGATCCAGCTCGGCCGGAAGCGGACCGACGCGCTGCGGGCGCTGACGCTGCGGGTCAGGCAGGCCGACCTGACCGCCGCGATCAACGCGATCATCCAGGCGGAAGAGCTCGGAGTTTCGATTGCGCAGATCCTCCACATTCAGAGCGACATGCAGCGGAACAAGCGGTTCATGCTCGCCGAGAAGCTCGCGAACGAGGCATCGGTCAAAATCATCATTCCGATCATTCTTCTGATTCTCCCGGCTGTGTTTCTGGTGCTGGTGGGGCCGCTCGCGCTGCGGGCCGCCGCGTTTTTCCGATAGGGTTCCGCTATGATTTTCAATCTTGATTCGCTGCATTACGTCGCCCGCCGCCCGGTGTGGGCGCTGGCCTGGCGCGACCGGCTCCGCGGCATGATCGGCCGCCGTTTCGAGCCGGAGGGGATCGACGCGATGATCTTTCCGCGCTGCAACGCCATTCATACGATGTGGATGTCGATTCCGATCGATGTTGTGTTTCTCGACGCCGATGCGGAGGTGGCCGGGCTCTGCGCCGGGCTGAAGCCGTGGCGGCTGCCGGTTTCGTGCCGCCGGGCGGTCACGGTCATCGAACTGCCGGCGGGGAGGATCGCGGAGAGCGGAACCGAGGTCGGACACCATTTGAATTTAAACTCCACATTGTCGCCGGAAATGATTGAAAAATTACGTAAAAGTGCTATTCTTAATGCGGGTAACGCAAGCATCGTGCCGCGAAAAGCAGGCGGGGGAGAAGAATGAAAATCAGTTTTGACAACGGCCCGAGGTGCGGCGAGGAGATTGAATTTGCGCTGCCGGAGATCACGGTCGGCCGGGAGGAGGACAATGTGCTGCGGGTTCCCGCTGCCGGCGTCTCCCGTTACCACGGCGTGATTCAGCGCGCCGCATCCGGCTCCTGGTTGGTCCGCGATCTCGGCAGCACGAACGGCATAAAGGTGAACGGCGTGAAGATCGCCGGCGAAAAGGAGCTTGTCGAAGGGGATTCCGTCGAGTTCGGCGATCAGAAAATCCAGGTGAGCGGCCTCGGCGAGACGGCGCCGCCGCTGGTTTTCAATCTGCTCGACGCGGAGCAGCCCGGGCCGTCCGCCCGGGCGACCTCCAGACTGCCGGAGGAGCCGCCGGCTGCGCCGAAGAGTGAAGCGAAGGTCGAGGACCTGACCGCGCTGTTCACGGCCGGAGCCGGAACGCTTTTCGACCCGAACGGCCGGAAAAAGGCGGCGAAGGAACCGGAGACGGCGCCGCCTTCCGGACGGAAGCGCCGTTTCTCCAGTCATTTCTTCTATGTGTTGGTCGTCTGCATCGCTGTGATCGGCATCAGCGCCGCCATGCTGCTGATGAAACCCGGGCAGCCCGGCAGGAAGCCGGAGAAGGCTGCCGCTGCGGCCGGACCCTTCTCGCTGTTTTTTGAACGGAGCGTGGTGTCGCGGGACAATGTTTTCCGCTTTTCCCTGTTGCTGGAGAACGACCGGCTCGCTTTTACGGTCGACGACGTCAAGTCGCGCCGGCACGTGAGCCGGACGGAAAAGATTTCGAACGAAGCGGTGGAGCTGCTGCGGGACCGGGTCGGCGCCTCCGGCATCTGGAACGAAATTCCGCCGGTCTCCTCCCCGGGGGAGGACGCGACCCGGAAGCGCCGGGTCATGATTGCGGACGGCACCCGGGTCAAGGAGCTCTCCTACACCGGCGGTTACACGCCGACCAGCTTCGGGCTGGTGGAAACGCTGGTGAGCGACCTGGCCGAGACCTACGGGATTCAGACCATCTCGCTTTCGCCCGAAGAGCTTATGCGGCTGGCCGAATCGAATTTCACGCGCGCCGAGGATTTTTACGCGAACCGCGAAGCCAAGAACAGCTATCTGCGCGACGCGGTCCGCCGCTACCGCGTGGTGGTCGGGGCGCTCGAGCAGTTTTCGCCGCGGCCCTCGCTGTGGAACCGGGCGCGCAAGCGGCTGGAGGAAGCGGAGTCGCTGCGGGCGCGCAAGCTCGACAATCTTGAGATGGAGCGCGTCCGGCTCGGCCAGTTGGAGGATTTCGACGGCATGCGGCTGGTATTCCTGCAGATCATGGAACTGGCCGATGAGGAGTCGCCGGAATATTATGCCGCCAGGGAACGGTTGTTCAAGCTGGATGCTTTTTTAAGGGGGCGCAAACGATGAAACGAGCGGGTTATTTCATTTTCGGCGTTTTGACGGCGCTGCTGGTTGCGGCCGGGTGCTCGAAGGCGCCGGAGAAGGCGGTTGTTTCGGTGACCGGCCCGGAAGGAATGGAAATCACCGTCGGCGATGTCCCGGTCGGCCGCGCGCCGGTCACCCTGAAGCTGAATGCGGGTACTTATCTGTTCAAGTTCCACGCGCCGGGCTACGAACGCAGGTGGGAGACGGTGGTGCTCAGACAGGCGGAGAAACGCGCGATGCCGGTCCGGCTCGAACGCGAGACCGCCTCGGTGCTGATCACCACGAAGCCGGTCGGCGCGCAGCTGATTGTGGACGGCCGCGTTCTCGGCGCGACGCCGATCGTGCTCGAAAAGGTGCTGCCCGGCAAAGAGTACGTCGGGCAGCTGCGCATGCCGGGTTACAGCGAGCGCGAAGTGAAGTGGGCCGTGGACAACGCCCGCCCGAAGCAGATCATGATCGACCTCGATGCGAATATGGTCAAGGTCGAATTTCTCAGCAAGCCGCCGAAGGCGCGGATCGCGATCGACGGGCGCACCGTCGGGGTCACGCCGTACAAGGGGGAGCTGACGGAGGGAAAGTACCGGCTTCGTTTCGAGGCGGCCGGTTTTTCGCCGCTCGAGCAGACGGTTTCCCTGAGCCGCGGGGAGGATTTCAAGATGGAGTATGCGCTTACTCCGCTGCCCGGCGGCATCTCGATCACGAGCGTTCCGGAAGGCGCCGAAGTCTTCATCAACAACCGGAAACGCGGGGTGACGCCGTGCGTCCTGACCGATCTGCCCGCCGCAATTTACGAGGTGCGTGCGGAGAAGGACGGTTTCGACCCGGTGACGCGCAAGGTCGAGATCACGGCCGGCTACAAGGATGAGATCAAGCTCGTGCTGCTCTCGAGCACCGGGGAGCTTGAGCTCGACGTCCGCCCGGCCGGAGTCACGGTGCAGCTCGACGGCCGGGATATCGGGGTGACGGCGGCGAACGGAGACTCCGCCGCGGCCACGAAGCCGATCCGGGTCAGCGGCCTGAAGCCCGGGAAGCATACGGTGACCGTTTCGCATCCTCGTTCGCGCCCGCAGTCGCGGTCGATCGAGATCGAGGTGGAAAAGGGCAAGCTGACCCGCCCGAAGACAATCGATGTATGGCTCGTCAACTGTGAAATCCGTTACAGGGACGGCCGGATCGAAACCGGCGCCCTGTTCGAAGAGAACGACAGCACGATCTTTTTCGGGCCGGAGCCCGGCATCAAGTACGAGGTCCGCCGGGACGATCTCGCTTCGATCAAGCGGCTCGATAACGATTGAGGAACGGAAGAGGGGGCTCCTCTCCGTTCCTCCGGAGCGTCAGGCTACGGTGTCGATGGCGGAGAGTCGGCTCTCCAGATGACGGCGCCTTTGAGTATACTCATTGGTGATGAGAGCAAACTCGGTCTCGAGGATCTCAATTTCCTCAAGCAGTTCGAGGCGAGCTTTGGTCTTTTCAATCGACTCTCTTGTGTTTGTCTGCGAATCCGGCATACTTCCTCCATGAATGTTGTGCTTTGGGTGACGGTTTTGTTTTTATGTTTGCGATAGGTCAGGACGGCGGCCAGTTCGGGAATCCGCGCCAGCCGTTGTTTGACCAGTTTGTGCATCGCCTGGCGGGTGACGCCGCGGCGTTCGGCCAGGTCGCTTAAATTGAGGTCCGGATTTTCGAGTTTCCGGGTAATGAGGTCGAGCGAGCGGATATCGAGCGCCGCCATGAAGGTGATGACCTCCAGCAGGTCGGCGCGGGTGTATCTCCGGTCCTGTTCGGCCCGGCTGAACCGGTTGCCGGTCGGCCGCCGGTATTTGGCGAGCACGAGGTCGTTCAATTCATCCGGCAGGGCATTTTGCGCCAGAAGCGGCGGATCTCCGGCTTTGCTGCAGTGCCGCCTGAGCCGGCAGCTCGGGCACTCCGCCTGTTTCCCGTACAGGACTCCGTAACATTTCATCAGGCTCTCTCCTTCCTGTGACTCCGCGGCGTGCAGACGGCACGGAATCAGTTTATTTTAAAATTGTTTCAGATAATGCTTAAATATATGTAACTTGATACTTAATGTCAATTGTTTTTGATGAAAAAAAAAGGAAGAAAAATAGGAATTAAGTGAAAAATACATTAATATTGGTGTATATTTAGGCCTGATGCTGTTGCGGCGGGTCGCGGATATTGCCGGGAGGATCGCCGCAGGTCCGATTTTTTTCATGCAGGAAACGAATTTGCGTTCTGAAGTGATGTCTGAACCGGGGGAGAAGAGGAAGATGAAAATGGTTGCTCATGTGAACGGCTGGTCCGCCATTGAACGGCAGTTGCGACTGCAGGCGAAGAAGCAGGGGGAACTTGCGCGGGTGCTGGAGATTTCACAGGCGGCAGTGTCTCTGATGAAGAAGGGGAGCTTTCTTCTGAATCCGGGACAGCTGGAGAAGATCGCGCAGTTTCTGCGGTTTGACGAAGAGACGCGCTGTGAATTTTACACGGAGCTTTTCAACGCCCGGCTGATCTCCCGGACCGCTTCCGCCGAGCCGGCCGGAGAGGAGGAACGCGGCACATACCGGGTATCCCGCTCTCCGGTTCCCGAACGGAAGCGGATGTGCGAGGTTCCGCTGGCGGAGCTGGGGCTGCTGTCCGGGTATGAACCGCTTCTGGAGCCGCTGGTCGACTATCTGCTGCGGAGTTCGTCGGAACGGAGAACGGAGGCTCTGTCCGGAACCGGTCTTTGCGCGCTCCGGGTGGGGGCCGAACAGGAGAAGATCGGCCTGACGGCCGGCAGCATCATCCTGCTCGAAAGCGGACGGTATCCGGAGCCGAACTCACTGAATCTGATCGCTTTGCGGGATGGAAGCTTTCTTCTGCGCGAATACCGGCCGGAGGGCGAACTGGTCAGGTTCCGTCCGCTGTGGAAGAACTCCGAACCGGATATCGTCTGGAAACGGCAGGAGATTCCCGCCCGGATTTCCTGGCTCCACCCGGTTCTGGAGCTGACTTTGCGCCCGCTGCATTTCCCGCGAAGCTCCTGAACGGTCTTTTCTCCATCGAATTCGGGTTGCACTTGCGTGCGGACGCGGACCTGTCGGAAACACTCCGGCAGTTGCGCTGTTTTCCTGATTTCGTACCGGCAGCATTGGCACGAAGTGAATTGCCGCGGGGAAACGAAGCGCTTCTGCGATGTTTTCCGGAAAATCGTCCGGGGCGGGGAATGGAACGCGCTTTCCGGATGAAAAATACGGTTAATCTCGCATGAATCCTTTGACTAATGGGCTTTCCGGTAGTATTTTATGGAATGAATCAGGTCGCCGGGGTGTAGCGCAGTGGCTTAGCGCGTCTGCTTTGGGAGCAGAAAGTCGAGGGTTCGATCCCCTCCACCCCGACCATTTTCGCCTGTTCCGGGGGACGCGCCTGAATGACTGGGTTTGACAAAGGGGAATACATTGCCGGGGAGACCGGCTCAGGTTATGAAAAAATATTATCCGCTTCTGGTGATCGCGTGCTTCGTGCTGCTTTATCTGGGCTCGATCTGGCAGAGGCCTTTTTTTATCCCCGATGAGACGCGTTATGCGGAAATTCCGCGTGAAATGATCGCAAGCGGTGACTTCATCGTTCCGACTCTGAACGGACTGCCGTATTTTGAAAAGCCGGTCATGGGCTACTGGCTGAATGCCGCGGCAATGAAATGTTTCGGGGAGGTGCCGGGGGCCGTCCGCTTCATGGGCGCGCTCGGGACGCTGCTCTCCGCCGGGCTGCTCTGGCTGCTCTGCCGCCGGGCGGATGAGGAGAAAATCGGCCGGGTTGCGGCAGTCGTCTTTCTGCTTTCCGGCCTTGTTTTCGCGGTCGGCACCTACGGCGTCCTCGACGCCCAGTTCAGCTTTTTCGTTACTTTGACCATGAGCATGTTCTATTTCGCCTGGACGGAGAAGTCCCGCTGGAAGCTGGCCGGGTATCTGGCGCTTGCCGGCGTCGGGACGGGATTGGCCTTTCTGACCAAGGGATTGCTCGGCTTTGTGCTGCCTGTCCTTGCCGTGGTGCCGTTCCTGATCTGGCAGAAGGAGTGGAAGCGGATCTTGTTTCTGCCGTGGATTCCGCTCGCAGCGGCGCTGCTCGTGCTGGCGCCGTGGTCAATCATGGTGCACCGGGCCGACCCGGATTTCTGGCCTCAGTTTCTGGGAGTCGAACACTTTCAGCGTTTCTTTTCGGGCCGCGGCGCGAATGACGACCGCAGTCAGCCGTTCTGGTTTTTCCTGCCGGTCGTGATCGGCGGGCTGCTGCCCTGGCTGCTTTTCGTTCCGGCGATCTGGCTCGGCTATCGCGGCCGGGCGAGAGAGGCTTTCCGGAATCCGCTGCTGCGCTATGCGGCCTGCATGGGCGGTGTCTGGCTGCTCTTTTTCTCGGTGTCGAGCGGCAAGCTGGCCACTTACGTGCTGCCCTGTTTTCCGGCTTACGCCGTGCTGATCGCCTGGGGGCTCGTCCGCTATGCGGAAACCGGCAAAACGTTCCGCGAGGCGGACTGGGCGCTGCGGATTCTGTTCCGCTGCCTGCTGCCGGCGCTGGTGGTGCTGTTTGCGGTGCAGGCGTTCAATCTGTTTGTGCCGGGTAAAATTCCGCAGCATTATCTGCTCTTCTGGCGCGGGGAGAATTTCTTTCTGCCGGTCATCGCGCTCATGGTGTTTCTGCTCTGGATCTGGATGGCGAAGGAGGCGCGCGAGCCCGTATATAAGTTCACCTGCGTCTGCGTTGCGGTCGGTTTTGCGGCGCTGGCTTACCCGGTCTCCATTCCGCACCACCTGGTGCGGGAGATCGCTCCGGTCGATTTCCTCGCCCGCAATGCCGGGAAATTCCTGACCCCCGACACGCTGATTCTGGCCGACGACCGCATGGCGGTCGTCGCGGCGTGGACATTCCGCCGCTCCGATATCGGCGTCTACTACAAGAAGGGGGAACTCGCTTACGGTCTCGACCGCCCGGAAGGGGAGGGGAGATTTTATACGAAGGACGCTCTGGCGGAGCTGGTCCGGAAGACAGAACGGCCGATTCTCGTTGTGACCGGCTCTGAAAAGCGGGCGCGCGAAATGCCTGCTTCGCCGGAGAAATCCTACCGCCGTTCCGGTGATTTATTTCTGGTTCATTACCGACCGAAAGGAGAGAAACATCCATGAAGTACTACGCTCTGGTTGGCGTGTTTTTCATTGTCGCCTATCTGCTGCCGCTGGCCGGCCGGCCGATGGTCACCCCCGACGAGTTCCGTTATGCGGAGATTCCGCGCGAGATGATCGACCGCGGCGACTACGTGACGCCGCATCTGGTCAATATGCGCTATTTTGAAAAGCCGGTCATGGGCTACTGGATGACGGCAGGCTGCTTCAAAGTGTTCGGCGAGAATGCTTTTGCGCTGCGTCTCCCGGCTGCGCTCGGGGCTGGGCTCGCCGCGCTGCTCGCCGCGCTGCTGATTCAGCAGACTCTGCATGACGAGAAGATAGCCGCACTGGCGGCCATGCTGTATCTGACGTTCGGGATGGCATACGGCATCGGCACTTTTGCCGTGCTGGACAGCCAGTTGACCGGCTTCGTCACCGGCGTGTCGTGCACGGCATTCCTGGCGGCGGTGGAGCCGCGCTTCACGCGGCGGAAGGCGGCGCTGCTTGTGATCTGCGGCTTCTTTGCCGCCTTTGCATTCCTGACCAAAGGATTTCTCGCCTTCGTGGTTCCGGCGCTCGCCGTGACCGGTTTCCTGCTTTGGGAACGGCGCTGGAAGGAGTTTCTGATCCTGCCGTGGATTCCGCTTGCCGTGGCGCTCGCGGTCATTGCGCCGTGGGCGCTGGCGGTGCATCGCGCCGATGGAGACTACTGGCGTTATTTTGTGGTGGTCGAGCATCTGCAGCGCTTCTTTTCGGACAGCGGCGAACAGCATCCGGAGCCGTTCTGGTTCCTGATTCCGTTTCTGGTCGGCGGCATCTTTCCGGCCGGCCTCCTGCTTTCCGCGGCGATTCCTGGCATTCGCGGGGAGCGGAAGACGTTTTTCCGGAGTCCGCTCAACCGGTTTTGCCTCTGCGCGGTGGTTCTGCCGTTTCTGTTTTTCTCGATTTCGAGCGGCAAGCTGCCGACTTACATCCTGCCGTGCTTCCCGTTTCTGGCAGTGCTCGGTGCCGGCGGCATCGCGGCTTATTTCCGCACCGGAGGGACGCACCGCGCGTTCAGCGTCGTCATGTCCGTCTGGGGGGGGCTGCTGCTGGTGGCGGGGCTCGGGGTGCTGGTGATTGCGTTCGGCGACCTGATTCCGCAGTTTTCGTCGCGGCGGATCGTCGTCGGACTGCTCGGGATCTGCGGGCTGCTCTCCGGCGGCCTTCTGCTGTTCAGCCGGCGTTATGTCTGGCGGACCCGTTTTTACCTGTTCTTCGCCGGGATCGGCCTGATCGTTCTGGTCGGCGGCTGGGCGATACCGGCGGAGCTGCTGGAGAGCAAGGCGCCGGCGTCGGCGCTCCGCTCGTTTCCGGAAAAGCTCGGCTTCGATCCTGCTACCGCGGTTTTCATCACGCATCCGAGCATGATTCATGCCGTGGCGTGGGTGTATCACCGGCCGGACGCCCGGCTGTATGAGTCGGAAGGAGAACTCTCATACGGAATCGCCCGGGCCAAACAGGCGGGCGAGGTTCCGGTCCGCATGAGCAAGGCGGAGCTGGCTGCCCTGCTGTTGAATCCGGACCGTCCCGACGTCGTATTCATCGCCCGCGGCGACAGGAAGCGGAAATTCCCGGTGGAGGCGGAAAGCCGTTCCGCCTTTGTCAATGATGTTCAGGCAATCTGTTTTCCGGCTGCCGGGAGCGGCCGGGCGTTATAAAGAGGTATGGTAGTGATGAGCAAGAATGTTCTATTCCGACGCTTTTTGCGCAACCCGGTCCAGGTCGGAGCGTTGTGTCCTTCGTCCCGCGCGTTGTGCAGCACGATGGTCTCCGAAATCGGTGTCGACACGGCCGATGTGATTGTTGAGCTTGGCCCCGGGACCGGCGTGATCACCCGCGAAATCGTCCGGTGCATGTCGCCGAATGCAAAATTGATTGCCATTGAATTGGATCAGACTCTCTGCGAACATTTGCGCAAGGCGTTTCCCGAGGTTACGGTCTGCAATGACAGCGCCGCCGGGATCGGGGAGATTCTCGCCCGGCACTCCCTGCCGAATCCGGATGCCGTGATCTCCGGGCTGCCCTGGGCGAATTTTTCCTCCCGGCTGCAGCGGAATATTCTCGATGCTGTGGCCGAGCATATCGCGCCGGGCGGCTATTTTACGACATTCGCCTATCTGCAGGGATTGATGTTTCCGAACGGCCAGCGCTTTCGCCGCCTGCTCGGTGAAGTGTTCCGCGAAGTCGAAATCAGCCCCGTCGTCTGGAAAAACATTCCGCCCGCTTTCGTCTACCGTTGCAGAAAGTAACAGCCGGTTGTTAATAACTTGACGTTTTCTGTTGATAACTGCTTTCGGCGGCCTGACACCCCCCCTCAAACAACTGTGAAGTTATTAACAACCTGATGGACAATATCTTGGGCTTTCCCAGCTGAAAAACAGGGAAAATCACCGCCGGACGGAACTCCTTGAAGGGGAGGGGAGTCCGGCTTTTTTGCGGCTGGAATCCCGAACCGGCGGCGGAGGCGGCGGGCGGATCTACTTCTGCCGCGTGTACCGTTGGCCGGTGCCGAGCTGCTTTGATCTGCGGTACTCGGCCTGTGCCTCCGGCAGCGCTTTCTTCAGTTTTTCAAGACGGTTGTCGCCGTCCGGGTGGGTCGAGAGGAATTCGCCGACCACGCCGACCTGGCTGAGCTTGCGGAATTTGTCCCAGAAGGTGATCGCGGCCTGCGGATCGTAGCCGGACTGCGCCATCAGGATCAGTCCGAGGTAATCGGCTTCAAGCTCCTGTGTGCGGCTGTACGGCAGCATGGCGAGCAGCGTGCTGGTGGTCTGGTAGGCGGGCGCCCAGTCCTGTCCGAGCAGGAGTTCGACCAAGACGCCTCCGCAGGCCTGCATGGTCGACTGGCTGCTGCGTTCCATGCCGTGCCGCGCGAGCGCGTGAGCGACTTCGTGGCCGACTACGGTTGCGAGCTCAGCGTCGTTGTCGAAGAGCTGGAACAGGCTCGAGTAGACCGCGACCTTGCCGCCGGGGAGGGCGAACGCGTTCGCCTCGTCGGAGTCGAATACGACGAATTCCCACTCGTAGGCCGGCTTGTTTGCGGCGGCGGCGATGTTCTGGCCGACCCGGTTCAGCGCGGCGGTATAGACCGCATTCGAAGAGACCTTTTCCTGCGCCCTGACCTGCTGCCACGCCTCTTCGCCGGAGGCGATGTCGTCGCTTTCATTGTAGAACATGAGCTGCGTCCGCCCGGTATGGGGAGCGGAGACGCAGCCGGCGAGCACAAACATGCCGGCCGCCGACAGAAGGGCCGGAAAACAGCGTTTCCACCATGTCGGGAGTTTCATGCTTCGCCTCAGTCGTTGAGTTTGCGGTTGTCGATCACCCGCTTCGCCTTGCCGGTGAAGCGTTCCAGCGTATTCGGCTCCACAAGCTCGATGTTGAAATGGAGCCCGGTGATGGCGGAGACCTCGCGGGCGATCCGGTCGCGGAGCTTGTGCATCGCTTCCATCTTGTCCGAAAAATCCTGCTGGCGGATCTCGACCTTGATCGCCGCTTCGTCGAGGTTGCCGGGGCGCGACAATTCGATCATGAAGTGCGGCGCGGTGCCGTCCACCCGGAGCAGCGCCTCTTCGATCTGGGTCGGGAAGACGTTGACGCCGCGGATGATCATCATATCGTCCGAACGGCCGCGGATGCGGCTCATGCGCATGGTTGTGCGTCCGCAGGCGCATTTCCCGCGGTCGAGCCGGGCAAGGTCGCGGGTGCGGTAGCGGATGATCGGGCACGCCTCCTTATTGAGGCTCGTGATGACGAGTTCGCCCTGTTCGCCTTCGGCGACCGGCTCGAGCGTTTCGGGGTCCAGGCACTCGACGATGAACTGATCCTCCTGAATGTGCATGCCGCAGCGGGCCGCGCACTCGCCGGAGACGCCGGGGCCGATGATCTCGGAGAGCCCGTAGTTGTTGAATGCCCGGATGCCGAGCTCTTCCTCGATTCCCGCACGCATCTCCTCGGTCCACGGTTCGCCGCCGAGGTGGGCGTAGCGCAGCGCAAGCTTGCCCTTCTTGCCCATGGCGGTGATGGTCTCCGCGAGATTCAGCGCGTAGGAAGGCGTGCAGATCAGCGTGTTGATGCCGGCGTCCTCCAGCAGCAGGATCTGCCGCTGGGTGTTGCCGCTCGAGGCCGGCAGCACAGCGGCGCCGACGCGCTCGATTCCGGCATGCAGCCCGAAGCCGCCGGTGAAGAGTCCGTAACCGAACGACACCTGCACGAGCTGGTCCGGCGTCAGCCCGCCCGCCACCAGGAAGCGCGCGCAGAGCCGCGACCAGAGGTCGAGGTCGCGCCGGGTGTAGCCGACGAAGGTCGGCTTGCCGGTGGTTCCGCTCGAGGCGTGAATCCGCGCCAGCTCGGCGCGCGGCACCGCGAAGAAGCCGAACGGATACGCGTTGCGCAAATCCTGCTTGGTCGTGAACGGCAGGCGCTTGAGGTCGTCGACAGACTGAATCGACTCCGGCGTCACCTTCAACTCTTCGAACCTGCTGCGGTAAAACGGGATCTTCCCGGCTTGCTCCACGGTGCGGCGAAGGCCGGCGGCCTGCAGTTTCCGGCGCTCGTCGCGCGGCATGCACTCCGCCTCCGGATCATAAATCCGGTTGGGTACTACGAACTCAGACATTTTGAAACTTCTTCTTTAAAAAATTACCGGAACAGCTCCGAGGCTTTCACGAGTTTGATCGGTTCATCCTTCAGTTCCTCGACCGCATGGGCCGGATTTTCGAACCGGAAGACGATGACCGCCTTGTCATCCATGCCGAAGGTGAAGGCGTACATATACTCGACCGACAGCTCGTGCCTGTCGAGAATGGCGAGAATATCCGCCAGTCCGCCGGGACAGTCCGGCACTTCGAGCGCGAGGACTTCGGTTTCCTTGACGATGAAGCCGGCTTTTTCGAGCGCCGCCTTGGCCTGTTCGTGCTCCTTCAGCAGCAGCCGGAGAATCCCGAACTGCTGCGTGTCGGCCAGCGACAGGGTGCGGATCGACAGATTGTTCTCCTTCAAAACCTTGCAGACCGCGCTGAGGCTGCCGGGGCGATTTTCCACGAACAATGACAACTGTTGAATCGGCATAGAGCACCTCCCTGTTGATTATCCCTGCCGGCCGAGCCGGAACATTTCGATGTTGAGTTCATGCAGCTTCTCCGGCAGGAACGCTTTCAGCACCTCGAGAAACAGTTCCTCGCCGATATCGGGCATTTTCGCCGAAAGCGCGCCGAGCATCATCGTATTCAGCGCTTTCGGCGTCTTGAGCCTGTCCGTCGGCACGTCGTCGGTCGTGATGAGCACGCCGCCCGCTTTGAGCTTGTGCAGATTCACCTCGATCTGGGTCGGTTCGAGCACGATGAGGAAATCGCTTTCGCCTTCCGGCACCATCGGGCTGGCAACCTCTTCGCCGTAACGGACTTCGCTCGAAACCGAGCCGCCGCGCTGGCTCATGCCGTGGACTTCGCTCTTCTTGACGTCGTAACCCGCGCGGAACAGGACCTCCGCAAGGATGTCGGTCACCTTCAGCACCCCCTGGCCGCCGAGGCCGGAGACGGTGATATTCGTTGTTTTCGCCATATCAGTTTTTCTCCCCGTAGGACTTGATCTTCACCGCGGCCAGGATGCACGGGCGGCGGCAGATGATGACGCTCGTGTCGTTCGAGGCGAGCCGCTTCTTCAGCAGTTCCTCGAATCCCCTGCCGTCGAGCACCGCGTCGATCACGTCGACGTTGTCGACGCCGATTCCCTTGACCGTCTCTTCGATCGAGACCGGTGTCGGGCAGGGGGTATGGTCGAGTTTCCGGCCGGTGCCGGGATGCTCCTGAAGCCCGGTCATCGCGGTTGTGCTGTTGTCGAGGATCAGGACCACGTGCCCGGTCGCCGGGCGGTTGTAGACCATCTCGACGATGCCGTTGACGCCGGTGTGCATGAAAGTCGAATCGCCGATCACGCTGACCACGCGGCGCGCTTCGGCCTCGGGCAGCGCCTTGCGCAGCCCGAGCCCGACCGTGATCGACGCGCCCATGCAGACGCAGGTGTCGACCGCTTCAAACGGCGGCAGCACGCCGAGCGTGTAGCAGCCGATATCGCCGGAGACGATGCAGTTCAGGTCACGCAGCAGTTCATACGCCTTGCGGTGCGGACAGCCGACGCAGAGCTGCGGCGGCTTGCCGGCCGGCGGCTGCGCCTCCGGCGTGAGGTCGTTGGCGAGCAGTTTGCGGACGCGGTTCACATTGAGCTCCCCGAACCGGAACATCTCGGCCTTGCCCTCGACCGGAATTCCGGCGGCCCTGATCGCGTCCTCGAGCATCGGGTCGCCCTCTTCGACGACGACGCAGCGCCTGACCGATTCCGCGAAACGGCGGATGGTCTGCATCGGCAGCGGATAGGTGAAGCCGATCTTCAGCACCGAAGCTTCGGGCGCCGCGTCGCGGACATGCTGGAAGCTGATGCCGGAGGTGATGATACCGAGCTCGTCCGACTTCCGGATCTCCTTCGTGAATTCGCCTTTTTCGTTCAGCGCCTCAAGCTCATGCAGAGACGCGCGCAGTTTGCGGTGCGCGATCCGGGCGTAGGCCGGGATCATGACATTGCTTTTCGGGTCCTTGTCGAAATGCGTCGCGCGCGGCTCGACTCCGCCGCGGCGGGTCAGGATGCACTTGGAATGGCAGACCCGCGTGGTGACCCGGAACAGCACCGGACGGCGGAACTGTTCGGAGATTTCAAAGGCGCGGATCAGGAAGTCGTAGCACTCCTGCGAGTCGGCCGGTTCGAACATCGGCACACCGGCGGCGACCGCATAGCGGCGGTTATCCTGCTCATTCTGGCTCGAGGCCATGCCGGGATCGTCGGCGCTGACCAGCACGAGGCCGCCGGGAGTTCCGGAATAGGCGATCGTGAACAGCGGGTCGGCCGCCACGTTGACGCCGACATGCTTCATGGTGACCAGGGAGCGGCCGTTCGCGAACGCGACGCCGATTCCGACTTCAAGCGCGCACTTTTCGTTCGGCGCCCATTCGGCGCTGCCGCCGATCGCGCTGAAGTTTTCGAGAATTTCCGACGACGGGGTCCCGGGGTAGCCCACCCCGAGATGCACGCCGCAGTCGAACGCGGCCATCGCAATCGCTTCGTTGCCGCTTGCCAGCATCCTTTGACTCATATTGATCTCTCTCCTGAGGTTGTTGCTTATTGGTTCGGACCGCTTTCGAACCGGTCGGTCAACCGCGCAATGAGAGCTTCCTGCTCGTCGGTGCGCAGCTCGACGGTTTCGGCCAGGCGGTCGAGGTCGCCGGCGTCCGGCGTGTAGCCCGGATCGTTCAGCAGTTTCAGAACTTCATCGAGCTGCATCGAGAGCGCCGCGAGTTCCTTCAGGTCATCCTGCGACAGTTCCGAGGCGGATTTGTCGATCGAACTGAGGAAGTCGAAGAAGGCGAGGCGGTCGTCTACGAGTTCGAGGATCGTCGAACGCAGCGGAGCTTTCGGTTCGTCGTCCACCCGGTTGTAGGTTTCGGTCAGCTCTTCGAAGCGCTCTTCGACGTAGTTGTAAAAGACGGCCTGCTGTCCCTCGTCGACGAACTTCAGCTTCTCCCGGCCGAAAGCCCGCGCGAAGAACTCCTCGAAATCGAGTTCGCGCGCATAGCAGCAGTCGAGAATATAGCTGTCCACCTCGATCGGCGTCAGCGGGGAACCGATCTCACGCAGCAGGGAGCCGATTTCACCGGTTTCGCCGCGCGAAAGCAGGACGCCCTCCGGCAGCTCGACCGGATAGTCGTCCGGCTCGGCCTGCCGCTTCGCCAGAACGGTGTGGTCCGAATCGAAATTGATCTCGACCTGATTGGTCCGGCGGACGAATTCGTCGAGCGAGGCCGACTTTCCGGCCTCCGGCAGTTCCCCCGCACCGGTGAAGCAGGCATAGGCGAGCTGCTCCGGAATTTCCGGATACGATTCGAAACGGTCGAATACGGGGTCCAGCGCCTTTTCGTATGCCGCGATCCATTTCTTCAGGTCGGATTCCTTCCGGTCGTCGGCCGGCAGGAAGGCGGCCGTCACCCGGCCGTCGCACCAGTCGTCCACCCGGCAGAGAAGCGCATCCCCGGCGGTGAATTTGTGTTTGCGGTAGAAATCCGCCAGGTCGAAAACGTTCAATGTCACAAGGTCGGTCGGCTGCGGCCGGCGCGAAAGATTCGCGTTCGCGGCGGACTCGGCCGTGAAAAAGTCGAACAGCTGCTCCGAACCGAGCAGGAGGTGGTAATGGAACACCTGCGAGACCGGCACGTTGATCTGCTTTGCGGCAAACGGCTTGCCGTCCGGGCCGCAGAGCTTGGTTTCGGACGGGAACACGGCGGGACTCACATAGGCCGCGAAGCGGTGGCCGGGGAACAGGATGCCCTCCTGAATCTCCCACTCGTCCGGCGTCAGGACAAATTCGTAATTGCGGAAAAACGCGGCGCGGGAGGTGAAATTCCCTTTGCCGTCGTCGAAGAAACGGTCGTCTCCGGTCAGCGTCCGGTCGATCCGGTCGGCCAGGGCTTTGGTTTTCCGCCCGCCGAGCTGTCTGATGACCGTTCCGGCAGTGACCGGAACATCGGAATTCCGCCGCAGGCAGCTGTCGATCGCCGATTCGATGTCGCCGATCGTAAAGTCGGATTCAGCCATGGTTCACCCCCGCGATTTTGGAGAGGCGTTCAAAAAGAAATTTGCGGACATGGATTTCAAGGTCAGCCTGTTCGAACTCCTTCAGCTGATCGACGGTGATCGCGTCTCCGATGCCGAACTGCCCGCTCACCGTGCGGCGCAGTCCGGCCAGCGTCCCGCCGCAGCCGAGCTTTCTGCCGAGATCGGAGCAGAGCGTACGGACGTAGGTCCCTTTCGAACAGCGCATGGTGAATTCGCAGAACGGCAGTTCAAGCTTCGTGACGTCGATCGAGAAAATCGTGATCGGCTTCGCCTCGCGCTCGACTTCGACTCCCTGGCGGGCCAGCTCATAGAGCTTTTTTCCGTCCTTCTTGACGGCCGAAACCATCGGCGGCGTCTGGAGCTGCTCGCCGACGAAACCGGCCAGCGTCTCACGCAGCAGCTCCGGCGTCACGGCGGACCAGTCGCGCGTGGAAATCACTTCGCCATCCAGGTCGCCGGAGTCGGTTTCCAGCCCGAGCTGGAGCTTCGCCTCGTAGACCTTGTCCTCCCCGCTGAATTTCGAGGAGAGCTGCGTGAACTTGCCGAGCACGAGCACGAGCAGCCCGCTCGCGGCCGGGTCGAGCGTCCCGCAATGGCCGACTTTCGGGATATTGAAGCGGGAGCGCACGAAGTTCACCACATCGAAGCTGGTCCACTCCAACGGCTTGTCGACCAGCAGCACTCCGCTGGTGTGAAACGGCGGCAACCGGTGTTTGGAAGGGTTGTATCGCATGAATTCCTAATCCTGTTTTGCATCCTGGTCCAGCAGCGCGGCCGCCTTTTCGAGCAGCAGCGCTTCTACCTCTTCGTGATTCATCCCGGTGAGCGTGATGCCGGCCGCCATGTCGTGGCCGCCGCCCCCGAGGGCGCGCGCCAGCGGACCGACCGGATAACGCTGGTCCTTGCTGCGGAGCGAAACCTTGAAGCTGTCGCCCTTCCGGTAGAAGAGTGCGACGATCTTCGTTCCGGCCACCTCGCGCAGGAGTTCGATCAGCCCTTCGCCGTCGCGCATGTCGAAGTCGTACTTCCGGAACAGTTCGTCCGGAATATAGGCGTAGATGTACCGGCCGTCCAGCGCGACCCGCTCCTGCGTTTCGAGCAGCTCGACCTCGAACCGCTGCTGGCGGAGCGGCTTCGAATAGTAGGCCGCGTTGACCACTCCTTCGAGATCGGCGCCGCAGTCGAGCAGCTCGGCCGCCACCCGGAGCGTGCGCCCGAGCGTGTTCGAGAAACGGAAGGCACCGGTGTCGGTCAGGATTCCGAGCAGCCAGAGCGTGGCCGGGCGGGGCTGGATGCGGCACGGAAATTCGAGCGCGATTTCGGCCGCGATCTGGCTCGCCGCCGCCGCGTCCGGAATCACGAGGTTCCAGCGCGCGCCGACATTGTTGCCGACATGGTGGTCGACATTCAGCATCGGCGGCGTTTCCAGCCCCGGCAGCGAGGCGCTCCCGATTGCGGGACCGCAGGCGATCCTCTCCCGGTTCGCGCAGTCGAGCAGCAGGATCAGGTCGTAATTGCCGAGCTCCTCCGGCGTCAGCGTCTGCTTGCAGGAACCGATCAGCTCCGCGTAGCGCGACGCGGGGGGAGCGGGGAGATACGCCTCGGCCCGCTTGCCGCAGCAGTCGCGCAGGAACTCCTGCATCCCGAGCGCGGACCCGAATGCGTCGCCGTCGGGGCGTTCATGCGTCAGAATCAGGATCCGCTCTTTTTCCTGCAGCAGTTTCGCCGCTTCGGGGAGGGAGATCGTTTCACTCATCGCGCCCGGATTCCTCCCTTTCGGCCTGCTGGAGCAGCTCCAGCACCCGGTCGCCCTTTTCCGTGCGAGTGTCGAGCCGGAAGTCCAGCACCGGCGTATGCTTGAAAGCGAGCGTGCGCCCGAGACGGGACTGCAGGTTCAGCCGTTCCTCGGCCAGCCCGTGCATGACCGCCTGCCGGTCGGAGGCTTTCCCGCCGAAGATGCTGACATAAACGGTCGCGTTGCGGAGGTCTACGCTGACGTTGACCTCCGTCACCGATACGAGCATGCCGGACGGGATCACGAGATCCCGTTCGATCGCCTCGGCCAACTCGCGCTTCAGCAGCGCGTTGACCCGGGTTAAACGGTCTACTTTTTCCGCCATATTCAGAGAGTCGCTTTCTTGAGCTCGATTTCGTAAATTTCGATTTCGTCGTTGACCAGGAAGTCGGCGAAGTTGTCGAGGCGGATGCCGCATTCGAGGCCCGCCTTCACCTCCTTCACGTCGTCTTTGAAGCGGCGCAGACTCGCGACTTCCCCGTTGTAGATGAGGTCGCCGTCGCGCCGGACCCGTGCCTTGGCGCCGACCCGGACCGAACCGGATTCAACCATGCAGCCGCAGATTTTCGGCCCCTTCGAGAGTTCGATGATCTGCAGGATCTTCGCTTCGCCGATCGGTTTCTCGCGCTTTTCCGGCTCGAGTTTGCCGGCGAGCGCATCGGTGATGTCCTCGAGCAGCTCGTAGATGATGCTGTACAGGCGGATTTCGACCTTCTGCTTCTTCGCCATCTCGTTCACGCCCGGATTGACCCGGACGTGGAAGCCGACCACGATTGAGTTCGTCGCCGCGGCGAGCGAAATGTCGTTTTCGCTGATCGGGCCGACCGCATTGGCCACGACTTCCGCCTTGATCTTCTCGTGCGGGAGCTCGGCGAGAGAGTGGGCGATCGCTTCGCCCGACCCCTTCACGTCGGACTTGATGATGATGTTCAGCGAATTCTGGTTATTGCTGTTGAGCTTGCTGAACAGGTCCTCCGCTGTTGCGATGGCGCTGGTGGCGAGCATGTTGCCGCGTTTGGCGGCGACCCGCTCCTGCGCCTCGGCCCGCGCCGCTTTCTCGGATTCGAAGATCTCGAGCCGGTCGCCCGCTTCGGGAACGCCGGAGAGCCCGACCACCTTCACCGGAACGCTCGGCCCCGCCGTCTTGACGCGCTCGCCCTTGTCGTTGATGAGCGTGCGGATCCGGCCGTAATGCTCTCCGCAGAGAATCGTGTCGCCGACATGCAGCGTGCCGTCCTGCACCAGGACGCTCGCCGTGGGGCCGAGACCGACCTCCATCTGCGCTTCGAGCACGGCTCCGGCCGCGCGCCGTTTCGGATTGGCCTTGAGCTCGAGGATCTCCGCTTCGAGCAGGATGCGGTCCAGCAAATCCGGGAGTCCCTGGCCGGTTTTGGCTGAAACGCGGACGGTGCCGACGTCGCCGCCCCAGTCTTCGCTGGTGAGGCCGTTCTGCTGCATATGGAGCAGAATCTTGTCCGGATCGGCTTCCGGCAGGTCGATCTTGTTGATGGCCACGATGATCGGAACCTTGGCCGCCTTGGCGTGGTTCATCGCCTCAACGGTCTGCGGCTTGAAGCCCTCTGTCGCGGAGACGACCAGAACGACGATGTCGGTCAGGTTTGCACCGCGGGCGCGCATGTTCGTGAAAGCCGCGTGTCCCGGGGTGTCGATGAACGTGATCGGCTTGCCGTTGTGAGTGACGGTCGAAGCGCCGATATGCTGCGTGATCGCCCCGGCTTCCTGCGCCGTCACATGGGTGTGGCGGACGGCGTCCTGCAGCGAGGTCTTGCCGTGGTCGACATGACCCATGAAAGTGACGACCGGCGGCCGTTCCTTCAGGTTGGCCGGGTTGTCCTCCGGCTTCGGCTTGGCGGGGGCCGCCGGCGCCGGAGCCGGTTTCGGCGCGGCGCCGATTTCGAGCTCGTAGCCGTAGGAGGCGCAGAGCTTCCGCGCGTTCGCCTCGCTGATCGGCTGATTGATGCCGGCGAGTTCGCCGAGCTTGATGAGGTCGGTGATGAGTTCATTCGGCTTCTTGCCGACCGCTTCGGCCAGCGCCTTGACGATGATCGGCGCAGGCAGCGTGACCTTCCCGCCCGCGGCACGTGCGGAAGAAACTGCGGCCGGCTGCGGCCGCCCGCCCTTGTGCGGACTGCCTTTGCCGCGGTCGCCGCCGTGCTCTTCCCTGCGCCCGGCCGGCGGTTTCTTGCCGCCTTTTTTGGCCGGTTTCTTGTCGGCGGCCGCGGCCGGTTCGCTGTCCTGATCGTAGAGGTCGGCGAAATACATCTCGACCAGTTCGATCATATCGTCCGGAATGACGCTGTTTTCGGCGTCGTCCGCTTCGATTCCCTGACCGGCGAGTTCTTCGATCACTGATTTTGCCGGGACGCCGTACTGCTTTGCGATGTCCTTTACTTTAAGAATCTTACCCAATTTCAAATCCTCCTGTTGCGGCAGCACTTACGCGTCGAGATGTTCAAACGCATGGTTGATTTCCTCCGCATCGACGCCTTCAAGCTCGAGAAGCGTGTCGCGCCCCGCCTCCTTCACGCCGTCCACGGTAACGTATCCGTTGCTGATCAGCAGATTCGCGGTTTTCTCCGAGATGTCGAGGTCGGCCGCGAGCCTGGCCGCCGCCTGGCGGAGCTGGTCGCGGATCGAGCCTTTCTCGTCCTTCGGCTCCTCATTCTGGATCGTGATGTTCCAGCCGATCAGCTTCGAGCAGAGCCGGACGTTCTGCGCCTTCTTGCCGAACGCGAGTTTCGACTGCTCCTCGGTGACCCGGACGACCAGCTCGTGCTTCTCTTCGTTGACTTCGACCGACTGCACCTTGGCGGGCAGCAGCGCGTTTGTCGCATATTTGCGGATGTCGGCATCCCACGGGACGATGTCGATCCGCTCCATGCCGAGCTCGGCGGTGATGTTGCGCACGCGGTTGCCGCGGACGCCGACGCAGGAGCCGACCGGGTCGACCCGCGGGTCGGTGCTCATGACGGCGACCTTGGTCCGGTTGCCCGCCTCGCGCGCGATTCCCTTGATGACCACGACGCCGTCATGGATTTCGCTGACCTCGCGCTCGAAGAGTTTGAGGACGAATTCGGGGCAGGCGCGCGAAACGATCAGGCTCGGCCCCGCCGTGTTGATGTCGACCTTCTGCAGGTAGGCGTTGATCCGCTCGCCGGGCTGGTACTGTTCGCCGTGGACCTTCTCCTTGGCGGGCATGATCCCCTCGGCGCGCTGGAAGTCGATGATGATGCTGCCCGCGTCGAAACGGCGGACGATGCCGTTCAGAATCGTGCCGACCCGGTCGGCGAACTCGTCCTGGACGTTCTCCTTCTCCGCCTTGCGCAGCTGCTGGATCATCGCCTGCCGCGCGGTCTGCGCCGCGATGCGGCCGAAGTTGTGCGGCGTGACCTCCCACTCGACGATGTCGCCGAGCTTCACGTCCGGGAAACGCTCCCGGGCGCGGGCGACGACGAGCTGGTCGCAGGTCGGATTTTCCTCCACGACCTCGAGCATGGCCCAGGCGCGGATCGCCCCGGTCGCCGGGTCGATCTTGACCTTCAGCTCGTTGGCCGGGTGGATGCTTTTGCGCGACCCGATCAGAATGGCATTTTCCAAAGCGCGAATCAAGCTGTCGCGGCTGATTCCGCGCTCCTGCTCGATGTAGTCGAGAATCTGAAGCAACTCGTTTCCCATATCAACCCTCCCATTGCATTTTCCCCACATCCGGGGGAGTTCTCCCATATCATCCGGCCGAGAGCCTTGTTCCGCAAAATAAAAAAGCGGGCAGAGCTGCACCCACTTCACACTTACCGGTACCAGACTATTAAGTTACTTGGGTAATATAGTTGATTTTATGAGATAATCAAGTTTTTTTAACGGCACTCCGGACTAAAAAACGCAAATTGGCCGGACCGGCGGAAAATCCTTTTGTCCGCCGGAGGACGAAGGGCTTCCGGGAACGGTTCCGGCCGGCGGATGCCGCCCGCCGGGTTGTATGTACAAATTTTGGCGGAGGAGGCGGATTTGTTCAAAAAAAACGCCGTTTTTCTTGCACCCGGCCGATTTCTTTTTCATAATTAAGGCAGAAGCCAAAGGGAGAGCGGATATGTCCATACAACCGAAATACAGGGAAATCTGCCGGGAGCTGTCGGAGGAAATCACCTCCGGCGTTTTTGCCGCCGGCGAACGGATTCCAACCGAACAGCAGCTGGCGAAACGCTTCGGCGTCGCCCGTCAGACCGTCCTTAAGGCGCTCGACGTCATGAAGCACAGCGGCGTCATCCATTCCGTGCAGGGGAAAGGCACCTTCGTGGCCGTCACCCACGGCCGTGCGCGCCGGCCGGACGAACAGGGGCGGCAGATCGCTTACATCTGTTCCAATCTGCAGGATTCGATCGGCCACCTGATGATGGTCGGCGCGGAGCGCGCCGCCGCGAATCTCGGGTATTCCATGATCGCCTGCGCCACCCGCTACGACTCCGAGCGCGAGGCCGAATACCTGCGCCGCTGCCGCAACAACAAGGTCGATGGAATCATCCTGCTGCCTTATTTCAGCAACCGGGAGCTTGTGAGGCGATGCGCCGCCGAAATACCGATGGTCTGTGTGGACAACGGCATCGACGGCCTGCCGATTCCGGTGGTGGCCACCGACAACTGCCGGGCGATGTACGAGGCGGTCTCCCATCTGATTGAGCTCGGGCACGTCCGGATCGGATTCATCCTCAGCGGCTTTGAATTCCTGGAGACGGTCAGGTCGGTCCGGGAGCGCTTCGACGCCTATCGCCGGGCGCTTGCCGATTACGGAATCGCCTACCGTCCGGATTATGTCTCCGAGCTCGGAACTCCGCTCGCTCATATGCGCCCAGCCGACGTGGGACTCGATTTGTACGCTTATCCGGCCATGCACCGGCTGATGTCGGTCGACGATCCTCCCTCGGCGGTGGTGCTGCTGTGGGATGAGCTCGCTCCCGGCGCCATTGCGGCGGTGCGGGACGGGCGCAGGCGCATCCCGGAGGACTTTTCTCTTGTCGGCTTCAACGACGACGAGCTTTGCTCGCTGGTTACGCCGAAGCTGACCTCGGTCCGGCAGCCGGCCGAAGAGATCGGCGAATGCGCGGTCCGATATCTCGACGGCATGATCCGCCGCGGTGAAAAGCCGCCGATGCAGACGATTATTCCGAGCGTGCTGGTCAAACGCGCCAGCACAAGCATTTATCAACCCCGGGAATCATCACAGGAGAAAGCATGATGAGAAGACATTTCACTCTGGTCGAACTATTGGTCGTGATTGCGATCATCGCGATTCTGGCCTCGATGCTGCTGCCCGCGCTGAATCAGGCGCGGGAGAAGGCGCGTTCTTCCGGCTGCGTCAACAACACCCGGCAGCTTCTGGCCGCAATGGCGCTGTATGCGGACGACTTCGGCTGCACGCCGGCGATTTATACGGCGGATTACGGCTGCTGGGCCGGCCTGGAGAGGCCGTTTTTTCCGGCTTACCTGACGCGGAAGGCGGCGGTTTGCCCGAGCGACCCCATCCCCGCAAACAAGGTAAACGCCTGCTGGGGCGCATATGCGATGTATTCTGCCGGAAAAGATCAGAATTACATGGATGACAACGGGATTCTCGGGAACTGCGTCAGCTTCGACAATAACGATCCGAGCCGCTCTTGCTTCCGTCCGTCGCATGTGAAATCTCCCTCGAAAACCGTTTTTTTCATCGACGCTGCCGCAACTGCCGCCCATTCCGCCAATTTCACCTACGGCATCTACAACTTTTCGCCGACCGCCTATCTGGAGGAGAGCAGCAACAGGATTGCCGCGATCACCCGTCACGGCGACCGGGCCAACCCGGGCTTCTTCGACGGACACGTTCAGCCGATGGGGGTGAACGAGCTGAAATCGGAACCGGTCAATCTGTTTACCGTCGTCCACAAGAATAATGTGGTGCAGGCGTACTGAATCGGGGAGGTTTTCCGGATGAAACGATATATTTTCGCAATGCTCGGAGTGGCCGGAACGCTTCTGGCTGACGCCCCCTCCCTGGAAGTCGACCGCTACGGACAGTATACCGGCGAGGATTGGCCGGGGAAAGTCACCTGCGACGAACAGCTCCGCGCCGAGGCCGCCCGCGAATGGCCGCTGATCCGCGATGCCGGGTTTGATTCGGCCCGGTTCGACCGCTTCGGAGGACGGCTCGACGCCGGGGACTTTGAGGCGACAGGCCGCTTCCGCAAGAAGAAAATCGACGGGCGCTGGTGGCTGATCACGCCGGAGGGACACCGCTGCTTCATCATCGGCTGCGACGCGGTCGGTTATCGTGAAGGCGGTTACTCATCTCCGCTGAAGGAACCGGACGGCTCCGCGCGGCAGGGATTTCTCGAACTGCCGGACCTGAAGCGCGTGCCGGACGGAATATCCGGCGGCAAGGTCAATTTTCTCGCCGCCAACCTGGAGAAAAAATACGGACCGGGTTATTATGAGAAGTCGAAGGAGGTTAACCGCAGGCGGCTGATCGCATGGGGCTTCAACTCGACTGCCAAATGGGGATGGGGCGAAACCTTCGGCCTTCCGTATGTCGAGGATTGGACTTTCCGCACGGTGAAGCGTCTGCCGCGCCGCCGGATCGACATTTACGACCCCGGTTTCGCCGCTGCCGCCGGGAAGGAGGTCGCCGCCCTGACGGCCCGGCGCAGGGACGATCCGATGCTGATCGCCTACTCCACGGAAAACGAGAACGGCTGGGAGGCGCGCGACGTGAACGAACTTGCGGCCGCCGAACCCGCAGTCGCGTCGAAACAGGCGCTGGTCGATTTCCTGATCCGCCGCCGGGGAGAAGCGGAAGCCGCCGAACTGTTCCGCGTCTCCGGCGGCCGCGGGGCGATGCTGGAAAACCGGCAGAGAATCGCGCTTCCGGCGGAGGATGTCGCGGATTTCATCACGGAAGCTTCGCGTCACTACCATCGGATCGTCCGGGAGCTTTTCCGCAGATACGATCCGGGGCACCTGTGGTTCGGCGCATCGCATTGCCGGGGCCAGTCCGACGAATGGATCTATGCGGCGGCGGAGTTCACCGATGCGGTCATGCTCAACGAATACGATCTTTATGCCCAGTGGTCGACCGGGCTGATGCCGAGGCTCCGGGAGTTGGACAACCCGGTCTTCCTCACCGAATTCAGCTTCGTCTGCGACCGGCGGGGATTGCGTCCTTACAACTCGGTCAGCACCGTCCGGGACCAGCGTTCCCGCGGACTGGCTTACCGCCACTATACCGAGCGGATGGCCGCGAATCCGCTGTGCATCGGTTTCGGCTACTTCATCTTTTTCGACCAGCCGGTGATGATGCGCAGCCTGCCCGTGGGGGAGAGCTTCAACTTCGGGCTGGTGGACGGAACGGACCGCCCTTATGACGAAATGATCGCCGAAGTGATGAAGTCGAACGTGCGGCTGGAGGCGGTCCATGCCGGGCGGGAGGAACCGTTCCGTCTGGAGAAACCGGCGGCGCTGCTTTTCAGCCGGATGCGCGGACAGCTGCTTGCCGGCATCCTGCCCGGTACGGTTTCGGAGTACGTCACGACGGACAGTTCCAATGCGGCGGAGTATTTCGGCGGCTGCCCGCTCCGACTGAAGATCGATGAACGGCGGCTGAGCGCCGACGGCGCCGACGGCGGCCGCTGCCCGGTCGGAACCTTCCATGCCGGAGACAATTCGCGCTTCGGAGAGGTGAAGGCCGACGTCTACTTCTGGTTTCGGCATCGCGGCAAAGACCTGAACGACTACTACGAACTGGAGGGGTCGCCGGACGGCCGGAACTTCACTCGCCTGCCGCTTCGATTCGAACTTGTGCGCCGTTCGGAATTCGACCATTACGTCATGTGCAACGCAGAACCCGTCCCGGCGGACATGCGTTACCTGCGGATCGTGCTGAAAGCGCCGGTGCTCCGGGAGAGCTGGTCGAATCAGATCGCCGGAATCACCGTGGAACGGTAAGCGGGCGCGACGCTCCGGGAAGTTCCGCGATGCGGGCGGAACTTCTTTTTACTTTTCCGGCGGGGCGGGTTGCATCGGCCTGCGGTTCATGGTATATTAATCATCTATCGAAAGGAATTATCATGGATCAGCCCCGAAATACTGTCGTTGCGATCATCGGACTCGGGCTGCTCGGCGCTTCGCTCGGCATGGCGCTGCGCGGGGGAGTTTATCGCCGCATCGGCTGGACCCGCCGGGAGTCCATCCGCCGCTGGGCGGTCGACTGCGACGTGCTCGACGAATGCGGCGACTCGTTGGAGGAGACGCTCGGCAAGGCCGACCTCACGCTTTTCGCCCTGCCGCTGCCGGAGATCGAGCACTATCTCATGACCTACGCCTCCTGTTTCCGCCCCGGTTCGGTCGTGAGCGACCTCGGCAGCTGCAAATCCGGCGTCATGAAGGCGGCGCTCTGCCTGAGACCCTACGGCGTCCATTTCATCGGCGGCCACCCGATGGCGGGCACCGAGAAGTCCGGGCCGGAATCGGCCTTCCCGACGCTGTACCGGAATGCGGACGTTTTCGTCTGCCCGTACGAGGATTCCCCGGAGGACGCGGTCCGGATGGTGGAGGAGCTCTGGCAGTCGGTCGGCACGCGCACGTCGCGCATTTCGGCGGCGCGTCACGACGATCTTGTCGCCCATACGAGCCATGTGCTGCACATCCTGGCGTCGGCGCTGGCGCTTTCGATTCTCGATTCGCCGGACGGGAAGACGAAGCTCGAACGGTTCCGCGGCTGCGCGACCGGCTTCCGCGACACTTCCCGCATCGCCTCAAGCTCCCCGATCATGTGGCGGGAGATCATCGAAAACAACCGTGAGTATGTGCTCGGCGCCATGCGCGATTTCGACCGCCGCTATGAAAAATTCCGGCGCCTGATCGAATCCGGCGATTTCGACGGATTCGAGCGGGAGTTCGCCGAAGGCAAACTGCTGCGCGACAGCTGGCTGGAATATAAAAGCAGGGAACAGGAATGAATACGGAACTTGCAATCGACATCAAACATGCGAACGTCTTTCTCGGCGGGCGCGAAATCATTCACGACCTGAACTGGCAGGTTGCAAAGGGCGGACGCTGCTTCATCCTCGGCGCGAACGGCGCCGGCAAAACCACGCTGGTCAAAACGATGATGGGTTATGCATGGCCGAAATTCGGAGCCACGGTCGACGTGCTCGGCAACCGCTTCGGGCAGACCAACCTCGTCGAGCTGCGCAAGAAGATCGCCTGGGTCAGTCCGTTCATGAGCCAGTTCACGAATACCGAGAGCACCGGGCTTGAAATGGTGCTCTCCGGTTTCGACGGCACGCTCGGACTGACCCGCAAGGCCACTGCGGAAGAGGTTGACACGGCGAAGGCGCTGATGGAGCGCTTCCGCTGCGCCCACCTGATCGACCAGGAGATTTTCACGATGTCGAGCGGCGAGCAGGTCAAGATCATGATCGCCCGCGCGCTGCTGACCAAACCCGAACTGGTCATTCTCGACGAACCGAGCGTCTATCTCGACATGGCCGGCCGCGAGTTCCTGCTCGAAGAGATCCGCCAGATCGCCGAGAAGCTGCCGGAGGTCACGATCATCTTCATCACCCAGCGCATCGAGGACATCCTGCCGGTTTTCAACGAAGGCATGATCCTTGCCAAAGGCCGCATCGTCGAGTACGGCGACCGCGAAACCGTTCTGCGCGAAGAGGTGTTGAGCGCGGCCTACGGGCTGCCGATCAAGCTCTGGAAAAACAAGTCGGGCCGCTTCTGGGCGATGCTCGAGTAGGCCTTCCTCCCGCAGCGCCGCGGAACCCTGAGGAGACGCGCTCCTTCGAGGGCTCCCGCGGCGTCGCGTAAAGTCAGCGGCCGGTGAGAACGACCGAACGGAAGTAGACGCTTCCGGCCGGGGTCGCACTCTGCTTTTCGTCGAACTGGCTGATCAGCTGAAGATTCACTCCCCCGGTGCCTGCCGGCAACTCGGCGACGGGCAGGACGATTTCAAACCGCTTCGTTTCTCCGGGTTTTGCGGCCGGGAGGTCGAAGAAGTGGGCTGATTTTCCGCTCCAGAAGAAGACGCGCGGCCGGTTGCCGCGATAGTCGCGCGAGAGGGTGAATTCGCCGCGCAGCACGAGTTCGCGCAGGTTCGGCGCAAGTTTGATGACGCCGGTGGCGCGTCCGGCGTAGTTGACCGGGACGGCTTTGATTTCGAGCGCGCGCGCCGGAATGCCGGTTTCGGGCGTATCCCCGGTCAGGCCGCCGGAGAGCGGGTTTTTCGGGTCGCCCCAGGAGTTGAAGCTCCAGCCGCCCGCGTTGGCCTGCGCGGCGGAGGCCGGGCCGGAGAAGTTGCTGCGGTAGAGCTCCTTCTCCGGTACGCGCGGCGTGCGCGCTTTCGCGGCGGCCGGGGTGAATGACTCGGGGTCGAGTCCGGGCGCGGCCGGAATCCGGTCCGGGGCGGGGGGCAGCGGCATCAGCTGAATCCGGTCCGGGGCGATTTCGGCGTATTCGATCTCGACTTCGGCGGTTTCCTGGGCCGGGAGCGCAACCGACAGCGCCCAGCCGGCCGGATCGTAGTCGTATTCGGCGGCTTTCCCGTTGACGCGGACGGCGGCGGGAGGCTGCGACGAGATGGCGCGGAAAGCGTATTGCTCCGGCACGTTCCGGAAGGTCAGGCGCGCGAGTTTCCGCGACGGCGTGAAGGTGAAGTCCGGCGCCGGGAGCGGCAGCCATTCGGTCAGCGTCAGCGGGCAGCCGCCGGTCAGCGCCATCGGCATGGTTTCGCGGACCGCCCCGGAGCGTTCGTAGAACACGGCTTTTTTCGTCCAGTGGTCGAGGAGCTCAAGCCCGCGGGACTGCGGCGTTCCGTCCAGCATGAGATAGGCGATGCGCGAGTAGAGGTGTCCCATCATGCTGCTTTTGCCGCGGTCGCGGTTCGGCCAGTAGATTGCCCGGTCGTTCTCGTAATGGCGCAGGTCGTCCCAGACGTATTTCGCATACGGGAAATAGATGTCGGGGCAGTCGAGATACGCGTAGCAGAAGAGCGAATCGAGCGAGCCGTCATATTCGTTGCGCGGCGTTTTGCCGATCATCGGGGAGTTTGCGAAGGAATCCGGCGTGATGAATTCGCGGAAACCGACGTTCATATGGTCCGGCCCGAGTGTCCCGGTCGCATGTCCGTACTCGCGGAAGGCCGGGCGGCCGATCTGGGAGAGCTGGGACTTGGCGAGATGGTAGGAGGCGCGGGCGCGCTCTTCGTCGTTGCCGAACTCTTCCGCCATGCGGCGGAGCGCGGCGACGCCGCCGAAGACGGCCTGTCCGCAGTCGACGACCGGGCCGTTGTCGCCGCAGTCGTTGCTGCCGGCCTCCATCCACGCCCAGTCGTGGACGCCGGTCAGGTAGCCCTGCATCTTATCGACGGTCACGGTGTTCCCGTCGCGGATGGCCATCGGCGGGGCGAGGGGGGAGTTGTCGCGCCAGACCGCCTTCACGGCATCGCCGCAGCCGCCGTACGAGGCGAAGAGGTCGAGCAGCAGCAGGTGGTTCGCCACGCCGTAGCCGCGGTCGCCGAAGACGCCGACGTCGCCGGGGTCCTTGCAGGCGATCGAGAAGGAGTAGAAGTACTTCGTTCCGGAATACGGTTCGCAGAGCGAGCGCCAGAAACGGTTGCCGCGATAGCCGAGCGCATTCCGGGTCAGGAACCCGTCCTGGCCGGCGATATATGCCCGGAATTCGGGGGTGAGGTAGTTCCATGACTTCGTGGCCATGCCGTTCCCCGCGGTCGGGGTGAGGGAGTGCCAGCTGCGGGCGATGTTCTCGCAGTAGGTGCGGAAGCGGGTTCCCTCGACGGCGCTCAGGTTCCACTTGACGAGCTCGGCGACCTTGTCGGCCGGAGCTTCGGTGTTGCGCGGGAAAAGCGTCCGGGGCGCCTGCGGAACCGGCAGCGTGCAGCGGAGCGTGTCGCCCGGAACGGCCTGCAGCGGTCCGTAGATGGTCGGATAGCCGAGATCGACGAGCTCCGCCGGCAGTTCCGCGTCGAAGCCGCGTTCCGCCATCAGTGCGAGCACCGGCGGGACGGCGGTGAATTCGAGCGGGGCAAGCTGCCAGTCGTTGTCGTCGAAACGGCGGAATTCGCTGCGGTTCACGAGCTCGACCCGGTCGTCCCCGGCCGGCCGGAAGTATTCGCGCAGCCCGACCGGATAGGCCAGAGCGGCGCGTCCCTGCACGTCGCAGCGTCCGGCGGCGGCGGGCGGCAGGCTGCCGAGCCAGTTGCCGGCCGGCTGGATGCGGGCGCCGAACGGCGTATTGAGCCAGACCGCGCCGGGCTTGCCGAGCGTGATCCGGTACTGGCCGCCCTCTTTTTCGATGCGCTTCGGCTGGCGCTGGAAGACGACCTGCACCGGAATGCTGCCGGCGTGGCGCGAGAGGTCGGTGTCGGTATGGTTTCCGCTCCAGAGAAGCACCCAGTTCGCGCCGAGCTTTCCGTCGCTTTCGAGGTCGTAAACGGTTCCCTCCTCAAGCGGCTGCGAGACGATTTCACCGTCGGCGTTCCGGTAGCCGATATGAGTGAAAGGGCCGGTCGACGGTTCATCGATGACGAGAGTGTCGAGCGCGCTTTCGAGCAGCAGCGCCGGGGAGGCGAGACTCATGTCCGCCACGAAGTTGTCGGCGCAGGCGAACTGTTTGCGGACCCAGTTGATCGCTTTGACCTTGACCTGCTTCGGCGTGCTGCCGGAGTAGAAGGAGCTCGGGTCATAGCCGAATTCGACTTCGGCGTTTTCTCCGACGGTCGGCAGCGCGTTGAGCCGCTCGGCTGTGGCGGGGTCGGGGGTGCCGGTGAAACGGAAATCGAGCCGCCACGGCTTTTTGCCGTCCGGGCTCGTGACGTACTGGCGCAGGAGCCCGCCGGAGGAGAGCACCTGGTTGGCCAGCAGTCCGTCGCCGGAGGAGTAGGAGCTGACCTTGTCGCCGGTCAGCCAGCCGAACCGGCCGAAGTTGCGTCCGAAGGAGACGCCTTCGCGGAAGCGGTCGAAATCGGGCGTCATCCGGTCGAGAACCTGCCGCGCGGAGGCGGAGACGGTTTCGGCCTCCGCCGCGTTGTTGCTCCGGACCGCCCGGCGCAGCCGCTTCGAGAGGAGTTCGAGCTGCCGGAGTTCGGCGGAGAAATCCCGGTTCAGGAGTTCGCCGATTCCGGCCGCTTCGCGCCGCAGGTCGTCGAGCTGCACGGCGCGGTAGGCGTTGTAGACGGCGAGGTAGAGTTCATCGAGCTTCGCGTCGTATTTTTTCGCGTCGCGGCCGGAGAGATCGGCCGGAATCGTGCGGCGGAGCGCAAGAATTTCGGACTCCGCCGCCGGGATTTCGATCTTCCAGCGCTTAAGGTTCTTGAGGTCGTCGATCAGGCGGTCGAGATTCCAGATCACCCGGTCGGCGCCGTAGAGGTGGAGCCGTGCTTCGCGGCTGCGGATGATTTCGGGATCCGGCACGCCGAGCCGGTAGTTCCAGCCGTTGCTGCCGCTGCCGATTTCGACCGCAATGCGGTTCTTGCCGGCGTTGAGCGGGAGCTCGAAGACCTGTTCGCCGCGGCCGTTGCCGGATTTCATGAGGTCGATGACCGGGTGGCCGTTGACCGAGAGCCGCCAGAACCAGTCGCCTTCGGCCCCGGCGATGTAGCGTCCGGTTGCGGGGGCGGTCACTTCGCATTCGAGGCGGGCGGTGCGTCCGGTTCCGAAACCTCCGGCGATTCCGGCGATGTCGATCATGCCGTCCGGCCCCGGGGTGACGGTGCGGGCGCCGCCCTTGTCGAGGGTCAGAGTCCAGGAGGACGGCAGCGGAATCGGGGTGAGCGCCGGTTTCGGGACGGCCGAATCGAGGTTGTCGGCGCGGAAGCTCCGCAGGGCTCCGGCCATCCGCTGATTCGCAAAGCCCGGACAGGCGGAGGCGAAGACGCGGCTGAAGGCCGGATCGCGGAGCGTCCCCTTGAAGAGCACCCTGCCGTCGGCTCCGGTGATAGTTCCGGTCGCGGTTCCGTCGGCCAGCGTCAGGGAGAAGCGGTAGCTGCCGGCGGGATTCCACTCTTTCGCATCGGCGGTGACGGTCCGTTCCGGGTTCAGTCTGGGCTCTCCGGCATAGGCGAACCGGACCGAGCGGGCGCCGTCAGGCGATTCGTCGAGCGTCAGGAACAGGGTCGGAATGGTCATGGCGTCCCGCGTGCCGCGCGAGAATTTGCGGTCGAGGATCACGAGCCCGATGCTGCGCGCGGTTTTCTTCGCCGGGTCGAGAAAGCTGAAACCGCGGCCGCCGAGCGTGAACTCGGCTTCGGCGGCGACCTTCGGGCCGGCCGGGAAATCGCGCAGCTGCCCCATGACGAGAGCCGGATGGACGTCACCTTCCTCGGCGGCTTCGATCGCGACGCCGTTGAAGCGGTATTCGCCGTCGATCACTTCGCCGCCGACGCCGCGGAACATCCAGTTCTCGTGGGCCGGGTCATAGTCGGCATATCCTTTGAAATTCTCTTCGATGACGACGGCCGGCAGGCTTCCTGCCGTCAGAATGGCGGCAAGGGCCGCGGAGAGCGGAAAAAGACGCATGAGCAGGTCCCTTTCTGTTTGCTGTCATAACGGATCATGAACTTGTGGAATAATATAGGCGCGATTTCCCCGGAATCCTTTTGACGGCATTGTCCGATGAATGCGGTTGGGGATAAAATATCAATACAGTCCAAAAGAAATCAGGCATTTGTCCGCCGTTTCAACGGAATTCAGCCTCGATCGCGTGGCGGCCGATTTTTCCGGTGAGTTTGCCGTCCATTGCGTCGAGCAGCAGCCGGGCGGCGCGGCGGCCGCATTCGCGCCGCGCCGCGCTGATCGTCCGGTAGTCGTCCGGAACTTTCTCGAGCCGGAGGCCGTCGCAGCCGACCAGCGGGATACGGATTCCCTGCGCCTCAAGCTCCGCCGCGATCTCCGGAATCAGCAGGTCGGAGGCGACGAGCAGCGCGTCCGGCCGGGTCCGGGCCAGAAGGTTCCGGACCGCCGTGCGGCCGTTTCCGGGTTTCGGCCAGCACCCTTCGATCAGTGCGCGGTCCATCTGCATGTAGCGCTGCACCGCATGCAAATACGCATGGAACTTCTGGAGCATGCCGGGATTGATCCACGCCTCGATATGCCCGATGAAACCGATCCGGCGGCATTTGCGCTGTTTTCCGAGATAGTCGATCGCATCGCCGATGCCGCGCGTGAAGTCGAAGAAGACGCCGGGCATATCGGGGTCCGAGACCTCGTCTCCGGCGCAGATCATCGGCCGCCGGGTCGCCGCGATCCAGTCCAGCAGCCGCTTTTCTCCCGGGCCGACCACAACCCGGCCCGCCGCCTCCGACAGCCGGATCCGGCTCAGGTCGAACAGATGGGTCTCCGGCTCGGAAACGATGTGATTCAGAATCATCCGGCAGCCTGCTGCGGAAAAAACATCGTGAAGTCCCTCAAGCACTTCGCTCCAGAACGGGTGCAGGAACGGAGCGGTGAAACCGGAAAAGACGACTTCGATCATGCGCGCCTCTCCGGCCGCGCCCCCGGACGGGCGGACAGCGGTCCCGAAACGCTTCCGGCGTTCGACCACCCCGGCGGCCGCCAGCCGGTTCAGCGCCTTGTTCATGGTTTTGACGTTGACCCGGAACTCCCCGGCCAGCTGTGACGCGGGCGGCAGCATCTCCGTATAATCGCCGGCGTCGATGCGCCGTTTCAACTCCGCAATGATATCCTCCTGGCAGGACGGGTACATGGGCCAACCTCCGTTATCGTTTTCCATATCTTCAATAATACCATATACTGATCTATGGATTTTACAAGACGATCATTAAAGATTTGTGATTTTTTCGGTTTGAATGGCAAAAAAGCTTGACATCCGCCCATTTTTCCGGTATAATTAAAACCAGATAAATCCATTGTTATATAGTGAATTTAATAAGAATATGTCCAATCAAAACCGAACATTCCACCAGAAAACCATCTTGTAAAGGAGCCGGAACCATGAGAAGAAACTTCACGCTGATCGAACTGCTGGTCGTTATCGCAATTATCGCCATTCTGGCTTCGATGCTGCTGCCGGCGCTGAACCAGGCGCGCTCCCGGGCGAAGGATATTCAATGCACGTCGAACCTGAAACAGCTCGGCACATATATGGCGATCTATGTGGACGGCAACGACGGAGTGATCCCGGCCGGAAACTGCAACATCATTCCGGCGCCGGCCGCCTATTCCGGCAAATGGCAGGATATGCTGATGCGGATTCATTCTCCCGGAACCGAAATCAGGGATAACTGCTTTGCTCCCGGGCCCAGCACCAAACGAATTCCGACCGGTCCGTTCGCCTGCCCGGCCTCTGTCGCCGAATATGACGCGACCGTCTCGACGCGGCATTACGCGATCAACGACCCGAAGGACGACGACACCGCCCGCGGTTTCGCTTCGGCCCGCAAAATGACCTTCAAAATGAAAATCGGCCGGATCAAATCGCCGAGCCGGCGCGCCGCGATGTTCGACACCGACCAGTGGGGCAGCTACCCGGACCCGCAGGCGGCTTCCGTCAGCCAGATGGTCAACACCGCCGGGAGCGGCACCGGAGAGTGGCGGCACGGCGGGCGCTCCGCCGCGAACGTCTGCTTTGCGGACGGACACGTCGAACAGCGCGGCATCAAAAGCATCCCGAACGATTACAAAGACGCCGAAAACGGTTATTTCTGGGGCACGACCGAACGCAATTAGCGTACGGCGGAAAGAACGCCGCCATGCAAATGACGAAAGTTTACAACAGATTGGAGATGATAAAATGAAGTCGATCCGGAAATTTCTTCTCCCGCTCCTGCTGCTCTGCCTGACGGCCTCGGCCGCACCGCTCAAATCGGACTGGAAGCTTTGCAGGGGCGCGACGCTTGAAACCCGTGACGGGAAGCAGTATCTGCGCGTCGTCATCCGCCCGGAGGAGAAGGAGGCGATGAACTGCGCCGAGGCGGAGTTCGATCTCGCTCCCTGGGCGGACAGCATGGTGGAATTAACGATCCGCGCCCGCGCAAAAGGGGTTTCTGCGCCGGTAAACTACTACAACGGCGTCAAATTCATGCTGAATTTCACCGACGAAACCGGGAAGGAGTACTGGAACAACGTCGTCCGTCTCGACGGCACGTTCGACTGGCGGGACATTTCGTTTGCCGCCCTGATCGGCAGGCCCGGAAAAAAATCGCTGCTGAAACTCGGGCTTCAGGAGAGCAGCGGCGAGGTGGAGTTCGATCTCGGTTCGCTGCGGGTCACGAAGTTGTTCGGGGCCCCCGCCGAACCGTATACGGCCGTCTATTCCGACACGGTCGCCTCCGCGCCGCAGTTCCGCGGCGTGATGTCCCCGGTCCGGTTCAAGGCGGAGGATTTCGACACGCTCGGGGAGTGGAACGTGAATCTCGTCCGCGCCCAGATGATCCGCAACTGGGGAAAGGCCGGCACCGACCGCGATCTCGGGGAGTACGACGTCTGGCTCGACGGCATGCTCGACCACTATGAGAAGATGTTTCCGCTCGGATACCGGAAAGGCATCCGGTTCGTCATCGATCTGCATACCCTGCCGGGCGGCCGGTACGAAAGCGGCGAGATGGCGATGTTCCATGAGAAGGAGTATGCCGACCATTTCATCGCGGTCTGGAAGAAGATCGCGGAGCGTTTCAAGGATAACCCGGCAGTCTGGGGCTATGACCTCGTCAACGAACCGTCCCAGATCCGCCGCGCCCCGTACGACTACTGGAACCTCCAGCGCCGGGCGGCCGAAGCGGTTCGGGAGATCGATCCGGAGCGGCCGGTCATTCTCGAATCCAACGGATGGGATGCTCCGGAAACCTTCCGCTATCTGGCCCCGCTCAAGCTGAAGAACATCATCTACCAGGTTCACATGTATAAGCCGGGGGCTTATACGCATCAACGGGTCAAGGTGCGGGACGGCAGGCTCAAGCCCGGCGAAAAGCCGATTCCCTACCCGGGAAAGATCGCCGGAACCGACTACGACAAGGAGAAATTGCGGCGTGACCTGCAGCCGGTGCGGGATTTCCAGAAAAAATACGGCGCGCGCATTTATGTCGGGGAATTTTCGGCGGCAATCTGGGCGCCGGGCGCGGCGGACTATCTGCGCGACTGCATCGAACTCTTCGAGGAGTACGGCTGGGACTGGACCTATCACGCCTTTCGTGAATCCCCGGTCTGGGACGTCGAGAAGGCCGGGACGAACCGCGGGGATATCCGTCCGGCCGCCGATACCGACCGCAGGCGGGTCCTTCTCGAAGGTTTCCGGCGGAACAAAGTGAATTGAAGGAGGCGAACGCCATGCATACGCTTCCGGTATCCCACTTCCTGCATTTCGAACAGCTTGAAAACGACCAGCTCGGCAAATTTTTCGACTCCTGCGCCGCAGACGGCGCGGAGTGTCTGTCGCTGACCCCGCCGGAGCTCGAACGGCTGGCGGCGGAGCCGCTCCGCATCCGGCTGCTGCAAACCGAAAGCGCCCGGACCGGCATCCGTTTCCTGAACGCCCATGCGCCGTATGGGGATGGCTGGGATTTGAACTGTCCCGACCCGGTTCGCCGCCCGGAACTGCTCGCCGGGCAGAAGCGCTTTTTCGAAATCTGCGCTTCGCTCGGCGTCGAAACCGTCACATTGCATATCGGGACCAACGACAGCGGCCGCCCGGCTGATGAGCTGCGGAACCGGGCGCGCGAATCGCTTGCCGAATTGCTGCCGGCCGCCGAAGCGCGCGGACTTGTCCTGGCGATCGAAAACACGCTGTTTCCGACCGATACGCCGGACGAGCTGCTGGGGGTTCTGGCCGCATTCCGTTCACCGTCGCTCGGCATCTGCTTCGATGCCGGGCACGCGAACCTCATGGACGGCACGCCCGGCAAGCACTCCGACAGGATGGTCGAGTGGATCCGGCGCCGCTGGCGCGGGAACGTCCGGTTCGAAACCGACACGCTTGCTTCGCTGCTGCCGCACATCGTGACCTGCCATCTGCACGACAACCACGGTTTTGACGACGAACACCTGCTGGCGGGCGACGGGACGATCGACTGGCCGGCGCTGTTCGGGCGGCTGGCCGGGGCTCCGCGCCTCCGGTCGCTCCAGAACGAAGCGAATATGGCCGCCTGCCGGATCGCGCCGCGCCGTGCCGTGGAACGCTTCCGGGCGCTCGGGCGAAGAGAGGCGCGCCTGCACGCATAAAGCGGCGGAGGCGGCGGTTCACCGTCCTTCGTTCCGCAGTTCGGTCGGCGTCCGGCCGAGCCGTCGCTTCAGCAGCTTCGCAAGGTAATTCGGGTCGGTGCAGCCGGCGGCGGCGGCGACCTCCTTGACCGACAGCCCGGTTCCGGCCAGCAGTCCGGCCGCCTCCTGAATCCGGCGCGAGACCAGATATTCGACCGGAGAAATCCCGGTCCGCCGCCGAACCAGGCGGGCCAGCGTCGAGCGGTGGATGCCGAGTTCTCCGGCGATGGAGCCGATCGTCAGCGACGGGTCGTCGAAGCGCTCCTCCACCAGTTGCTGAAAGGTTTCGACTGCGCCGTCCGGAATATTTTCATCGCCGCGGCAGCAGCCGAGCGACAGAATTTCATACGCCGTCGCCCCGGCCCGGTATTCGCCGCTCCGGGTCAGGTCGCGCAATTCGAGGCCGAGCCGGGCAAAGAGATCGCGCGGCGCCTTTCCGGCCGGATGCGTCCGCCGTTCGAGTTCGAATCCGGCGATGACCTCGTCGAGGTGGGCTCCGTCGCAGGTCATCCAGTAATACTCCCACGGCACCGTCTGTGCCGAAATCCGGTGCACATCGCCCGGAAAATAGAAAAACACGTCGCCGGGGCGCAGGTGCCATGTGCCGGTTTCCGCGACAAAAGTTCCTTCTCCCGCCGTACACCAGAAGAGTTCGAGGAACGTCTTCCGGCGCGGCTCTTCCTCCCAGCACGGGTCTTCGATCCGGTAATGCCCTGTGGAACGTGCCCGCAGCGGCGCGGCGACGGAGCCCTCCAGCGTCGGGCGGTAAACGGCTTCTCGAATCATCCCTGACCCTCCATTGTGCGACAAAATTACCCGATATAATACATCCGTCCTCTGTTGAATGCAACTGTTCCGGAGTATAATATGGGAAGAAAACCAGGGAGGATTCGCATATGAAACAAGGCCCGAAGGTCGTCGTCATCGGGGCCGGCAGCTACTTTTTCGGCAAGCCGGTCATCTACAACATGGTTCACAGCCCGATCCTGAACTCGGGAACGCTCGCGCTGGTCGATACGGAGCCGGCCGTGCTCGAAACCATGATGAAAATCGCGGAGCGCGCCGGAACGCATGCCGGAGTGCCGCTTCGGATCATCGGCTCCACCGACCGGCGCGAAGTTCTGGAGGGAGCCGATTTCGTCGTCCTGTCATTCTCGTTCCGCAACGCCTGCTACCGGGAGCTCGACACGCGGATTTCGCGGAAATACGGCGTAACGATGTGTTCGGGCGATACGATCGGACCGGGCGGAATCTTCCGTGCGCTCCGCGAACTGCCGGAGGTCCTGCGCATTGCGCAGGATGTGCGCGAGCTCGCCCCGGCGGCGTGGCTGATCAACTTCGTGAATCCGACCTCGGTGCTCGGCATCGGCCTGATGCGGCACGCGCCCGCGGTCAGAAGTTTCGCGCTCTGCGACGGGAACCATGAGCCGTACGTCCGCCTGATGTACCTGCGCAAGCTCGGCATCATCGCGGACGACTCGGAATTCACGCCCGAAGTCGACGCGAAATTCGACCTGCGGATCGCCGGAGTCAACCACTGCACCTGGATTCTTGAATGCCGCTACGACGGCCGCGACCTGCTGCCGCTTCTGCTCGAAAAGACCCGCGAAGCCGCCCGGCATGAGTACGACCGCGCCCCGTCGCCGAAGGCGAAGCCGCGGCTGAACGCGAATTACGAGCTTGCGCTGATGGAGCTTTACGGCGCATTCCCGACCGCCGCGAGCCATACGAAGGAGTACGTTCCGTTCTTCCAGGGCTACGGCGTCACGCCGGTCACGCCGGAGCCGATCATCTGCTTCGACGGTTACAACCGTGCCGACGAGATGGCCGAAGCGTGGGCCGAAACCGAAAAACTCGCAACCGGCGAGACGCCGATCTCCAGGCTTTTCGAAACCGGGCGCGGCGACCACGCCACCGACATCATCGAATCGATGTGGGGCGGTCTCGGCAAGAAATTCTACATCAACTCCGCGAACCGCGGGGCGGTGGCGAATCTGCCGGACGATGCGTTTCTCGAACTGCGCTGCGAGCTCGACATGCAGGGGCCCCGGCCGCTGCCGGCGGGAGAAATGCCGCGCGGCCTCCTCGGGCTCACGCACCAGGTGCTCGATACGCATGAACTGACCGTCGAGGCCGCCGTCAGCTGCGACCGGAAGCTTCTGCTGCGCGCGCTGGCGACCGATCCGATCGTGAACAACCTCGGCGACGCCCGGAATATCATGAACGAGCTTCTCGAAGCCGAACGCGACCATCTGCCCGCCGGCTGGAGCCGGTGACGCGCCGCGGGAGCGGGGGAAACGGAGCCTGCATGAAATCCGGTCAGCTGTTTTTTATGCGGGCTCCGGGCTCGCGTTTCAGGGCGAAGCGCCAGAAGAGCAGCCAGAGCACCAGCATTCCGGCCGAGATCAGCCAGACCTCGCCGATGCCGCGCGTAAAGACGAGGACCAGTGCCAGCGAGGTCCAGATGCCGCCGCCCATGATCGGTTCGTGCAGCAGCTGCTTGTAGCCGAAGCTCGCCGCCGCCGGCGTCCGGTTCTCCGGGTCGACCGTGCGGAGCAGCAGGAGGCCGGTTGCGGTGACGCCGAGCGACTGGCCGAACTCCGCGATCGCCCGCTCGAACCACGCATCCTCGAAAAGCCGCGGCGCGGCGTAGAGCACCATGAATACGCTCCATGCGGTTCCGCCGAGCACGAGCAGCAGCAGCGGCATCCAGTAGTTGAGCACGAAGTCCAGCCGGATCGAGGCGACCGCCGCCACGACGAGAAAGTCGAGCGACGCTCCGCCGAGCCGCTGGATCTGCCCCTGGTCGACCAGCGAGTCGAGCCGGATCAGCAGCAGGAGCTTCTGAAGGATCAGCCCGCCGATCAGGCAGAGCGGAAAGAGCGGGAAGCTGGTCAGGATTTTCAGGTTCTGAATCGATTCCGGCATGAACTGATTGCAGCCCGCCAGCAGCTTCTGGAGCCCGTAGCCGATCAGCACGGCCAGTCCGAGCGCCGCGACGTGCAGCGCGAGCGAGTCGACCGAATCGCTCTGGACCGTCTGGCGTCCGGCCGGCGGCTGCGCGTGTTTCGGGTAGACGCCGATCCGCTCATGCGGCGTCTGCTCGCTGAAGGTCCGGATATTTCTGACCCAGCCCCGCCGGACCGCAAGGTTGATCAGCGCCATGCCGAGCGTGATGCCGAGCACCATGCCGACGGTCGCCATCGTGTAGCCGAGGGCGATGCCGGCCTCCCAGTTGAAATCCGTAAAGGTTTTGGTCAGCCCGGCGACTGTCCCGTGCCCGCCCTCGAAGCCGATTTCGAGCAGGTTGCCGAAGGCGGCGTTGACGCCGAACAGCGGCACGAGGACGGCGAAGGCCAGTCCGAGCCCGATCACATACTGCCCCCAGGCGATGAGCTGCCCCATGCAGAGCTGCGGGGCGGCTTCGTGCCAGATCGTACGCAGTTTCGGAATCTTCGCTCCGATGAAGAGCGCGGCGAAGACGATATTGATGAGAAAGCCGGGCAGCGCGTTCCAGCTGGCATGCCACTCCGGCGGCGCATCCTTCCCGAGCGTATTGATCCAGAGCAGCCCGATCAGCCCGCCGATCACCGACGCGGGCAGGTAGAGCCGCTGAAAGAGCGGAACCGCCGTGCGGACGAGCTTGCCGAGAATCAGCAGCAGGCAGAGCCCGCAGAAAGACATGACCACCGTTTCCATCGATCTTTTTCCTCCGCCGCTTCGTCAGATCAGGTGACCCATGCGCTCTTTCTTGGTCCTGAGATAGAACTCGTTCTCTTCGCACGGCTTGATCACGATCGGCACGCGCTCGGCGATTTCGAGCCCGTAGCCGGAGATTCCGACCAGCTTCTTCGGGTTGTTGGTCAGCAGCCGCACGGACTTCACGCCGAGGTCGAGCAGGATCTGCACGCCGATGCCGTACTCGCGCAGGTCGGCCGGGAAGCCGAGCTGTTCGTTCGCCTCGACCGTGTCGCACCCTTCGTCCTGGAGCTTGTAGGCGTGGATCTTGTTGAAGATGCCGATGCCGCGCCCCTCCTGCCGCAGGTAGACGATGACGCCGGAACCGTTTTCGACGATCTGGCGCATCGCGGCGTGAAGCTGCTCGCCGCAGTCGCAGCGGGCCGAGCCGAAGACGTCGCCGGTCAGGCATTCGCTGTGAACCCGGACCAGCACCTTCTCCTTGTCCTTCACGTCGCCGTAGACGAGCGCGAGATGCTCGAACGAATCGACCTTCGTGCGGTACGGCGTCACGCGGAACTCGCCGAACACGGTCGGCAGCCGCGCGCTTTCGCCGCGGATGATCAGGTGCTCGTGGCGGCGGCGGTAGGCGATGAGCTCGGCGACCGTCCCCCACTTCAGGTTGTGCTTTTTGCGGAACTCGTCGAGCTGCGGAATCCGCGCCATCGTGCCGTCGTCGTTCATGATTTCGCAGATGACGCCGGCCGGGGTCAGCCCGGCGAGGCGGGCGAGATCGACCGCCGCCTCGGTGTGTCCGGCACGGCGCAGCACGCCGCCCGGCCGGGCGATGAGCGGGAACAGGTGGCCCGGCGAGACGAAGTCCGCCGCCGATGCCGCCGGGTCGATCAGGGTCCGGACCGTCCGGGCCCGGTCGAAGGCCGAAATTCCGGTCGTGGTTCCCTTGCGGGCGTCGACGCTCTGCGTAAAGGCCGTCCCGAACGGGTCGGAGAGCGACGCCGGGGTCGAAAGATTGATCTCCGCCGCGCGTTCCGCCGTCAGCGGCGCACAGATGAGCCCGCGCGCATGGGTCGCCATGAAGGTGATCGCCTCCGGCGTGACATTGGCGGCGGCGAGCACGAGGTCCCCCTCGTTTTCGCGGTTTTCGTCGTCGGTGATGATGACCATCCTGCCGGCCTTGATGTCGGCGACGAGGTCCTCGATCGGATCGAATGCAATTTCGCTCATATTCCGAAGCTCCGTTAAATCGTTATTTCGCGGGAAACCGGGCGGATATCGGTTGCGCGCCCGGTCAGATAGTCATAGCTTACGACCGTTCCGTCCAGCCGGATCGGCCCCTTTTCGACGACGGCGAGCCGGTTCGGCATGCCGGTCGTGAATTTGTAGAGAACGTCCTTCACATCGCGTCCGAGCACGCTCGTTGCCGCGCCGGTCATGCCGACGTCGGTCTGGCGCGCGGTTCCGCCGGGCAGCACGAGGGCGTCAGCGGTCGGCACGTGCGTATGGGTGCCGAGAACGGCGGTGACCCGCCCGTCGAGCAGATACCCCATCGCGAGCTTTTCGCTTGTCGCCTCGGCATGGAAGTCGACAAAGATGCTTTTCACCGATTTCGGCAGCTCTTCGGCGAGAATCCGCTCAACCGTTTCGAACGGGTTGTAGGCCGATTCGCGCATGAACACCTTGCCCTGCAGGTTGATGACAGCGATTTCGCCGCCGGCCGGATTCCGGTAGACGCCCCAGCCGCGGCCGGGCTGTCCCTTCTGCAGGTTGGCCGGGCGCAGGACGCGGTCGAACCGGTCGATTTCGGCATCGAAGCCGCGCTGGTCCCAGACGTGGTCGCCGCTGGTCAGCACATCGGCGCTCTCGAGCAGTTCCCGGGCGCACCCCGAGGTCAGGCCGGAGCCCGCCGCCGAATTTTCGGCATTCACGATGACGAACTGACAGTTGAATTCCCGGCGCAGTTCGGGGACCAGGAGCCGGACGGCTTCGCGTCCTCCCTTGCCGACGACGTCGCCGATGAACAGCAGATTCATGACGTTTTCTCCTCCTTACCGTTGAACGGGCACGGCGCGGCTGCCGCCCCGCTTCCCGAGAATGAACAGCATGGCCAGCGCGGCCGCGAAACAGGCCGGCGCAAGGTACATTGCCGTTTTGAGCATGAAATATTTGCCGGCCACGCCCGCCAGCAGCAGCATGATTCCGGCGATGCCCCAGCTGCCGCCGACGATCATGCCCATCCGTGCGCCGAGTGCGAGCGATCCCTGCGCCGTGCGGGCCAGCACGACGAGCTGCGGGAATCCGGCGCCGACCAGCATTCCGGCGAGCGGCGCGAGGCAGGCGGCCCAGCGGCTGCCGGCCAGCGCGAGATAGAGCACGAGCAGCGGAATGCCGGCGGCGATCTCAAGTTTCAGGCAGGAAAGCACCCGGTAGCGCTTGATGAGGAAGCTCGTGCCGAACGCGCCGAGTCCGGCTCCGAGGCCGAAAAGCGTGCCGGAAAATCCGCCGAAGCTGAGCGTGAAGCCGAGTTCTTCCATGTAACTCGGCAGCAGCCCCTGCATGATTCCGCACCCGGCATTGATGAGCACCGCGAGAAGAAAGAGTTCGCGGAAGGTCAGCGGGGAGACCGGCACGGCCGAGACGGGCTTCGACGCACGGTGTGCAGGTGCGGCGTGCGGCTCCGGCGCATTGTCGAGTGCGAGCCGGACCCGCGCCCGGTGGAAGAGCCAGAGCAGCAGGCCGACCGGGATCAGCAGGAAATAGAGCCCGGCAAAGCCGAACTTTTCGACCAGCACTCCGCCGATCAGCGGCCCCGTGGCATATCCGGTGAAACCGGCGAGCATGAAAAGCGAGGTCGCCACCGCCGGAGTGACCGACCCCTCCGGAATGGCGCAGATGCCGCGCAGCCCCTCCGGATGGGCGAACGCGACTCCGGTGCCGAGCACGAGGACCAGCACGACCAGGAATGCGAACGCTCCCGTCTGCGGCGCGAGTCCGGCGAAGCAGATCGCGCAGGAGAGGAGAAGCCCGAGCTGGACCAGCTTCGGCCGCTTCGCGGCTTTGCGCAGCGTTCCGGCCCAGAGCTGGATGCCGTTCGAGCTGAAGCTGCAGAGCGTCAGGAGCACCGTTCCGGCGACGAGGGAGAGCGCATACTCCTGACGCAGCGCAGGCAGGAAGCCCGGCAGCGTTCCCGACAGCATATCGACCGTGAAGTGGATCGCGGTGAGCAGCGACAGCCGCCAGAGCGCGAGCGTGTGACGAGTCATGGTCTCCCTGTTCTGATGTAAGACGGATTTATAAACATATCTTTATAATATAACCTTCCGTATGCCCCGCGTCAACCGCGCCGATTGCCGGAAACCGGTTAATTTTGCCGGAATCATTTGCTTTTTGACGGATTCGCGTTATATTCCGCAAATGCTTGAATACGAATTGAGGATTGCTTTATGAGAGAGACACTTTCCGCCGCCGCCGGCCGCCTGCGCGCCCGGATCGAATCGTTCCTGCCGCCTTCCGCATTTCTTCCGGCTGCGGAACCGGAAAAGCTCCGCCGGTTCCTGACGGTTCTGCTCTGCGCCTGGGGCGCGGTCTGGTTCGTCGCTCCGCTGCTGGCGCTCGACAACGTGTTTATCGACGTTCCCGAGAATATCATCTGGGGCAGTTATTTCCAGTTCGGCTACGATAAGAACCCGTATCTGGGCGCATGGATCGGCTACCTCGGCAGTTTGCTGACCGGGAACAGCTTGTGGAACAGCTACCTGCTGAGCCAGGTGTTCGTTATCACGGGGCTCTGGGCGGTATGGCGGCTTTCGCTGCGCATGACTTCGCCGGCCGGGGCGTTTCTGGCGGTGATCTTTCTGCTCGGGGTGAACTTTTACGGCATCAAGTCGGTTGAGCTCTGCGACGATGTGATGGAGCTCGGCTTCTGGCCGTTGCTGATCTGGTCGTTCTACTGTTCGCTGAAGGACGGCAACCGGATCGGCAGCTGGCTCCTGACCGGGTTTCTGGCCGGCTGCTGCTTCATGATCAAATATTACGGAGCGGTGCTGTTCGTCTCGATGTTCGCCGTCATGCTGGCGACGCCGGAGGGGAGGCGGGCGTTCCGCCGGCCGGGTCCGTACCTCGGAGCGGTGCTGTTCGCGGTCATGTGCCTGCCGAACCTGATCTGGCTCGGCGGCAACGACATGGTTGCCTTCCGCTACGCCTTCGACCGGGCGGCGCTCGACGACGGGGCTCCGGCCTTCGCATTCACCTACGAGCGGCTGCTGAAATATCCGCTGCGGAGCTTTACCCGGACGCTGTCGGTGCTGATCGTGCCGCTCATTCCGTTCTTCCTGCTCTTCTTCCGGCGCGACGAAGCGATGCCGTCCGGGCGGTTCGACCGGCGGTTCGTCGCGATCCTGGCCTGGGGGCCGTTCATTCTGACGCTGCTGTTCTCGGTCGTTTCGGGCGGTTCGATCAACTATTCATGGGTCGTGCCGTGCTTCCCGCTGCTCGGGCTTTTTTTCGTGCTCTGGTTCAAGCCGTATATCAACGCTTTCAGTCTGCGGGCGTTCACGGGGTTCATCCTGCTGCTCGGCGTCGTATTCGTGACGATTTTCGTGGTCCGGAGCCTCTGGCAGCAGCCGTATCTGAAGCGCGGCTGCGACTATGAGAATTTTCCGGGGAAGGCGCTGGCGGCGCGGCTGACCGCCGAGTGGCGCAGGCAGTACGCCGTACCGCTGCCGTTCGTGATCGGCGACCGGCGCGAATCGTGCAACATCGCGGTCTATTCAACCGACCGGCCGGAGGCGTATTTCTCGGCGAATCCGAATTTCAGCCAGTGGATCGATGAAAACGAAATCCGCGAAAAAGGGGCGCTGATTCTGTTCGACGGACGCAAAAAGCGCCGCCCGAAATGGCTCGGGCGGCTCGCGGCGGCGGGCTTTGCGATGACGCCCGAGATCCGGATCGAGGAAGAGCGGGCGGTCCCCGGCTGGTTCCGCGCGCTCGCCGGCGCCCCGAAGTCGGACAGCTACGTCTACTGCTTCATCCCGCCGCAGGCGGGCGCCGGTGCGGAGCCGGCGCGTCCGTGAAGCTATCTGTAGAAAACCCTCAGGTTGCGGACCCAGTAGCTCTGGCGGTCTGATTTCGGGTTGACTCCGAGGCGGATCATTTCGATGTTCTCCGGATTCGGGACGAATTCGTCGAAGCTGATGATCCGTTCCTCCCACTCCGCCGACGGCATCGGGAAGCGGATGAATACGGCGCGTCCGTGTTCTTTTTCGCGCCCCATGACCGCCATGAAGACCGCCTCTTTCGGCATTGACGGCACGGTTTTGATTTCGAACGCGACTCCGCGTGCCCGCCGGAACGACTCGCGCGGCTTCAGGATGAATTCCGGATAGATCCAGCGGTCGCCGTGCTGCGGGAATTCCACATCGAAGCGAATTGCCCCTTCCTTTTCATCATAGGCCGCCGTCATGTTTCCGGAGGAGTTGTTCCGCCACCGTTTCGGGTCGCTGATTGCTTCGAGCGTCATTGTTTTTCCCGATGCGACGCTTTTCCCGAACAGGAATACCGGGATATGGAGGCGGCTGACCGGCTTTCCGTTGAATGTTCCGGAAAATTCCATTCTGCCGTGAAACTCCTTTTCCGGAATGTGCGGTGTGAAGAGCAGCGGCAGCTCGACTTTTCCCATTGCCGGAATCGTGATGCTTTCCGGAAGGCCCTCGGCATGGCCTCCCGCAACGGTGATGGTTCCGCTCTTCGGCGTGTCGGAGAAGTTGTACGCCTGAAGCGTGAGCCTGCCTGACTTTCCCGGCAGGTCGACGCTGCTGCGCCCGCTGCCGAGAATGAAATCTTCCGAAAGATCGGCGCGCAGGATGACCGTGCGGTCGTTTTTCGTCGGCTTCATCGCGTATCTTCCGGGTGCCGGGGACGGATGCGATGGAACGAGGCCGGCGAGTCCTCCGACGTAAGCCGGGTAACGGGTCGAGGTGAGAGTCAGCCTCCCCCCGGAGGCCGCAGCTTGCGACGGCGTTCCGAAGAGATCCCGGACTGTAAAGGCGCCCTCCTTCGCCGCGATCGTGAACGTGCGTTTGTGCAGTTCCTTTGAACCGACCTGAATTTTTTCATTGGTTTCGAGATCGAGGTCGGATTCGCTCCAGAATGCGACGGTCTGCGTGCCGTCCGGCTGTTCGTAGAGAAATGCGCGGATTCCCTTCGGCGTATCGAGTTTTCCGAGAAGCTTTGCATTGCCGAGCTCCTTCACCATCGCGGCAAACGCAAAATAGCCGGGACGGGCGGTGTAATCCTTGCGCAGCAGGCCCCAATCCTTCACGCCCTCGTTATAAGGAGAGAGGATGAAGAAAAAATCGCGTGCGACGCCGAGGCTCTGCATCGTGATCTGCGCTTTCGGGATGAATTCCGCAACGGTCATCTCCTGTTCCGGCGAGTAACTTTTCAGTCCGGGGTAATAGCTTTTCGTCGAAGCCGGTCCGGGGGCTTGCGTGCCGTGTTCGGTGAGCCAGATCGGCAGCTCCGGGACCCCGTGCCCGGCGAGGAATTTCCGCAGTCCGGAGATGACCTCCGGATATTCCCGGATCGGCTTATAGGTGTGGAAGTTGAAGGCGGAGATGTACTCTGCCGCATCATTGTTGAACACCGCATCCGTGTAGTCGCGCAGAGGATAGACGCAGAACGCGCCGTTCAGGATCACGGCGTTCGGATTTCCCGCCCAGTAGCCGAGGCTTGCCGCCTTCAGGTTCGCGGCGTAATCCCACGCGCCCTCGACAGTGAAACCGGCGTCTTCTTCGTTCCAGAACTCCCATGCTTCGGTACAGCCTTTCGCTTTCGAGGCCACGTTCCTGGCGAAACGGTAGGTCGCGAAGAGGTCGTCTGGCAGGTCTTTGCTGTGTTTCTTCGTGAATTTCGGAGCGTCGTGATAGGTATTCGACACTCTGATGCCGCGTCTGCCGAGCAGCCAGCCGTTCGGAATGTACTGGCAGAGCCGGAACGCCCCGGGTTCGTTCTCGATGTCCGACCAGCTCATGCGGTCCCGGACCCATGCGAGACCGGAACGGTGCGCGGCTTCGGTTACGGTTTCGAAGCCGTTGCCGGGGAAGCGGATGTTGCGTTTCGAACCGACCGCACACCAGCTTTGCGCGGTGTCCAGCGCAAAGTACATATCGGGATTTTCCGGCCGTTCCGGAACGTCGGCGACCACACCGAAGGTTCCGGCTCCGGAGCAGGCGTTTCCCCCGCTTTTCAGCGTAATCGTGTAAATGCCGCGTTCAAGTTTCGGGAGTGTGAGTGTCCCTTCGCCGTTTTCGGGCCATTCGCCCTCCGCGAGGATGCGGCCATGCCGGTCGCGAACCGTGTAGGAAACCGGTCGTTCGGAGCCGGGACGGAGCGTGAATTCCGGCGATTCGCTTTCGAAGAAGATGCCGGTCGTCCCCCGGGCGACGATGACGCCGGCGGCGTCGCCGCCGGTCGCGGCAGCTCCCGTTACGGCAAATATTCCGGCGGTGAGTATGGAAGCAAGAGAGCATTTCATCTGGATCGTCTTTCTCTGAATTGAAGTTACAGGGGAAACTGGCCGTCGCCGATGACCACTTTGCTGAAATGAAGCTCTTTGAGCCGGCCCCGGTTCAGGCCGGCGCAGTGGCCGTCGGAGAAAGCGGTATTCGCGCGGTCGCGGTGGTTCAAACTGGTCTGTCCGTCGAGGCCGCTGTTCGGCATCGGATTGAAGAACACATATCCTTTCCCGAGATCGGTTCCCTGGAAGGTGCGCGTATCGGTGAACATTGCCAGCTTCGACGGCTGTTTGATGCGATGCAGCGCGTAGTAGTGGTAGTCATCGGAGGAGGGGCGTACATAGAAGTCGCCGATCTCGTCTTTGTAGGTGTTGCAGAAGGTTCCGATGTCGCTGCGGTAGATGCCGTAACTGCGGCGGAACCAGTTGCCGGTCGTATCTTCAAGGTTGACCGGGCAGTTGATGGTCTTGCGCGGCGCGTAGCGGTCCGCGACGAAAATCTGGTTCCACAGCAGCGAATTGCCGTCCCGACGGGTTTTGACTGTGAGGAAACCGTTGTAGTCCTGTGAATAGAGAATGCCGCCTTTCATGGTCTGGTTCAGGTTGTTCAGACATTCGCTCGACTTGGCCGAGGAACGCGCCTGGTTCAGCGCCGGAAGCAGCATGGAGGCGAGAATCGCGATGATCGCGATAACTACGAGCAGTTCGATCAGGGTGAATTTCAATGGTTTCATTTGTCTGCCTTCAGTAAAGGGTTGTGAGTATGGATTCCGGCATTTGCCCGGCGGCGTTAACCGGTGTGCTGCCGGCGAAAGCTCGTCAGAAGAGAGGCCTCTTTTCAGGAGTCCGGTGCCGTCACCGAATTTCGCCTGACCAGCTCCGGCTGGACCGTCCGGCTCTCGCAGTGTCCGGAAGAGAGCATTTCGAGCGCGAGCCGGATCTGTTCGGTCAGCTCGACCGATACGGTGTCGAGCGGCGGCGCACAGGTTGCGGTCACGGCGGTGTTGCCGATGACGACCACGCTGAGCCGGTCCGGAATCGCGATTCCGCAGTTGTGGCAGGCGTTCAGGGCGCCGGTGACGGAGTCGCCCGAAATCCCGGCGAGCGCCGTGAAGTCGAAGCCGCGCCGGATCACCTGCTCGAATTTACGGTAGGTCTTTTCCTGCGCGGCCTCCCCGCCCTGGATGCCGCAGTCGATCACCTCGACCTCCATGTCGTGCAGCCGCGCGTAATTTTCGATTCCGGAGACCCGGTTGCCGATGATGCTGCTCGGCGGTTCACTGACCAGAATCCCGATCTTCTTGTGCCCGAGGCTGTACAGGTGGTGGGCGGCGCAGTTCCCGGCGAACATGTCGTCCAGCCCGACCGACGGCACGTTGAAGTTCGCAAGGTGATGGCAGAGCACGATGAGCGGGCCGTGGCGGCGGAATACGTTCAGCGCGGCCACGTCGGTTTCCCCGAGCGTGTTGACCCGGCCCGGCATCAGGAGCATGCCCTTCACGTTCTCGGCCCGGAGCGCCAGCTCGGGAGGGATCGCATAGCGGAAATCGAACCGGTAGAGCAGCAGCCGCATGTCGGGATAGTCCGGCTGAAGCTGCTGGAGCGCGGATTGAATTTCATCGATGTCGGGCGATATCCAGTTCGGAACCGCGACCATGTAGGTCGGCGGCACCGCCTCGGGATTGCGGATCGGCCGCGGGATGAAGCACCCCTTGCGCGGAATCGACTCGAGCCGCCCTTCGGTTGTGAACCGGTCGAGCGCCCGTTCCACCATCTGCTGGCTGACGTTATATTCGCGCATGATGTCGCGGACCGACAGGAAGCGTTCGCCGGGCGCCAGCCGAGAGAGTTCGCGTTTCAGATTTTCATACAGAAAATCAAGTTTCATTGCATTCTGGTTCATACAGCTCCTGTACTGTGTTTGCTGTTATTATGCTGTATGATACAGAAGGGTGCAAGTCCCCGGCAGCGGAATTTCGGAATTTTTTTCGACTCGCCCGGTTCGTTTCCGGCAAATGAAAACGGGCTCCGCAAAAAACGCTGCTTTCGCGGAGCCCGGCTGTCTATATGGATCTATATGGAGAAGACCTACCTCCTCGGGCTGGCTGTGTTTCTCAGGTTGGCGGGTACGGAGGGCGGCTGCTCCTCCTCCGGCGGCGGGGGCGGGTCCGCCTGGCGGATCAGCCGCTCGAGCGTCTCGGCACGCTGGCCGCGGGAGTACTTCTGAAAGGTCACGCTGTCGATCAGGTGCGTGAAGGAGACGAGGTTCCCCGCGCTGGCCCGCTCGAGCGCCGGCAGCGAGACGAAGCCGGTGACGATGGTCTTCTGAGGCGTGGCGCAGAGCAGGAAGGCGGCGAAGTTGATCAGCACCATTCCGGCGAGAAAACCGCAGAACCCGCCGCCGAGCTTGTCTAGAAGAGGCGGGAAGACGAACTCCCGCTCCTCCGGCATGAGCTGGTCGGTCAGCTTCATCAGCAGCACCCAGGCCAGGATCGCACAGAACAGCATCGTGACGGCGGATTTGTACGGCGCGGCGTTGCCGGGCACCCGGAACAGCGAGGAGATCATGCTTTCGGTCCAGATCGAGAGATATACGGCAAAGGCGAAGTTCAGCAGCGACGTATAGCTTTTGAACAGGCGGCTGCCGAGGCCGATCAGCGCGCCGATGACGGGGACTCCCCAGAGAATCAGGTTTTCCATCTTATTTCGCCTCCAGATTCAGCGTGACGCGCTCGACTTCATCGACCGAGGTGACTCCCGCGGCCACCAGCTTGAATCCCTCGTAGGCGAGGATCGTGCTGCCGTGCTCCGCTTCGATTTTCTCCTTGATGCTCGACAGGGTCGCGCCTTCAGCTTCGAGCGCCGAACGCAGCGAGTTGTTCATGATCATCAGGTCGAACAGGGCGGTCCGGCCGCTGTAACCGGTTCCGTCGCACTCGCGGCAGCCGACCGGCCCGCAGACGTTTTTCGTGCTCAGGTTCTGGCTTTTGAAATATTCCTTGAGCTCCGGCGAAAGTTCCACCGGCTTCTTGCAGCGGCAAAGCTTGCGGACCAGCCGCTGCGAGACGATCAGCTGCAGCGTGGCCGCCACGCTGCGCAGCGGGATGCCGAGATTCACCAGCCGGTCGATCGTGCCGAGGTTGTCGTTGCTGTGGACGGTCGCAATGATGAGGTGGCCGGTCTGCGCCGCGTGGGCCGACACCTGCGCGGTCTCCTCGTCGCGGATCTCGCCGAGGCAGATGATGTCCGGATTCTGCCGCAGCGCGTTGCGCAGCAGCTTTGCGAACGTGATGTCGGCCTTGGTGTTGACCTCCATCTGGCTGATGTTCTCCATTACATGTTCGATCGGATCTTCGATCGAGATCACGTTTTTCATCGAATAGTCGATCGCCTGCAGCATCGCGTAGAGCGTCGAGGTTTTGCCGCTGCCGGTCGGTCCGCACATGAGGATCATGCCGGACGGCATGCGGATCGCGCTCTGCATGATCTTCAGGTTTTCGCCGGAGACGCCGGCGTCCTTCAGCGTCATCGGTCCGGCGGTGGAGGAGAGCACACGGATCGTGATCTTCTCCCCGCCGAATGCGCCGACGCTCGCCACGCGGAACGAAGCCGGCCCGCGCGAACTGACGCAGCTGAAAGCGCCGTCCTGCGGACGCCGCTTTTCGGTGATGTCCATGCCGGCAGCGACCTTGATCGCGCTGACCGTGCTCGCGCCGAGCGACGCATTCATCTCCTCGACGACGCGGAGAGCGCCGTCGACGCGGTAACGCACCACGACCGTGCCGTTCGGCTTCGGGTCGAAAAAGATATCGCTTGCGCGCTTGCCGAGCGCTTCGAAGATCAGCACCTTCGTCCTGTGGATCGCCTCGCCGGTCTCTCCGCCGTGGTTCGAGTCGAGCGCAGGCTGGCCGCGGGAATCGAGCAGCTCGATGTCGATCTTCCGCCGCTTTCCGCCGGATTTCGAGAAAAGGCCGCCCAGCTGGGAACGCAGCTGGCCGAGCGCGTCGGAGAGGGTGAAGAGCAGCAGCACCAGCGGCCCGGCGAACAGCGCCGCGGCATTCAGCCAGCCGCGGCCGCGGGAAGGCGCATCTTCCCGCCGGTCCACATAGAACAGCGTATAGATGCCTGAGTAAGCCCAGACTCCCAGTATTCCCAGTAGAATCGGATTGTAGTTCACCTGTTTCCCTTTTTGTCCGTCTGTCTCTGCGATAAATATATTGTTGTTTTTCCGGTTTTCAATCGACAATACATATTTCCGCGGAATTTCTTTCCGCCGATTTCGGATATCTGCCTGTAAAGACGCTTCCCCGGGCGGTTTCTTAGCGGAAAAACGGGAATTTTTACCGATTTTCTCCTCAGCGGCCGAAAACGATCAGCGAAATCAGGCGCCAGAGCAGGTAGCCGAGCGGGATGAGGCAGAGCAGGAGCAGCAGCTGGTCCTGCCGTTTCCAGTAAAGCGGCGGCGACTCGTAAAGTTCGTACCAGAAGCGGACCCGGTGGACGAGCACGGCCGTCAGCAGCAGCAGGAAACCGACTGCATATGCTTCCGGGCCGGTCATATCGACAAACTCCCGCCACCGGATCCGGAGCGGAATACGGAAGCGGCCGCCGGCGAGGATGAAGAGCGACCACAGAAACACGGCCCCCGGCAGGACGAGGCCGTAGAGCCAGCGGTTGAACTCCCGGGTGACCGGCGGCTCTCCGCCGTGATCCGGCGGGATCGGAGGCCGCGTGTGGCGCGGGGCGATCATGCGCCTTTTCCCGGACGGCGGAATTCACACGGCACGGCGGTCTGGCAGAGGGCGCAGCCGAGCGCCCGCTCGAGCCAGCCGTAGGTGTGTTCGCGTTCGCGGGAGATTTCGGTGACGGCGTATTTCGCGCAGGCCGGCTTGTCGCGGTCCGAGAATTTCGCGCCGACCGCATGGGCCGGGCAGCGCCGGATGCAGGCGCCGCAGCGGGTGCACCAGGCGAACGGGTCGTCGCCGTAGGGACGCTTGTCCGCCGGCAGCTCGAGTGCGGTCACGACCGAACCGAGCCGCATGGCCGTGCCGTGTTCGGTGATCAGGCTGGCCGACAGCCCGAAGGTGCCGGCCCCGGCCACGAAGGCGACGTGCCGCTCGGACCAGCTCGATGTGAAGTTCTTCACATCCCAGCCCGGCGCCGGATAAACCTCCTTCTGTTCGAGGTGCGGAGCGACGGCGGGGAATCCCTCCCGGGTCAGCAGCCCGGCGAGCTGCGCGCGCATCTCCTCATTCAGGATTTCGCCGAAGCTGCGGACGGCGGCCCATTCGACGGACGGATGAACCTTCTCGGCTGCGTTGGTCTCGCGCGCTTTGCGGTTGACCGGCAGCACCCAGACGATGACCGATTTCGCCTGCGCATCGGGGAATTTGCGTTTCAGCACTTCATCGGGCGTCCAATGGAACGGGCCGATGATCTCTTTGAATTTGAGGAAGAACGGATCGTCCGCCGCGGCGATTCTGATGTCCGGCTCTTCGAAGAAGCGGTCCGCTCCGGTCTGGCGGTACAGGTGGTTCACCATTTTTTCGATATCGGCGCGTGTCAGCATAATCTCATCTCCTGTTCGTTGGCGGCCCTGAAAAAAAGAGCCCCGGCGCACCGGAGCTCTCTTTACGTTCTTACGCTTCGATTCTCTTTTCGAGGTAGTCGCGCAGCTGGGTCACGTTCACGCGGTCCTGCAGCATCGTGTCGCGGTCGCGGACGGTCACGCAGTTGTCGTTGGCCGACTCGAAATCGTAGGTGATGCAGTACGGCGTGCCGATTTCGTCCTGGCGGCGGTAACGCTTGCCGATGCTGCCGGTTTCGTCGTATTCGGCGCGGAAGTGGCGGTCGATGTCCTTATAGAGATTGTACGCCTGCTCCTTGAGCTTCTTCGACTGCGGCAGGACGGCGACCTGGATCGGCGCGACGAGCGGCGGCAGGTGCAGCACGACGCGGGTATCCTCCTCCATCCCCTCCTTCGCGGTCGCGGCCTTCTCTTCGTCGTAGGCGGCGGAGAGCAGCGCGAGCATCGTGCGGTCGAGCCCGACCGAGGTTTCGATGACGGTCGGCATGAACTTGCGGCCGTTGTCGTGATCCATGTACGCGAGATCCTCGCCGGAGAATTCGCTGTGGCGCGACAGGTCCCAGGTGCCGCGGTGGTGGACGCCCTCGAGCTCTCCCCAGCCGAACGGGAACTTCACTTCGATGTCGATCGCGGCCTTCGCGTAGTGGGCGAGCTTCTCGTGCTCGTAGATGCGGAAGAAGTCATCCTTGAATTTCAGCTTGTTCTTATAATAGCTGATCCGCTGCGCCTTCCAGTACTCGAAGAACTCCATGCCCTCCTCGCCGTCGCAGAAGAATTCCATCTCCATCTGCGTGAATTCGCGGCTGCGGAACGTGAAGTTGCGCGGGTTGATCTCGTTGCGGAACGCCTTGCCGATCTGCGCGATGCCGAACGGCAGCTTCTGCCGGGTCGCCACCCGGACGCTGTGGAAGTCGACGAAAATCGGCTGGCAGGTCTCGGCGCGCAGGTAGGCGGCATGTTCCTCGTCGAACACGGGGCCGACGAAGGTTTTCATCATCAGATTGAATTCACGCGGTTCGGTCAGGTCCTTCGAGCCGCAGTTCGGGCAGGTGGTCGGGTCCTCCATCTGGTCGACGCGGTAGCGGGACTTGCACTTGCGGCAGTCGGTCATGAGGTCGCTGAACTGATCGAGATGGCCGGAGGCTTTCCAGACCCGCGGATGGCAGATGATCGTCGAATCGAGTCCTTCGACGTTGTCGCGGGTCTCGACCATTTCGTGCCACCAGAGGTTTTCGACGGCGCGCTTCATCCGGGCGCCGTAGGGGCCGTAATCCCAGAATCCGTTGATACCGCCGTAGATCTCCGAGCTCGGAAACACGAATCCGCGACGTTTGCACAAACTGACGATCTTATCCATCAGCTCCAGATTCTTCACACTCTCTTCGGCCATTTTTTCTTCCTTAGCGTTGTTTGAGAAACCGTGGCTCGATCCCTCACTGTTATAATGAAAAGAAAGGACGCCGCAGGACGTCCGTTCATTAATATAACATCGATTGCACGAAAAGCAAGGCGTTACAGGACCAGCTCGAGCGACAGGCCGGCCGTGATCGTGTTGCGTCCGTTCTCCTCCTTCCAGCCGAGCGTGAAGTCGCGCTTCAGCAGCGCGCGGACCGCGAATGCGCCGAGCGTTTCATCGTAGCGCGGGAAGAGCGCATCGAAGGCGAGCAGCCGCCGGAACAGCTCGTCCCGGTGCGGAGCGCGGAGCCGCAGCTGGGCGAGGACCCGATAGCCGGTGCTGCGGTTGCCGGAGGCGACGCCGGTCAGCCGGACCGAGGCGGCCGGCGCTGTGCCGCACCCGGGCGGCGGAAATTCGCCGCGGCAGAGTTCGCGGTCCATCGTGAGGCCGAGCGCTTCGGCGATGCGGGCGGCGAGGGCGCGTTCGAGCGCCGCCGGGTCGAACGGCGCCACGCTCCGGTTCGGGTCCGGCGGTTCGGGCGCGGTTCCGCTCCCTTGCGAAGCTGCCACCCGGACGCGGGCGCGCAGTTCGACCCGGGCGCAGCCGTACGGCCGCTCGAGCAGGGATTCGAACTCGAAGCGGGCCTCTTTCTCCGGCCAGATGCCGCAGAAACAGATGCCGTTCGCCGTGACGTTTTCGGCCGGAAGTTTCGCCAGGAGTCCACCGAACGCCGTTTCGAAATCGACGCTGCCGGGCATCCGCACGGCGAGTTCGAGCGTGAAGTCGCGCCAGGCGAAGTCGGCGGCGGGCGCGGAGCGGATGATGCGGACGCTTTTCCCGGCGCATTCCTCCGGCAACGGTCCCGGATCGGCGTCGAAAAAGGCGGCGGCCGCCGCTTCGACGGCGGCAGGGCGGATGTTCTGCCACATGGCGCGGTCCGGCGCCTCTTCCGGAGCGGAGGGAGCGGTGAATGCGGAGCCGGTCAGGTCGATTTCGCAGAGCAGCGGCAGGATTGCGGTCCGTTTCGGGATGCCGTGGTGGAGGGTCGAAGCGAATTCAGCCGCCTCCGCCGGGTCGATCCGGGCGAACCGGATTCCGGCGCTTGCCGCGGCGGCCGCCGGAAATTTCGCGGCCAGTTCCGAAAAACGGTCCGGAAAAGCCGGATCGGCGGAACGGCCCGACAGCCGGACCACGGCCCGCCAGCAGCCGAGGTACGGTTCCGCCGGAGCCGGCAGCTTCACGGTTTCGACGCCGACGCCGTCCGCATGGTCGGGCAGGGGACCCGTGAAGAATTCGAGCTCGGGGGCGTATCCGGCCGCCAGAACACGGACCGCTTCGGCGACGGCGCCGGCGCAGAAGCCGTCTCGCAGCGCGATTCCGGACTCCGACGCGGCCGGGGGAATGCAGATTTCGGGCATAAGGACCTCCTTGGGTTGTATCATCGGGAATTTGTCAACTTTTTTGCGGGGAATGCTTGCAATGTTTCTTGCGGGATATAATTTAAAGAAAAATATAGCGTTCGGAAAACAGGAAAGGAAATTGAATATGTCGAAAACAGCCCTGGTGACTGGCGGCGGCCGCGGGATCGGCGCCGGAATCGTGGAGAAACTTGCCGCCGACGGGTGGAACGTCGCGTTCTGCGGGCGGAAGGAGGAGTCGGCCTTCGTGGAACGCTGCCGCGAGCTCGGGAAGAGGTATGGCGTGAAGGCGGTCTATTTCCGCTGCGACGTCTCCGCCAGGGGGGACCGCGAAATGCTGCTGACGCTGATCCGGAACACCTTCGGGTCGCTCGAGGCGCTGGTGAACAACGCCGGCGTCGCGCCGCTGGTCCGCGCGGACCTGCTCGATATGAGCGAGGAGAGCTTCGACCGCGTGCTCGACATCAACCTCAAGGGCCCCTTCTTCCTGACCCAGCTGGTCGGCCGCTACTTCGCGGAGAACGGGATCGCCGGGACGATCGTGAACGTCGGCAGCATTTCGGCCACGGTCGCTTCGATCAGCCGCGGCGAATACTGCATCTCGAAGGCCGGCGTCGCGATGGCGACGAAGCTCTTCGCCGTGAAGATGGCCGAGTTCGGCGTACCGGTCTACGAGATCCGTCCCGGCGTGATTTCGAGCGACATGACCAGCGTGGTCAGGGAGAAGTACGACAAGCTCATCGCGGAGGGGCTCACGCTCCAGCCGCGCTGGGGAGAACCGGCCGACATCGGCAAGGCGGTCGCGATGCTGCTGCGCGGCGACCTCGCATATTCGACCGGGCAGGTCATCAACGTCGACGGCGGTATGGAGATCGGGCGGCTCTGATGAAAACGCGCAGACTCAACACGCTCGTGATCGGCTCCGGCGCGTCGGGCCTCGCGGCCGCGCTGCGGCTCAAGTCGCTCGGCGTCGACGACATATTGCTGCTCTCCGAGGGGCTGAAGCGCGGCACCTCGATCAACACCGGCAGCGACAAGCAGACCTACTACAAGCTCGGCGTCTACGGCGCCGAGCCGGATTCGCCCGCGCTGCTCGGCCGGACGCTCTTCGACGGCGGCTCGGTGCACGGCGATGTGGCGCTGGTCGAGGCCGCGATGTCGGTGCGCTGCTTCATGAATCTCGTGAACCTCGGCGTGCCGTTCCCCTGCGACGAATTCGGCCAGTACATCGGCTACAAGACCGACCACGACCCGAAACGGCGCGCGACGAGCTGCGGGCCGTACACCTCGCGCGAGATGTGTCTCGCGCTGATCCGGGCGGTGAAAGCGGCCGGGGTCGAGATCGCCGAGCAGCGCAACGCTGCGGAGCTCGTCTCCGTCGACGGCCGCGCGGCCGGAGCGGTCGTCTGGAACCGGGAGACGAAGGAGTTCGAAGCGTACCTCGCCGAGAACACCGTGTTCGCGGTCGGCGGCCCGGGCGGGCTCTACGCCTCGAGCGTCTATCCGGCCGGACACATGGGCGGCATCGGGCTTGCGCTCAAGATCGGCGCGGCGGCGCAGAATCTGCCGGAGTCGCAGTTCGGACTCGCTTCGACGCGCTTCCGCTGGAACGTCTCCGGCACCTACATGCAGGTGCTGCCGCGTTTCGTCTCGACCGCGGCGGACGGCGTTTCGGACGAGCGCGAATTCCTGCTCGACCATTACAAAGATCCGAATACGATGAATTCGATGATCTTTCTCAAGGGCTACCAGTGGCCGTTCGATGTGCGCAAGGTGCCGGACGGCTCGTCGCAGATCGATCTGCTGGTGCACGAGGAGACGGTCGGCAGGGGGAGGCGGGTCTTTCTGGACTTCCGCTCGAACACCGCCGGGCTCGACTTCGCAGAGCTGTCCGGCGAGGCGCGGGAGTATCTCGAAAAATCCGGCGCCTGCTTCGGCACCCCGATCGAACGGCTGGAGGCGATGAATCCGGGCGCGATCGAGCTCTACCGCGACCACAATATCGACATCCGCAGCGAAATGCTCGAGATCGCGGTCTGCGCCCAGCACAACAACGGCGGGCTGGCCGGGAACGTCTGGTACGAATCGGTCAACGTTCCGCATCTGTTCCCGATCGGGGAGGTGAACGGTTCGCACGGCGTGACCCGTCCCGGCGGCTCCGCCCTGAATGCCGGGCAGGTCGGCGCATTCCGCGCGGCGGAGTTCATCGCGGCGAAATACCGCAGGCCGACGCTCGATTTTGAGAAGGCGGAGGCGGCGGCGGCGCTGCTCGCGGAGGATCTGCTGCGCCGTCTCGCCGGAACGCGCGACTGGCGGAAGGACCGCCGGGAGCTTCAGGAGCGCATGACCGGGTATGCCGGCCACCTGCGGCGGATGGACAAGCTCGACGATGCGGCCGACGCGGCCCGCAATCTGCTCGACGCGATGTATCAAGAGGGTTATCCGTTCGAGGACGCCGACCATGCGGTCACGAACTTCCATCTCGCGTTCGCGTCGTGGGTCTACCTTGAGGCGATCTCGTTCCTGGCCGCGACCGGAACCGGTTCGCGCGGCAGCGCGGCGGTGCTGCGGCCGGACGGCTCGATCGTGCCGGAGAACCCCGCCTTCCGCGGCAAGGTGCTCGAGACGGCGGCGACGCCGCAGGGCGTCCGCGTCCGCTGGGAGCCGTGCCGCCCGTTTCCGGAGACCGACGGCTGGTTCGAGACGGTCTGGGCCGCATACCGCAACGGAACGGTTTACGGGTGACGCGATGGAGCAGTTCGACTTCACCATCCTGCGCGAGCTGCGCAAGCGGGCCGGCCTCAGCATCGGGGAGGTTTCGGCCGAGAGCGGCGTCTCCGCGGCGGTGATCTCGAAGCTCGAGCGGAACCGGACACGCGCCGAACTCGACACGCTCTACCGGCTCGCGCGCGTCTTCGGCATCACGGCGGCGGAGCTGCTGAATCTGGCCGAGGCGCGGCTGTCGCACCCGCTGAAGGCGACGGCGCACCGGAACGAGGATTTCCTGTTCCGGGAGATCAATTACAAAAACATCCGCTGCCTGCACGGCAGGGCGGGGAAGGGGTCGCGCGTGTCGCACCCGAACGTGCATCGGGACGATTACGAGCTCTGCTGGATTCTCGACGGAACGCTGCGGCTCACGCTGCCGTCGGAGTCCTACGAACTCTCGGCCGGGCAGTCGCTGCAGTTCGACGCGCTGCTCGAGCATACGTATGAGGCGCTGACCGACTGCGAGCTTTTGATTTTACATATCAGAAAGGAAAACAGGTTCTGAAAATGGCAGAAAATTATCCGAAAATCACTTCGTTCAAAACCGCCGACGCTTTCCGGGCGCATCTGAAGGCGCTGAAGCTCGATCTCGAAATCGACGATGCGATCCTGCCCGCGCCGGAGAGTCCGCTCGCGCAGGGGCTAGAGTACCACGGGCGCAGGATCGGCAACCGCTGGTGTATCCTGCCGATGGAGGGGTGGGATTGCCTGCCGGACGGTTCGCCCTCCGAACTGACCCGCCGCCGCTGGCTGCATTTCGCCGAAAGCGGCGCGAAGCTGCTGTTCGGCTGCGAGGCGTGCGCCGTGATGGAGTCCGGCAAGAGCAATACCCGCCAGCTTATGATCACCCCCGGGACCATGCCGAAACTGAAGGCGCTCTGTTCCGAAATGCGGCAGCGCCACGCGGAGAAGTTCGGCACGGCGGACGATCTTTATATCGGCCTCCAGCTGACCCACTCCGGCCGTTACAGCCATCCGCATGATGACGCGAAGCTCGAGTCGGTGACCGCCTACTGCCACCCGCTGCTCGACGAGAAGTTCCGCAACACGGCAGCGAATGTGGTTTCGGACGACGAGCTCCGGAACATCATCCGCCGTTTCATCGGGGCTGCGAAGCTCGCGGAGGAGGCCGGGTTCGATTTCGTCGACGTCAAAATGGCGCACGGATACCTCGGGCACGAGCTGCTTTCGGGCTTCGACCGTCCCGGCGAATTCGGCGGCAGCTTCGAAAACCGGACCCGCTTCTTCCGCGAGATCGTCGAGGGGATCAGGCGCGAGGTTCCGGGGCTCGAGATCGGCACGCGCTTCTCGATCTTCGACTGTCTGCCGTTCGAAAAGGGGCCGGACAAGGTCGGCATCCCGATGCAGCGCGGCGATATCGGCGTCGGCAATTACAAATATGCGTTCGGCGGCGACGGCACCGGGCTCGGCTGCGACCTGACCGAACCGCTGAAGTTCCTCGAGCTCTGCCGTTCGCTCGGCGTGGAGCTGATCTGCACGACGGTATGCAGCCCGTACTACAACCCGCACTTCCAGCGTCCGGCCTATTACCCGGTTTCGGACGGCTACCTGCCGCCGGAGGACCCGGTGTGCGGCGCGGCGCGGCAGATTCGCGCGGTCGCCGAGGTCAAGGAGCATTTCCGGGGAACGGATATGATCTTCATCGGCTCCGGCTACACCTGTCTGCAGGAGTTCCTGCCGCAGGCCGGACAGGCGGCGGTGCGTGCCGGAAAGACCGACATGGTAGGCATCGGCCGCATGGTCATCGCATATCCCGAGCTCCCCGCCGACGCACTGGCCGGCGGTCCGCTCAGGACGAAGCGGATCTGCCGCACCTTCGGCGACTGCACCACGGCGCCGCGCGGCGGCATGGTCTCCGGCTGCTACCCGCTCGATGATTTCTATAAATCGCGCCCCGAATGCGAGTGCGTGAAGGAAATCAAGCGGAAATTCCGCGAAGGGTGACGGGAGTTTCCGCGGCTTTCGCGCGTTTCCGTTTCCCGGTATGGGCGGAAACGCGTTTTTCATGGTTTCTTCCGGCCGGAAACTGGAAAATGCGCGGAACGGGTGCTAAAATAAGAGAATGGAGCCGATGTTTAATTCTGACAGGTGAAACGATGATTCTTTTTGCGGCGGACGACCATTTCAATACCTCCCCCGGGCGGAATACGTATGAGGAAATCGCGGGCGACTACCCGCAGATGAAATTTGTGGAAAACGACTGGTCGTGCTTTACGGCCTGCGATCTGGCGAAGGAGTGCGATCTGCTGATCCTGAACATGATCGCCGACACCTGCGGGCTGCCGATTCCGGACGGGAAGGCGGCCGGGGCCGTGAAAAAATACTGCGAAGCCGGCAGGCCGATGCTGCTGCTGCACGGTGCAAGTTCGGCCTTCTGGCCTTACGACTGGTTCCGCGAATCGTCCGGTTTCCGCTGGGTGCGCGGCAACGACCCGGACGGCTTCGAGGCGAGCTTCCACCCGCATGAACCCTACAAGGTCGTTCCGGCCAAGTGCCGCCACCGGCTGGTGAAAAAGCTCGTTCCGATGGATTTCCCGCAGGACGAGATCTATACCGGGCTCGAACAGACCCGGCCGTTCACGATCCTGATGAACACCACGATCAGCATGGGAACCTTCCCGCAGTGCACCGAGTCGTTCACGCGCTGGGGCGGGCGGGTCGTCAACTTTCTGCCGGGGCATCTGCCCTGCGTGACCCGCCACCCGGATTTCGTCCGGAATGTGAAAACGCTGATCGACGATCTGCTGGAGGACTGAACCATGGAGCTGTTCGGAGACCGCGAGGCGCTGTATGCGATGCCGGAGGTGTTTCCGGCCGCTCTTTTCGATTATCCCGGCGTGAAACAGCTGTTTTACTCCGGCCCCGCCTGGCGCGGCAGGCCGACCCGGGTTTTTGCCTGCTGCGGAGTGCCGGAAGGGGCTTCGCCGGAGAACCCGGTTCCCGGCGTCGTGCTGATTCACGGAGGCGGTGCGACCGCGCTGGCCGACTGGGTCGCGCTCTGGAACCGGCGCGGCTATGCGGCAATCTCGATGGATACCTGCGGCTGCGTCCCGGGCTGGTCGGTCAATCCGTATTGCAACCGGAGCTGGCCGCGGCATGAGTTCAGCGGCCCTTCCGGCTGGAGCGAAAGCATGCACGAGGCGGATCTGCCGCCGGAGGAGCAGTGGCCGTACCACGCGGTGCGGGCGGCCGCGGCGGCGCATACGCTGCTGCGTTCGATGCCGGGCGTCGATCCGGAGCGGACCGGGGTCACCGGCATCTCCTGGGGCGGGGTGCTGACCTGTCTCGCCGCCGGAACCGACGACCGTTACGGATTTGCGATTCCGGTTTACGGCTGCGGATTCTTCAATACGCCGGAGAGCGGGCTCGGGTACGACAATCCGCGCCTGACGCCGGAGCTCCGCCGCCGCTGGTTCGAGCTGTGGGACCCGGCGCACCGGCTCGGGAATATCGCGTGCCCGACGCTGTTTTTTTCGGGCAGCAACGATTTTGCATTTCCGTTCGACGCGCTGCGGAAGTCGTACCGGGCGGTTCCCGCCGCCGGCAGGCGGCTGTCGGTCCGGCTCGCCTATCCGCACAACCATACCGAGTGCTGGAGCGAGGAGACGGTGTTCGACTTTGCCGCCGCGTCGCTTGAGGGCCGGGCGCTGCCGTCGCTCGCGCGCCCCGAGATCGCCGGGGAGACGGTTCGCTGCGGCTTCGACGCGGCCGGAGCCGGAGGCGTTTCGGGCGTTCTGAACTTTACGCGCGCTTCCGGCATGTGGCCGGACCGGGCGTGGAGTTCGGTTCCGGCCCGGATCGAGGGCGGTGCTTTCACCGCTCCGCTGCCGCGCGGCGCGAAAGCGGTTTTCTTCAACCTGCTGGCGGCGGACGGCCGTTGTTACAGCTCGGAGTTCATCGAATGCTGACCCGTGCGCTCCTGGCGATGCTTTTCATGTCCGGCTGCCTGCTCGGCGCGGCCGGGCGGGATGAACTTTCCGCGCAGCCGTATGTCAGGACGCTGACCCGAGGGGAGGGGAGCGGAGCGGCGGGCGTGTTCCGGCTGGACCGCGAGCTTTACCGCCGGGTGGATGACTGCCGCCGCGAGCTGCTGCTGTTTGCCCCGGACGGCCGTGAGATTCCGCTTGCCGTCCGCCGCGCCGCGGTCGAAGCACTTCCCTCCGAAACCCCGCTGCTGCCGGCGAAGCTGCCGGCGCGGCGTTACGATTCGACTGATCCGACCGCCGGGGTCCTTTTCGATAATGCGGGCGGCAAACCGGTCACGGCGATCCGCATCCGCACTGCCGAGCGGGATTTCGAGAAGCTCGTCCGGGTCGAGGCCGGGCCGGACGGAAAAAACTGGCGGACCGTGCTTGATGCAGAGCCGTTTTTCGACTACTCCGGAACGGTGGAGGCCGGGCGGCGCGAGTTTCGTTTCCCGGCGGCGGTCAGCGACCGGGTCATCCGGGTCCGTATCATGGATTATCCGGGAGGGGCGGCGTCGCCGGGGCGGCGGGTCAACGGCGGCATTCTCGGCGACGCCGAATTCGCCGTGCGGCGGCGGCTCCGCATCGACCGCATCGAGGCGTGTCTCGACGGCGAAAAGCTGCCGGTCGCGGAAGAGCTTTCCGAGCGGGTGCGGCCGTCGTCTCCGGAAAAGGCGGACGGCGACACGACCGTGCTGACGTTCGAATGCGGTCCGTACCCGGTCAACGGCTTCGAACTCGAAACCTCCTCCGGCGATTTTGCGCGGAAGGCGACCGTTTACGGCAGTTCCGACGGTGGAAAGTATATCCGGCTGGCCGACGGAGAGCTGTATTCGATCGACGGCGGGAGGTTCCGCCGGCTGCGGCTCGACCTGCCGGAGAGCCGCTTCCCGTTTTATCGCATCGTGATTCGGAACGAAGGGCTTGCGCCGCTGGAAAATTGCTCGGTGACGGCGCTTTCCCCGGTTTACGAGGCCGTATTCGGCGACGCGTCCCCGCTGCTGACCCTCGCGTATGGCGGGGATTCGCACGGCGTCTCGATTGCGAAGCCTCCGGCGGAGGCGCCGGTTCGCTATGCGCTCGGGCCGGAGAGGCCGAATCCCGACTGGCACCCGGAGAAGGTCAACTGGATGCGCCGGGGGCTCGTGCTTGTGGTCGGCGCCATGCTGGTCGTTCTATGCGTTCTGCTCTGGCGGGGATACAAATCGATCGAAAAGTGATCGGATATCACACAATCAAACAAATGGTATTCGAGGCCATTGAAACATTAACCATGCCTCTCTCTTGAAAGAGCGGGGCCCCCCCGGAATGCGCCCGAAGCCCGCCGCAGGCGGGACCCGAGGCCCGTGGCCGAAGAAACGGCAGCTTTTCGGGGAACACAGGAGAAATCTCATGTCAATCCACTCCATGCTCTCCGCGGCGGCGCTCGCCTGCTTTCTGCTGATGGCCGGATGCACGTCGGTGAACGAAGCAGGAAAGACCGCCCCGGCGAAGGCTGAAAAGGCCGAAAAGGCCGAAAAGCCGGCGAAAAAGGGAATCTTCTCGTTCCGGGTGAAAACCGACAAGCCGGCGGTTTCCTACAAGATCGGCGAGCCGGTCGTCTTCACCGTCGAGCTCTGCGAGGACGGCGAACCGGCGGAGGCGGGAAAACTGATCTCCTGGGAGCGGCGCGGCGACGACGGCGTGGTCGAAAAGGGCGAAGCGAAATCCGGCGCTCCGGTGAAGGTCGTGACGAAGGGGACGAAGCCCGGCTTCATCCGGCTCAGCGTGAAGGCCGCCGACGCGGACGGTTCCGCGCTGAAAAACGGTTCGCGGGCCGTGACGGTCACCTCCGGAGCGGCGGTTGAGCCCGGCAGACTGCCGGTCGCTCCCGAGCCGAAGGATTTCGACGCGTTCTGGGAGCGGCAGAAGGAGCGGGTCAGGGCCGTTCCGATGAAGGAGCTCGAGCGCGTTCCGGTCGACTGCCGCGCCAAAGGCGTGGTCTGTTATGATGTGAAGGTGAGCGCCCCCGGCGGCAAGCCGATGTCCGGCTACCTCTGCATGCCGGAGAACGCGAAGCCGAAGTCGCTGCCGGTCACCGTGGTCTATTTCGGTTACGGCGTCTATCCGATCGGGAAGAACGACGGCATGGCGAAGGACCGCATCGTGCTTTCGGTCAACGCGCACGGTTTCCTGAACGGCCAGCCGAAGGAGTACTATTCGGAGCTTTCCAAGGGGGAGCTCAAGGGGTATGCGTTCGACCGGAAAGAGAATGAGGACCCGGAGACGACCTACTTCAACGGCATGATGCTGCGGCTGATCCGCTCGCTCGAGTATGCGAAGAGCCTGCCGGAGTGGGACGGGAAAAATCTGACCGTGCAGGGCCACAGCCAGGGCGGCATGCAGGCCGGCATCGCCGCCGGACTCGACGGGGATGTGACTGAAGCCGTTCTGAACCAGCCGTGGATGTGCGATATCGGTGGTGCGGCGATGGGACATCTGCGCGGCACCTGGCACATCAGGCCGACCGAGGCGCTGAAGTATTACGACACGATCTACCATATGCGGCGCTACGACGGCAAGGTCAAACTCATGGCCGGACTCGGCGATTACGTCTGTCCGCCCTCCGGCATGGCCGTGATCTATGAGGAGGCGAAGGGGCCGAAGGAGATCGTTTACACCCAGTCGGCCGGTCACAACGGCAATCCCTCCGGCGAGAAGTTCACCCTGACGGCGGAGGCGGCGGAATGAAAACGCGTTTCCGCCTCGTTCTCCTGCTCTTCGCTCTGGCTGCCGCGGCGCTCCGGGCCGGGGAGTTTTCGTTCTCCTGCAAAACCGACAAGTCTCCGCTCGAATATGCTTTGGGGGAGAAGATGACCTTCACGCTCCGGCTTCTCGAGGACGGCGAACCGCTCCCCGGCAAAAAGCTCGTATGGACGCGCACCGGGGATGACGGCAGGAAGGAGAGCGGCGAAGCCTCGTCGGATTCTCCGCTGGTCATCGAGACCTCGATAGACCGGCCCGGCTTCGTCCGGATCAAGGTCGATCCGTTCGATGCGGACGGCAAGCCGCTGATGCGCGGCAGGGACAAGTTCGGCTTCGACGGCGGCGCGGGCGCGGCGGTCGGGCAGATCGGCGGCGGGGAAATTCCGGAGGATTTCGACGCCTTCTGGGCCGCACAGAAGGCGGAACTGGCGAAGATCCCGCTCAAGGTCCTGGAGATGGAGGAGGTCGACAGCGGAGATCCCGCCGTGAAGTGTTATGACCTGAAGATCGCCTGCGCCGGCGGCATGCCGGTTTCCGGATACCTCTGCATGCCGAAGAATGCGGAGCCGAAGTCGCTGGAGGCGGAGCTTCTGTTCCGCGGCTACGCCGTGGTCGGCGCAAGCAGGCCGGTGAAGCAGGGGAAGGAACGCATCGCCTTCCAGATCAACGCCCACGGCATTGAGAACGGGCGGCCGGAGTCTTATTACAACGAGTTGAAGAATGGAAAACTCCGCGCCTACGGTTTCCGCGACGACGAGAACCGGGAGCGTGAGACGACCTATTTCAGGGGGATGGTCCTGCGGCTGCTGCGTGCCCTGGAGTATCTGAAAAGTCTGCCGGAGTGGGACGGGAAGACGCTTGCCGTCTCCGGCGGCAGCCAGGGCGGATTCCAGGCGCTGGCGGCCGCCGCGCTCGATCCGGATGTGACGCAGTGCTTTGCCGGAATTCCGTGGCTCTGCGATCTCTCCGGCATTACGCGGGGGCGGCTCAGGGGATGGCGCCCGAATTATGCGCCGGGGCTCGATTACATCGATTCGGCCTTTTTCGGGACGCGGATCAAATGTCCGGTCACGATCGAAGCCGGGCTCGGCGATTACGTCTGTCCGCCCTCCGGCGTGGCCGCGCTCTACAACGGCATCTCCGCGCCGAAAAAGATCGTCTGGAAGCAGGGACGCACGCACGCATACTCCCCGCGTAATGCGGAGACCTTCGTGCAGGAGGCGGAATAGGAGGCGCTTCCGATGCGGATCGGCACGGATTTTCCGGGCGGAAATGTCGCCGTCCGGTTGTTGACGGATGGAGCGGGCGATGGATGCATGGGCCGCGCGGCTTGAGCGCGAACTGCCGCCCGGGCTGCCGTATTCGGCTTCGGACAACATCCGTTTCGGCACCGGCTGGAACACGGCGGAGAATTATGCGAAGGGCCGGATGCTGAGCTGCTGCTGCGGAGGATTCGATTTCGTCCGGGCCGCGCTGGCGCTCGAAATTCCGTATGCGAACATGCGCGGCTGTGTGCTTGATGCGGCGAAGGCGCGGGAACTCGGTTCCGTGCTGCTGCGGGTGGCCGCCGCCGCTTTGCAGGAGTGAATTTTTTCTTGTGCCGCGCCCGGCTTCCGGCAGTTGGAACCCGGGCGCTTTTTCTTGCGATTTTGTTGTCTCCGCGACTGGAAAAAAACGGGAAGGGGCATATAGTATGTCGCATACCTGCCCATAACATTTTTTCCGGAGATTTTTGACGCCAATGCTGTACCTTCTTTCGCTGCTCGGTAACGATTTCCTGCCGTTTCGCCTGTTCGATTACGTGACCTTCCGCGCCGGCGGCGCGGCGCTCACCGCCTTCCTGATCGTGATTCTGCTCGGCGGCAGAACGGCCCGCTGGCTGCGCAGGCTCAATGTCAGGACCAGCGAACGGCTGGAGGGGCTGGTCCCCGCCGAATTCATCGACAAGGAGAAAAGCCGGACACCCTGCATGGGGGGGATTCTCATGATCGGCGGCATTCTGATTTCGGCCTGTTTCTGGAACGTCATGAGCAGCCCGATTTCGATCCTGCTGGTCGTCTCGACGTTCGCCTTTGCGCTGGTCGGTTTTTACGACGATTACCGCAAGGTCGTTTACAAGGACCGCGACGGCCTGCCCGGGCGGTACAAGCTGCTGTGCCAGATCGTGATCGCCGGGCTCGGCGTCTGGGCGCTTTTCCTGATGCCCGAGGTCGGGCCGTACATGGATGATTTCATGGTGCCGTTTTTCAAGGACCCGGTGCTCATCTGCACGCCGTGGACGGTGCTGGTGGCAGTCGGCACCGTCGTGGCGACCTCGAACGCGGTGAACCTCACCGACGGCAAGGACGGCCTTGCGACCGGCTGCACGATCTTCTGCACGCTGACCTACGCGGCTTTCGCGTACCTGATGGGGCATGCGGTGTTTGCGAACTACCTGAAGGTCCCGTTCATTCCCGGTGCGGGCGAGGGAATGGTGTTCGCCGCTGCGGTCTGCGGCGGCTGCATCGGGTTTCTCTGGCACAACTGCCACCCGGCTTCGATGTTCATGGGGGACACCGGCAGCCTCGCCCTCGGCGGCGCGGTCGGATTTCTGGCCGTGCTCGTGCGGCAGGAGGTGCTGCTGATCCTGGTCGGCGGGGTTTTCGTCATGGAGGCCGGGTCGGTCATGCTGCAGGTGCCGTACTTCAAGCTGACCGGGAAACGGATTTTCCCGTGCACGCCGATCCACCACACCTTCGAGCGGCGGGGGTGGACCGAAACGCAGATCGTGGTCCGCTTCTGGATTCTCTCCGGCGTCTTTGCGCTGATCGCGCTGGCGACGCTCAAACTGCGCTGATGCTCGTTCCGGCTTTACCTCCGCAGGGTTGGATGCGGGAAGAAAGATGCATATTTCCAGTGCGGCGGTTGCGAAAACGGCGCGGAGGTGGTACATTCCTGCATATGACAATCCAGTGAGGATGGAGGTGGGGCATGTTTCTTGAAAAACTCGTGAATTCCAGGCGCAGCGGCGTGGTTGCCGTGGAGACGCGCGATGACGATGCGGTTTTCTTCTATCATGACGGCGGCGGATTCCGGCAGGAGACGGTGCCGTTTACGCCGATGCTGCTGCTGAGTGCGCCGGAGCAGCTGGAGGATTTTTCCGGCACGGCGGCGGTTTCGCCGTTCGACGGGAATATGGTTTTCCGTTTCCTGGCGAAGTTTCCGACCGTCTCGGAGTATGAACTCGCTTTGAAGCACCTGAAAAAAGGCCGGGGGGCGTATTTCGTCTTCCGGGATTACGCACAGCAGATTCTGCAGCAGGAGGAGACGCGGCTGTTCGCCGGGATGGAATTCCGGGAACTGCGGCGGCTTCAGTTCGACCTCGAAGTCAGGACTACGCCGGGCTTCGACTTTCCGAATCCGGACCGTGCGGGGGACGAGATCGTCATTATTTCGATGTGCGACTCCACCGGCTGGGAGTTGGCGCTGTCGCAGGATGCGATGGGCGAAAAAGAGCTGATCGAAACGTTCGTGCGGACGGTTGCGGAACGCGACCCCGACGTGATCGAGGGGCATAACCTCTGCCGCTTCGACCTGCCGTATCTCGAGGCGCGCGCGAAGCGGCACAAGGTGCGGCTGACGCTCGGGCGCGGCGGCGCGACGCCGAAGAAGCGGTCGAGCCGGTTCAGCCTGGCTGAACGGATCATCAACTATACCCGGTACGACCTCTTCGGACGGCATGTGGTCGATACGCTGCACCTTGCGATGATGTACGACGTGTCGAACCGCGATCTCGAGTCCTACAACCTCAAGTACCTGGCAAAGCATTTCAATTTCGCCTCCGAAGAGCGCACCTACATCGACGGAGCCCGGATTTCGCAGGCGTGGGAGGAAGAGCGCGCGCTGCTGCTCGCCTATGCGCTCGACGACGTGCGTGAGACGCGGAGCCTCGGGGCGCTCCTGAGTCCGAGCTACTTCTACCAGACGTCGATCCTGCCGATGAAGTATCAGGATGTGATCGTCCGCGGCAGCGGCACGAGCCTCGACGCGCTTTTCGTCTCCGAGTACCTGAAAGCGCGGCATTCGCTGCCGCTGCCGGAGCCGGCCCGCCGTTTCGCGGGGGCGCTGACCCGGGCGGACGAGGTCGGCGTGTTCGAGAACGTCTGGCACTGCGACGTGCGCTCGCTGTATCCGTCGATTCTGCTGGCCGAGGGATGGGCGCCGTCGCGCGACGGTCTGCGCGTGTTTCCCCGGCTGCTCGATGCGCTGCGGACCTTCCGGCTCGAGGCGAAGGACGCGATGCGTTCCACGCGCGATCCGGCCGAACAGAACGAGTTGAAGGCGCTGCAGGGGACGTTCAAGATCCTCATCAACTCGTTCTACGGCTATCTCGGATTTTCGCAGGGGACGTTCAACGACTACGACCTTGCCGAGCGGGTCACGGCGCGCGGGCGGGAGATCCTGACCATGATGCTCGATTTCCTGACCTCGTCGGGCGCGAATGTCCTTGAGATGGACACCGACGGCATCTACTTCCAGCCGCCGGCCGGGGTGACCGGCAAGAGCGCCTTTCAGAAACGGATTCAGGGGGCGCTGCCGCCCGGCATCGAGGTGGAGCTCGACTCCGCCTACGCCGCGATGTTCTCCTACAAAAGCAAGAATTATGCGCTGCTCGGGCTCGACGGAACGGTCAGCATCACGGGGGCGGCTCTGAAATCGCGCGGTCTCGAGCCGTTCCAGCGGCGGTTCATCTCGCGTCTGGTCGAGCTGCTGCTGAAGCGCGATTTCGCGTCGGTTCCGGCGATGTACGAGAAGATGCGCGGAGAGATCGAGCGGCGCGAGCTGCCGCTTGCGGACCTCGCCAAAAGCGAGAACCTGAACGATTCGCCCGAAACCTACAAGCGGAAACTGGCTGCCGGAACCGGGCGGCGCAGCGCCGCCTACGAACTCGCCATCCGCTCGAAGCTCGACTTTCAGGCCGGCGACCAGGTGACCTACTACCTGACCGGCGAGAAGAAGAAAGTCTCGGTGGTCGACAACGCGAAGCTGCTGTCGGAGGCGCCGGCCGGGGAGCGCGATGAAAACGTCGCCTACTATCTGAACAAGCTCGATGAGCTGTACGCCAATTTCAAGGCGTTTCTGCCGGAGGAGAAAAGTCCGCTCGGCATTTGAACCGGAGAAGAAGGAGGAGGGGAAATGAAGAGGTGTGATCTGGACAAAGCCCTGCCGGAGGGAATCCGGAGTTTCGACGAGTGGGAGGCGAAGATCCCGAAGTATCAGACTCCGCTGATGAAGCGGCTCGATTCGCTCGATCTCGGCAGCCGCCCGGAGAACTGGACCCGGGCCGCGCTGTACGAGATCGTGCTCTGGGAGCTGAACCGCTATCCGGAGATCGACGACACCCTGTTCCGCGACCTTGCCGGCGCGGCGAAGATCGCTCCGGGGAAGCACAGGGAGGGGAAGGAGCTCTTTCTGCGGCTGCTCGGCTGCCGGAACGTCGGGCTTACCATGGCGACCGCGATTCTGCGGTTCGTGAATCCCGGCACGTTCCAGACATTGAATGCACGGAACGGTTTCGTCGTGCTCGGCGCAGGAGAGATTCCGTCCAGACCGGAAGAGGCGGCCGACTATTATTTCCGCTACCTCGACGAACTGCGCAAGCTGACCGGCGACGGATTCGATTTCCGCTTCGCCGACCGGCTGCTCTATCAGGTGGACAAGGCAACCGGCCGGAAGCTCGGCTCCTGACCGGGAGCGTGAGCGCTCCTCAGAACGGCATCCCTTCGTCGTCCTGCGGCGCGTTCCGGGTCGGGGAGGGGACTTCGGCTTCGAAGTCGGTCCAGCTCCCCCGGTCGCCGTCGTCGCGGGTCAGCAGCTCGATTTTGCGTTCGAGCGTATCGAGCTTGGCCCGGCAGATTTTCGCCAGTTCACTGCCGGCTTCGAAATTCTGCATAAGCTCTTCGAGCGGCAGTTTGCCGGTCTCCATTCTGGCGACCAGGGCTTCCAGTTTTTCAAGTGCCTGCTCGAACGGCAGGGCTTCGAGCTCTTCGCGGGATGATTCAGTACTCACTCTTGGTCTCCGGTTGGGTGAAGAAGGTTGTTGTCGAGCCGGAAAAAGCCGTTGCGGTCGCGGTCGAACCGGAACAGCTGCCCGCTCGGCATGTGAAAATACCACGCATGCAGCGTGAGGCTGCCGGTGCCGGTGCGTTCGCGGACCCATGGGAAGGTCAGCAGATTCTCGAGCCCGAGAATCAGGGAGGCCTCCTCGCAGGCGCGGCAGCGGGTCGTTTCCGGCGATTCCGTCATCGAGGCGTTGACCGCGAGCTTGGCCGGCTCCGCGAGGTCGAGCCACGGGTCGAGAAACTGCCCGGCCGGTTCTTCGGCACTGCGCCGCATCAGCGCCTTGATGCCGCCGCAGTCGGAGTGCCCGAGCAGGATCAGGTGCCCGATTCCGAGCTCTGTAACCGCATATTCGAGCGCGGCGCTGACGCCGTGGTGGCGCGTATCCGGTTCGTACGGCGGAACCAGATTCGCCACGTTCCGGATCACGAAAAGATCGCCCGGGTCAGTGTCGAGCAGAATCGCCGGATCGACCCGGGAGTCGGAACAGGAGATCACGCATGCGCGCGGATGCTGTCCGTGCCGGAGCTTGTCGAACAATTCGGAGTCGCCGGCGAACCAGGTGTTGTGGAAACTGCGGAAACCCTCGATCAGTTTATGAATGGATTCTTCCATGTTCCTCTCACTTCAGCATGTCCGTCATGAACCGGAACGTGCGGTCGTTGTGTCCGGGCAGCCCTTCGTGGCCGAAGTCCGGGTAGAACACGTGCTCTTTCGGCGCCGTGATCTTGTTGAAGGCGGCGAACTGCGTCGACGGCGGGCAGACCGTATCCATGAGCCCGGTCGCCATCATGATCCGGCAGCGGATGCGCGGCGCGAGGTTCTGGACGTCGATGTAGCCGAGACGGCGGAAGAACTCCTCCTCCCGCGCATGAGTCGGGTCGAACCAGCGGAAATAGTACTGCAGCTCATCGTAGGCGGCCTTGGCGAGATCCATGTTCCAGACCCGGCGGTAGTCCGAGAGGAACGGGAAGGTCGCGGAAGCGCGGTTCAGCTCCGGCACGAGCGCGGCGCAGGCGAGGGTGAGGCCGCCGCCCTGCGAGCCGCCCATGGCGCCGACGCGGGTTTCGTCGACATCGTCCATCGCCATGACGATCCGGGCGGTCCGGGCGGTGTCGAGAAAGATGTTGCGGAACAGCAGTTTCTTCGGGTCGGGGTCGTCCACGCCGCGGATGATGTGGCCGCGCAGCGTCGTTCCCGTGACCGGCGTGACATCCTGCGAAGGGCCGCCCTGACCGCGCACGTCGAGCGATGCGACCGTAAAGCCGGCCGAGACGTAATTGAGCTTGTCGCACCAGTCCCCCGAATTGCCGGAGTAACCGTGGAACTGGACCACGGCCGGGTGTTTCCGGGTCGCCCCGGCCGGCCGGAGCAGCTTGGCATGGACCCGGGCGTTGCCGGTGCCGGTGAACCAGAGGTCGAAGCACTCCGCATTCGGAGCCTGGAATTCGGATGGAATCAGTTCGATCTCGGGCGGCAGCGCGGCCAGTTCGGCCAGCGATTCATCCCAGTACGAGTCGAAATCCTCGGGCAGCGGGGAGCTGCCGAGATAGGTGCGCAATTCGTCGATCGGTTTGTCGATCAGCATTTCGGAACAGTCCTTATATTTGAGTGTTGGATGCGGGCTCAAAAAAAGGCGGCCGGAGCCGCCCTTCCGTTGCCGGGTTATTTGACGTAATCCGGCATGTCGGTCCGGAACGGACAGGCCGGGAAGCCGTCTTTGTTGTAGAAATTCAGGTTTCCGGCGTAGCTGACCCAGCCGTAGCGGACGGCAGCCGGCTCCTTGACTTCCGGCGAGCTCACGACGACGGTGTCGCCGTCGATGACTGCGTCCGCCCAGACGAATTTGCCGTCTTTGCCGGCGATCGCGAAGCAGCCGAGCTTGCCGTCTCTGCTGCCTTTGGCTTCAAGCCCGGCGCCGACGTTCGTGAAGGAGATGACCGCCTTTCCGTCCCTGACCGTCATCGATTTGAACATCGGCCCGGCGGAAACGATGTCCCTGCCGTAGCTGATGCGTTCGGCTTCTTTGGCCAGCCGATAGCCGACCGCCTGCTTGTTGGCCGGGTGGATGTCGGAGTGGTTGCCGGCGTCGATGCAGACCGCCATGCCGGTGTAAGGCACCTTCCTGAGCGTCGCGGCCTGCGCTTCGCGGAAGGGGGCCCAGACCGGATTGCCGGGCTTGCGGTCCACCCAGTAATCGTCCGGCAGCGGCTTGTCGGGCGTATGCTTCTCGTAGCCGGAGAGCTGGACGAAGAGGAACGGCAGTTTCGGGTCGTTCCACAGCGTGCGCCAGTCGGAGATGAGGAGCTGCTGGAGCTTCAGGTAATCCTCCGGCGCGCCGGCGTTGGTCTCGCCCTGGTACCAGAGGAAGCCGCGCAGCGGATAACCGGTCCACGGCGCGATCATGGAGTTGTAGAGCGTGGACGGGAAGCTCGGGTGGCGTTCGTTCGTGTTCATGTAGGCGAGCGGGTCCGGGCGGTTGCCGATCTTCCTGAGGTCGGCGGCGAATTCAAGCTTGAGCTTCCAGTCTCCCGCGAGACTGATCTTCTGCTTGCCGTCGGGTGAGAGGAAGAGTTCGTCGTCGGCGCCCTGGATGCCGCCGTCGATGAACATGTCGCTGACGCGGACCGCGATGACGTTGCGTCCGGCCTTCACGAGTTTGCCCGGAACCTTGTATTTGCGCGGGACGGACCAGTAGCTTTCGACATCGGAGCCGGTCGCGCCGACCTTTTCGCCGTTGAAGAAGGTTTCGTCGCAGTCGTCGACGGCGCCGAGCGAAAGGACCAGCTCTTTGCCGGCCCAGGCAGCCGGGATATCGACCGTCCGGCGGTACCAGGCGACGCCGTCGATGCCTTCGGGGAACGAGTTGCGGGTCGATTCAACTTTGGTCCAGGACGAATCGTCGAGATCCGGATTCTTCCAGCCGGCGGCGGCCGCCGTCTCCTTCGCGTAGGTCGAGTAGAAGCGCTTTTCCCACTCGGAGAACTTCTTGCGGGCCTTCTCCTGCTCGGCTTTGTATTTCGCTTCGAGCTCGGCGCTGGTCTTGCCGAGACCCTCGATCTTCATGAGCTCACGGACGCGGCCGGCGCGTTTGTAGGCATCATAGCTGATCCACGGCTCGATGGCCGTGCCGCCCCAGCTCGCGCTGATGAGGCCGATCGGAACGTTCAGGTCCTTGTTCAGCTCGCGACCGAAATAAAAGGCGACCGCGCTGAACGGCGCCGCGGTTTCGGGAGTGCAGAGCTGCCAGCCGGGCCCGACGACCTCATGCTGGACCTTGCCGGGGGAGACATATTTTTTCGAGGTCGCGTTGTAGAGGCGGATGTTCGGGTAGGTCGCCTGCGCCGCCTCTTCTTTGCCGTTCAGCGTGGACCAGTGCCTGCCCTTGCTGTAAACCGGCATCTCCATATTCGACTGCCCGCTCGCGAGCCAGACGTCGCCGATCAGCACATCCTTGAAGATGACCGGTTCGCTGCCCGGTGCGCCGGTGACGCTGACCAGGTAGGGGCCGCCGGCCTCCATGGCGGGCAGCACGGCCGCCCACTCGCCGTCGTCGCCGGCGGTGGCGAAAACGCTGTTGCCGCCGATGCCGACCAGCACCGATTCGCCGGGAGCGGCATGCCCGCTGATCCGGATCGGCTTTTCACGCTGCAGGACCATGTAGTCGCCGTAGATTTTGTGTACCGAATAGTTCGCCGCCATCTTCTCCGGCCTGACCGCCGTGCAGGCGGCGAGGAGCAGCGCGACGGCGAACGCCGCCAGGATCGGGATCCTTCTGAGCATTTTGTTGAACTCCCTTTCGTTTGTGACGTGAGTGGATGGATTTATTATAATCCCGAGTTCCGCAATTTGCAATTGCCGGGACGAAAATTGAAGGAGTTTTTGAATTTGCCCTGCTTTTTTCCGGGGGCGGCCTTGCATTTTGCGGCAAGGCAAGTTAAGTTATATCCTCAGGCTGAATACCGAAATCATTCGGTGGAAATTCACAACAACGAAGGAGTCTTCTTATGGCGGTCAGCTACAAAGATCTCGGCCTCGTGAACACCAGAGAGATGTTCGCCAAGGCGATGAAAGGTCACTACGCGATTCCGGCGTACAACTTCAACAACATGGAACAGCTCCAGGCGATCATCCAGGCCTGCGTCGAGACCGAATCCCCGGTGATTCTTCAGGTTTCGAAGGGCGCCCGCGAGTACGCGAACCAGACGCTGCTGCGCTATCTCGCGCAGGGCGCCGTCGAGTATGCCAAGGAGATCTCCGGCGGCAAGGGGATTCCGATCTGCCTGCATCTCGACCACGGCCCGGATTTCGAGACCTGCAAGAGCTGCATCGACATGGGGTTCTCGTCGGTCATGATCGACGGCTCGCACCTGCCGTATGAAGAGAACGTCGCCGAGACCCGCAAGGTGGTCGAATACGCCCATAAGTTCGATGTGACCGTCGAAGGCGAGCTCGGCGTCCTGGCCGGCGTCGAAGATGACGTGAAGGCCGAACACCACACCTACACGCAGCCGGAAGAGGTCGAAGACTTCGTCAAGCGCACCGGCGTCGACTCCCTTGCGATCGCGATCGGCACCAGCCACGGCGCCTACAAGTTCAAGCCGGGCGACGATCCGAAGATCCGTCTCGACATCCTCGCCGAGATCGAAAAGCGCATTCCGGGCTTCCCGATCGTGCTGCACGGCTCCTCAAGCGTTCCGCAGGATCTGGTCAAGATCATCAACGAGAACGGCGGCAAGCTGAAGGACGCGATCGGCATCGGCGAAGACCAGCTCCGCGCCGCTTCGAAGTCGGCAGTCTGCAAGATCAACATCGACTCCGACGGCCGTCTGGCGATGACCGCCGCGATCCGCAAGGTCTTCAACGAGAAGCCGGCGGAATTCGACCCGCGCAAGTACCTCGGCCCGGCCCGTACGGCCCTGAAGGAGCTCTACAAGCGCAAGAACGTCGAAGTGCTCGGCTCGGCCGGCCACGCTTACGATAAATAAGTTCTTTCGGGAATTTACAGGAAGAAACGGTCCTCCTTTTTGCGGGAGGGCCGTTTTTTTGTCATGAAAACGCCTCCCGGAAAAGGTTCGCGGGAGGCGGCATCGGCAGAGCGGCGATCAGTGATTGCCGCAATGGCCGCCGCAGCTGCGGCCTTCACCGTGATGATGGCCGTGGCCGCCGCAGCTGTGGCCTTCACCGTGTTCATGGTGATGATTGCAGCTGAAGTTCGGGTTGGCTTCGAGCGTGCCGGCCAGATAGTCGCCGACCGCTTCGGTGACGTCTCCCCGGACGCCGCCGACGAGTTTGATGCCGCACTCGGCCAGCGCCTGCTGGGCGCCGCCGCCGATGCCGCCGCAGATCAGCACATCGACATTATGCTCTTTCAGGAGTCCGGCGAGCGCGCCGTGGCCGCTCTCTCCGGTCGGGAGGTCGGTGCGGCCGGTCAGCCGGTTCTCTTCGACGGTGAAGAGGGCGAAGGACGGCGTGTGCCCGAAGTGCTGGAACACATTGTCGTTTTCACAGGTGACTGCGATAATCATGGTTTCTCCTTGGGTTTTAAGTTTGGCCGCCGTTTCGCTCGAACGGCAGCAGAAGCGACAGGTGGAAAAGCTGCGGCATCCCGGAGCGGGAACGGCGTTTCCGTTCTCCGCGATTGCGATGCTCCGCCCGGTGGTCAGGGCCAGCGCGACCCGGCGGTGCGCCGCGTAGAGCAGCCGCTGGAGCGTGCCGCGCGAGATCTCCATATGCTGCGCCGCCTTCGCCTGGTCGAACTCCTCCAGGTCGACCAGCCGGAGCGCCTCAAGTTCATCCAGCCGGAGTTCGACGGCGGCCTGGCCGGAAGCCCCCTGAAATATCCGGCAGGACGGGCTCAGGCAGATTTTACGGCATTTGGGATTGCGCGGCATGGATGTCTCCTTTAGTGTGCATATGCACATAATATAACTGTTTTTTTCAGAATGTCAACAAATTTTCCGGCGATCTATTGACAATTCCGTTTTCTTATAGTATAATTATCTATGGAGAACCGTGGTGAGGATTTCAGCCTTGACAGAGTCACCGCCGGGAGATATTGAAAAGCAAGTTAACTTGTTAATTCCCCGGGTTGCCGCAAAACCAGCGTATATGATCATTATGGGATGGAGGACGACGATGAACAAGAAAGCATTTACCCTGATCGAGCTTCTGGTCGTGATCGCGATCATCGCGATTCTGGCCTCGATGCTTCTGCCCGCGCTGAATCAGGCGCGGAATACCGCCAAGCGCATCACCTGCACCGGTGTGCTCAAGCAGTACAATCAGGCGGCGCAGCTGTATGCATCGAACAACGATGATTACTGGATTCCCCCCGGGAACCCGCAGTGGTACATGAAGACCGCCTTCCGCGGGCTCATCGGAGCGTCGACGGAGCCGGAGAGCGAAGGCAGCATCAAGTCCAAGGATATCACGCTGCCGGTCGGGCTGCTCTGCCCGAACTCGTTTGCCGTGATTGCCCCGGAAGGAGCGAGAAATGCGATGTACTCCTACGGTTTGACCTACAGCGGCCTCGAGGCGAACAACTGGGAAAAGTATGCATACAAACTTACGCGCTTCAAGAAGCCGAGTTCGTCCGCCAGCTGGATGGATGCGCTTGACTGGATCGTCTATGGCACCAACGCCTATCTCGGCGAGGATGCCGCGGCGCTGGGGTCCGGACGCCGCGCCTACCGCCACAGCAACGGATTGAATGTCGGATTCTATGACGGCCATGTCGAATCCATGAGCAAGGCGGATGTCGAAATGCGCTGGAACGACAGCAATACCTGGAGTTTTGTCAACAACTTCTTCTGAGCCGGGCAAACGGAAAAAACGGGGCGGAATTCCGCCCCGTTTTTTTGTGGCCGCCGCATCCGGCTTACGGCGTCGGCGTGTTCTCCGGCGCAGAATCGCGTTCCGGACGGACAACTGAGCCGCGGAGCTCCCTTCGACTCCCGTTCACGATGAAGTGGGGCGGAAGAAGATGCAAAAAAAACGCTGCCGGGGAAAACCGGCAGCGTCGGGATATCGTGTCCGGAACGGGGATTACTCGCCCATCTCCTTCAGCGCGGCTTTCCGCGACAGGCTGATCTTGCCGTTCGACGGATCGATGTCGAGCACCTTCACCGAGACGTAGTCGCCTTCGTTGCAGATATCGGTGACCTTGTTGACCCGGTAATCCGCCAGGGCGGAGATGTGCAGCAGTCCTTCCACGCCCGGCAGGATTTCGACGAAAGCACCGAAATCGCGCACGGTCACAACCTTGCCGCGGTAGATCTTGCCGATCTCCGGCTCCGCCGTGCAGCCCGAAATCCGCAGTTTGGCGGCTTCGAGGTGCTCTTTATCCGGAGCCATGATCTTGACGGTGCCGTCGTCGTCGATATCGATCGACGTGCCGGTCTCTTCGGTGATCGAACGGATGTTTTTACCGCCGGGGCCGATGAGCGCGCCGATCTTGTCCGGATTGATCTTGACCACTTCGAGGCGCGGAGCGCGCGGCGAGATGTCCGCTCGCGGCGCCGGGATGCAGGCCTCCATCACATCGAGAATCTTCAGCCGCGCGATGCGGTTGCGTTCCATCCCCTCGCAGAGCAGGTCGATCGGAATGCCCGGCAGCTTCAGGTCGAGCTGGAAGCCCGTGATGCCGTCGCGCGTGCCGCAGACCTTGAAGTCCATATCGCCGAAATGGTCCTCGGCGCCGATGATGTCGGTCAGCAGAAGCCGCTTTCCGTCCTTGCCGGTCACAAGGCCGCAGCTGATGCCGGCCACCGGAGCGGTGATCGGAACGCCGGCGTCCATCAGCGCAAGCGTCGCGCCGCAGACCGAAGCCATCGAGGTCGAACCGTTCGAGCTCATGATCTCGGAGACGCAGCGGACCACATACGGGAAATCCGCCGGAACAACCTTCGAAACCGAACGCTCGGCCAGATTGCCGTGCCCGATTTCACGCCGTCCCGGACCCGTGATGCGGCCGACTTCGCCGACGCTGAAGTTCGGGAAGTTGTAGTGCAGATAGAAGCGCTTTTTCGTGACGCCGCTTTCACTGGTCAGGTCATCGGCTTCCTGCGCGTCCTTCTCGTTGCCGAGGGTCGCGAGCACGAGCGCCTGGGTTTCTCCGCGCGAGAAGAGCGCGCTGCCGTGGACCACGGGGAGCACGCCGACTTCGGCCGACAGCGGCCGGATTTCGGTCGTAGAACGGCCGTCCGGACGGAACTGTTTCTCGAGGATGACGTTGCGGGTCGTTTCACGGACAAGGTTGTCGAACGCGATCGCGGTCATGAAACCGAATTCGGCGTCGCTCATCGCGGCGAACGGTTCGCGCAGCGCGCCGCGCAGCTCGGCGCGGAGTTCGTCGAGCGCGACCATGCGGGCTTCCTTGCCCGGAATCGTGCAGACGTTTTCAATACGGTCGGCGCAGAGTTTCGCCATCGACGCGGCGAGCTCTTCCGGAACCAGGTAGAGCTTGTAATCCTTCTTGGCGCGGCCGGCGCGTTTTGCGAGCTCGATCTGGGCCTCGCACTGTTTCCTGACCGCGTCGTTCGCGAGGTACATCGCCTCTTTCATCTGCGCTTCGGAGACGAAATCCGCTTCGCCTTCGATCATGATGACCTGGTCGGGACGGCCGGCGTAGATGAGTTCAAGCTTGCTTTTCGCCATCTCGGCGCGGGTCGGGTTCACGATGAACTTGCCGTCGACAAGACCGACGCGGACCGCGCCGATCGGGCCGTCGAACGGCAGGTCGGAGAGCATCAGCGAGGCCGAGGCGCCGACCATCGCAAGCACGTCCGGCTCGTTCACGCCGTCGGCGGAGAGCAGTACGCAGGAGATCTGGACTTCGTCGAAGAACCCTTCCGGGAACAGCGGCCGGATCGGCCGGTCGATCATGCGGCAGGTCAGGATCTCCTTGGTGGAGGGACGCCCTTCGCGCTTGATGTAGCCGCCGGGAAACTTGCCTGCCGCCGAGTATTTTTCGCGGTAGTCGACCTGCAGCGGGAAGAAGTCGGTGCCTTCGCGCGGAGCGCCGGAGCAGGCCGCCGCGAGCACGATGGTGTCGCCGAGGCGGACGAGGCAGGAACCGTTGGCGAGACCGGCGACCTTGCCGGTGGAGATCTCCATCTCCCGTTCGCCGTCGAACTGGAATACGATTTTTTCTTCAGCCATGATTGATTTTCCTTTTCTCATGTTGGCTTTACAGAGGAAAGGCGTACTCCGGTCCGTCTGGCGCTGGGCCTTTCGACTCGCGGAATCCCGGTATCAGCCCCCGAAACGCTGCCCGGATGCTGATAACGACCGAATTCCACAAAATCAAGCCGATGCCGGAGACTCCTCTCCATACAGTTGGAATAATATAACCTGCTTTCACCGAAAAAACAAGCAGGTTTTCCGATTTTCGGCGGTTTTGCGTTCCGCTCACCGGCCGCGGCCGCGGCGGAGCCGGACCAGCAGCAGCTTCAGCCGGTGTACCGTCACTTCCGTCACTCCCGTGAAAAGCCGGTTCGCAAAGCGGTACAGTGCGAGCTCCATTCCGGAGGCGTTCCGGTAGGTCCGGTAATAGTAGAGCTGGCTTTCGAGGCGGAGGCGGTCGCTTTTCGAGGGGGCGAGAAAGTGCCGGGTGACGCCGCCGACCAGATGGACCACCCGGCGGTCCCCGAGATAATAATAACGGTACCCGCACTTCAGCAGGCGTTCCGCGAGGATATCCTCTTCTCCGTACAGAAAGGTTGCCGGGTCGAATCCGCCGCACGCCTCGAACGCTTTCCGCGAAGCCATGAAAAAACAGCCTACCGCGCTGTAACAGAAGCCGCTTGGGGCCGGCCGGTTCCGTTCGTTCTGAATCCGCCGCAGAAGCGGCCAGGTCAGCGGATAGAACAACCGGAGCAGCGTCTCTTCGCGGATCGATTTGCGTTTCCAGCCGGGTCCCTGGCGGCCGAACGGCCCGTCCACATGGGGGCCGGCCGCACCGACATCCGGCCGGGCGAACACAGTCCGGAGCCGGTCGACGACGTCGGCGTCGATGATTTCGATATCGTTGTTGCTGAAAAGGAAACAGTCGATTTCCGGAAAATGGTCCGCGAGGAACTTTGCCCCGAGATTGTTGCCGCGGGCATAGCCGAGGTTTTCGGCGGAGGAGATCAGGTAAACTGCCGCATCCCGTTCAGGAGGAGAGGCCGGGTCGGTGATCCGGATTGCTCCCGTTCCCTCCTGAATCCGCCGCGCCGACTCTTCGTCTCCGGCGGCGTCCACAATGACGAGACGCCAGGGGGACGGCAGTTTGCTCAGTTCCCTGCCGACAAAATCGACGGTCAATTCCGCCGTCTTGTAGTTGACGATGACGATGCCGGTCATGAAGGCCGTTTCTCCATTGCCGCGATCAGCTTTTCGAGTCCGGCGGCGGCCGTTTCGACCGGGAGCCGGCGGAGACAGCAGTATTCGCGCGGCGTATTGCGGTAGCGGCACTCCCAGTAGCAGCCGGCGCATGGGAGCGGCGGCAGGGCGGCCTGGACGGGAAGGCGGATTCCGGGGATTCCGGCGCCGCCCTGCGGATACGGATGGAAGATTCCGGGCTGTCCCTGGCCGCTGATGACGAGAGAAGGCACGCCTGCAAGGGCGGCGATATGAATTCCCCCCGTGTCGTTGCCGATGACCAGGGATGCATTGGCGATCAGGGCCGCGAACGCCTCGATATCCAGCTCCCCCGCCAGATTCGCGGCCGGAATCCGGGCGGCGGCGATCACCGCGTCGGCGGTTTCCCGTTCCGCTTTCGTTCCGGCGACGGCGACCGGCAGCCCCCGACGGGAGGCCTGTGCAGCAAGCGCGCCGAAACCAGCCGCCGGCCAGCTCAGGCCCGGCGTACCGCCGCCCGGCAGAATTACGGTGCATCCGGCGAGGCCGGCCAGCGCTGCCGGCAGCGGCGGACGCTTCCGCCACGGGTTCGGAACCGGCTCGCCGCCGGGTGCCGCGCTGTCGAGAAAACAGCGGTTTTTCACAAGCTCGTGTGCGTCATGCAGGGGGGCGGCGTCGAGCAGCCGGCCGTATGGCCGGTTCCAGGGCCGCAGAAGGCGGCGTTTGCGGATGTGCCGCGTCGTTCCGCTGAAGGCGAGGCTCTCCGGCGCGGCGGCGGCCATGGCGATCAGGTCCTCGAGCAGCAGTTCGCGGTGGAACCGGGGCTGCAGGAGAAGGTCGCAGCGCATCGCCGCAACTTCGTCGAGCAGGGTACGCCGCAGAACCGCATCGGAGAGAAAACGTTGCGGATCAAGTTCGATGAAGCGGTCGAAATCCAGCATCCGCCGGGCCAGCGGCATCCAGAGGGTGTTCCCGAGCAATGTGATGTGACAGCTCTCCGGAGGAAACGCCCTGCGCAGCGCCGCCGCGAACGGCAGATAGAGTGCGAAGTCGCCGATCCGGTCGAGGCGTATGACCAGTATCCGCCTCCGGCCGTCTTTTGCCGGGGCGTGTTCCCGGCGGGAACGGCGCGCCTGCCTGAACAGTTCTCCTGCCAGCGATATCCGGTGTTCGAGCTGCATGGTCAGTGTCTCCGCATGTTGACGAGCCGCCGCCGGATGCGTTTCCAGAGCGGATTGGCGTAATCATGTCGGAAGGTCTGCCGGTCCAGTTCCGTGTTCCGGATCGGAAACTGCGGGTGCCGGAGCGGGAATTCCGCCTGAACGGCCGGAAGTTCCGCAAACGGATTGCCCGCGGTATGCATGGCGTCGGGCGTGCAGCCGATATTCTCGACCAGATTGTTTCGCGGAGTCACGGCGAGGGCGTTGTTTTTGAAGTGGGCATAACTCCATTGCGCGTCCCACGTGTTGAAGCCCGGTTCGCCGCGGTACACCTTGTCGAGAATTTCCCGCCAGCGTTTCCGCTCGACCGGGTCCGGAAAGCAGCCGGCGAGCGCCCCCGATTGTACGAAATCAGGGTAGTCCGGCATATCCGGCGAATAGTTCCGCCATGCCCGCCGCCAGGAGGCCCAGCCCCAGATATGCGGGTAGCGCGAAAAATAGTAACTGTCGCCGAGCTCCGCGCCGCGCAGCAGGCTGTTGACTCCGCTGATGTTCATGACGCGTTCGTCGTCGCGGTAACGCTCCAGGAGTTCCCGGCAGTACCGGAAAAAGGTCGGGTTCGGCAGGCAGTCGTCTTCGAGGATGATTCCCTCTTCCACTTCGGAAAAGAACCAGCTGATCGCCGAACTCATGGCGTTGCGGCAGCCGAGATTCTCTTCCCGGAAGAGGGTTGCGACTTCGCATTCCCAATCGACCTCCGCAACGATTCCGCGGACCTGCGAAACCAGGGGGGCCTCTTCCGGCCGTTCCGGACGGGGACCGTCGCAGGCGATGAAAAGACGGCGGGGGGCGGCTCTCCGGATGGCTTCGAAAACACGCCGCGTACAGGCGGGGCGGTTGAATACCGTGAAAAGGACCGGCGTCTCCGGAGAAGTGCGTTTCATATTCCGTTTGATATCGGGTGATTGCCCGGTTGATGATTTTGACCTGAACCCGGTTATATTATACTATCATTTCGTTTGAAAGCAAGCAACCGGCTGAATTTCGGCGGAGGTTTTCTTGAAACTCCGTTTCCGGGGGGATATGTTAAGGCCGGACTTTCTCTGAATAATATGGAATTCGGAACATGCTGGAAGAACTCCGACAACAATTTCACCGTATTGCCGGACACCGGGGAATCCGCCGCTACGGGGCGAATACGCTCTGGATGCTGGCGGAAAAGGGGTGCCGTCTCGTCTTCGGCTTTCTGGTCGGAATCTATGTCGCCCGGCAGCTCGGGCCGGCCCGGTATGGACTCCTGAATTATGCGGTCAGCTTCGTCGCGCTTTTCTCGGTGCTGGCGACCCTCGGCATGGACCCGGTCGTCGTGCGCGAACTGGTCCGGAGGCCCGGAAAGGCGAACTCGATTCTCGGCAGCGCATTGGGGCTGAAGGCGGCCGGATTCGCGGTGATGGCGTTCGTCGTCGGCATCGTCCTGCTCGTGTCGCCGATGTCGGATTCCGACCGGGGGCTGATGGCGGTGATTCTGGCAGGTTACGGATTTCAGGTGTTTCAGATTTTCGATTTCAGCTTTCAGGCCCGCGTTCTCGGCAAATACAGCGCGATGTCCCAGATCGCCGCCCTGGCGGTCTCATCGGGATTTCGGCTCTGGTTTGCATGGCAGGGGGCGCCGCTCTGGTGTTTCGCCGCTGTGGAATCGGGGTACATGGCGCTTTCGGCGTTCGGCTACGCCCTGTTTTACCGGAAGACCGGCGGGTGTTTCCGGCTCTGGCGCTTCGACCGGGCGGAAGCGGCTTTTCTGCTGAGGGAGTCGCTGCCGCTGCTTCTGGCCGGAGCCGCCGCCATGTTCTATCTCCGCTTCGATCAGGTGATCGTCACCTGGATGCTCGGAGATGCGGCTAACGGGCAGTATGCGGTGGCGGTCCGGCTGGTCGAGGTGCTCTTTCTGGTTCCTCTGGTGGTCTCGGATTCGTTTTTTCCGTCCCTGGTCGGGACGCGTTCGACGTCGCTTCTGCGCTATTACCGGCGTACGGAGCAGCTTATGCGTTTCATGTTCTACTGCGCGCTGGCCATCCTGCCGCCGGCCGCCGTTGCCGGATATTTCCTGATCGTGCAGTTGTACGGAGCGGCGTACCGGGAGGCGGCATGGCTGTTCGTTTTTCTCCTGTTCAAGATTCTTCTGGTATATCCGGGGCTGGTCTACGGGAAGTGGTATCTGGCGGAGGGGATGCAGAAGATTTCGATGGTGGTGGGTATCTGCGGCTGCTGTACAAGCGTGCTCCTGGATTATCTGATGATTCTGTGGTGGGGTTTGCCCGGCGTGGCGGCGGCCGCCGTTGTGACCAATTTTTTCACCTATCTGGTCTTTCCGCTGTTTTTTCGGAAGGGGCGGGCCGGCGTCCGGCTTTTTCTGCGTTCGCTGCTGCCGGTTCTGCCGCGATCAACGGATGAAGGAAGGAGAGGATGAGAGCTGCCCCGATCGCTCTTTTTGTTTACCGCAGGCCGGAGCACACGCGCCGGACGCTCGAATTTCTGCGCCGGAACGTCGGTGCGGGGGAGAGCGCGCTGCATATTTTCTGCGACGGCCCGCGTTCGGAGGCGGAGAAGCCGCTGACCGACGAAGTGCGTGAAATTGCGGCGCGGGCCGAAGGGTTCGCTTCGGTCGAGCTTCATGCGGCGGAACGGAACCGCGGGCTGGCGGCGTCGGTTGTCGCCGGCGTCGATGAGATGACCGCCCGCTTCGGCCGGGTCATCGTGCTGGAGGACGATATGGAGAGCTCTCCGTATTTTCTATCGTTTATGAACGAGGCATTGAACCGTTTTGCACATGACGGCCGGATCGCCGAAATTCACGGCTACACGGCTCCGCTGCCGCCCGGCACCCCGGAGTGTTTCCTGCGGCGCGGCGCGGATTGCTGGGGGTGGGCGACCTGGGAACGCGGCTGGCGGCTTTTCAACCCCGATGCCGCGGCGCTGCTCACGGAGCTGAAGCGGCGGGGGGAGACCCGGTTGTTCGATCTTGACGGCGCATTCCCGTTCTGCCGGATGCTGGCCGACCAGGCGGCCGGAAAACTGGATTCCTGGGCGATCCGCTGGCAGGCTTCGGTTTTTCTGGCCGGAAAATATATGCTGCAGAGCGGGCGGCCGCTGATCCGCAACATCGGCGGCGACGGCAGCGGCCGCCATTGCGCGGCCGGAGTCGGAGAGGAGTTCAGGTTGTGGGAGCGCCCGGTCGGCATTCCGGAAGAGCCGGAGCCGGAGAGGGAAGCCGTGCGGCAGGCGTACCGCGCTTCGCTCGGCAACTGGCGGATTCCGCTGTCCCGGCGGATTGCGGGGAAACTGCGCTATGAGTTCCGGCGGCTTTTTCCCGGCGGGAAAAAGTGAACCGATTTGCACCCCGCCGGAAATGATGGTATATTCTGCGGCGGAGGGAAACGAGACGATCATGTTGGACCGGCTGAAAAAATATCTGATGCGGCGGCAGCGCCCGGTTTCATTCCGGGACCCGTTGCGGACCGTTCCGGCAAGCCGCGGCTTCGGCGCCGCGAACGGCACTCCGGTCGACCGGTATTACATCGAGCGTTTTCTGGCGGAAAACCGCAGTTCGATCCGGGGAGTCGTCGGGGAAATTGCGGAAAATTTGTACACAGGGAAGTTCGGAGCGAAAGACGTGCGGAGTCTGGTCTTCAATTTCGACCGGAAGGCGGCCTCCGATCTCACCGGCGATCTCTCCCGGCCGGAGACGCTGCCGGAGGAGCTGTTCGACTGTTTCATCTGCACGCAGACTCTGAATTTCATCTTCGATGTTCCGGCGGCGGTTTCGGGGCTGGCGCGCATGCTGAAGCCGGGCGGGGTTCTGCTCGGTTCCGCGGCGGGCATCAGCCAGATCAGCCTCTTCGACTACGAACGCTGGGGGGATTACTGGCGGTTTACCGACCTGAGCCTGCGGCGTTTGCTCGAACGGGAGTTCGCGGAAGTCGAAACCGAATGCTTCGGCAATGTCGCGGCGGCGACGGCGTTTCTGGACGGCGTGGTCGTCGAGCAGCTGCCGGATCAATCGGTTCTCGATGCGGCCGATGGCGATTATCAGCTGCTGATCGGGTTTCGGGCGGTCAGGCCGGAGCGGGGAGCGGCGTTATGAATCTTTGCGGAAAAGCCGCGCGGCTGGTGCGGGTCTGCCGGAATGCCGCCGCAAATTGCTTCGGACAGCCGGTCGTGGTGCTGACCTACCATCGGGTCGCTGTTTTGCGGGACGACCCGGAACAGTTGGCGGTTTCACCCGATCGTTTCCGCCGCCAGCTGGAGTTCCTGCGTTCGAATTATCCGATCCTGCGTTTCGATGAACCGTGGGGGAAGCCGGAGCGCATGTCGTTCGTCATCACCTTCGACGACGGTTATGCCGACAACCTGACGGCGGCGCTGCCGATTCTGCGCGAATTCGATTGCCCGGCGGCGTTTTTCATCTGCGCCGGGGCGATCGGTTCGGAGCGGGAGTTCCCGTGGGACGGCGGCGGGACGCCGCAGCGGAAGGAGTTCCGCACGCTTCGTCCGGACGAGCTTCGGGAACTGGCCGCCGATCCTCTGGCGGCGATCGGGTCGCATACGGTGTCGCATCCGCGCCTGAGCGGGCTTTCGCCGGAGGAGCAGCGGCGGGAGATCGCCGGGGGACACAGGATGCTCGAAGAGCTGATCGGGCGCCGGCTCACGGTCTTTTCGTATCCGTTCGGCAACTACCGGGATTTCAATGCGGATTCCGTGGCGGTCTGCCGGGAGTGCGGATTTTTCCGGGCGGCGGCGAATTATCCGGGCCAGTACCATCCCGGCAGCGATCCGCTGGCGGTTCCGAGGCATCTGGTCCGGGACTGGGATGCGGATGAATTTCAAAGCCGGATGTTCCGGTTTAAATACTTATGAAAATTCTTCACGTCAATTATCACGCCTCCGGCGGCGGGGCGGCGCTGGCGGCGCGCCGGCTGCATGAAGAGCTGCTGCGGCAGGGGTGCGACTCCCGGATGCTGGTGGTCGAGGGTGCCGGAACTTCCTCAGACGGCGTGATCCGGGCGGGAACGCGGATTCGTCGTGTCTGCCGGATCATGCAGCGGCTTGAGCATCTGCTGCTGCGGCTGGACGGAGGCTCCCGGAACTGCCTGCCGCGTTCGCTGAACCTGCTGCGGACCGGGATCGCCGGAGCAATTCGCGCCGAGCGGCCGGACCTCGTGCATCTGCATTGGGTCAACGGGGCGATGTTCGGCGTCCGGGAACTGGCCGGACTCGGCCTCCCGGTCGTCTGGACGCTGCATGACGGCTGGGCGTTCTGCGGCTGCGAGCATCATCATTCCGCCGGGGATGAGCGTTTTCGATCCGGGTACCGGAGCGGTTCCGATTTCTGGAATGTCTGGAACTGGAGGCGGAAGCTGAGCTGCTGGCGCGACTGGCGGTTCCGCAGTGTTGCTCCGAGCGGCTGGCTGATGCGGGAGGCGGCGGAGAGCATTCTCCTGAACCGTTCGCGGCCGGTCTGCATTCCGAACGGGGTTGATCTCGGGCTTTTTTCGCCCGGCGACCGTGCCGAAGCGCGCCGGAGGCTCGGGATTCCGGAGCAGGGGCGCATGATTCTGTTCGGAGCGGCCTCCGTGTCGGACCCGAACAAGGGCGGTCCGGAGCTGCTGTACGCGCTGCGTGCGCTTGCCGCCCGGAAGGAGTGCCGGGATGTGACGCTGCTGCTGCTGGGCAGGGGGGAATTGCCGGAGAAGCTGCCGTTTCCGGTGATTCCGCTCGGTTTTGTCGGGGAGGAGCGGCGGCTTGCCGCCTGCTACCGCGCCGCCGATTTGTTCGTGCTGGCGTCGAAGTACGACAATCTGCCGAACATGCTGATCGAAGCAGCCGCCTGCGGGACGCCGCTGGCGGCGTTCGATATCGGCGGCATCTCCGATATCGTGATACCGGGCCGGAACGGTTTTCTGGCGCCTCCGTTCGATGCCGCGGCGCTGGCGGACGCGATTGCCGCCGTTCTGGAGTCTCCGCAGAAACTCGGTGCGGAGGCCCGCGCCCATGCCGAGCGGCATTTTGATATCCGGCGCAGCGCGGAGCAGTACCGCGCCTTGTATGAAGCCGTCCTCCGGGAGCGGCGGCCCAGGGCTTATCCGGGGACAAACTCTTACTCCTCCGGCGCCGGATAAAGGCCGCTCAGTGTGGCGGCTGCGAGCACACGGCCGCTCATCGCGTCGAGCAGTTCGTTCATCAGGAAACCATCCTTGAGCGGCAGCTTTTCGCTGAGCGCGTAGACGGTCAGCTGATAGCGGTGCGGTCCGTTCGGCGGAACCATGCCGCCGTAAGCGGAGGCCGCTTCCCTGTGCAGCGCGTTCGGGCCGAGGAGCGGCGCCCCCCAGCTGTTGACACCCTGCACGAAATCCGAACTGTCTTCGGCGGAGGCGTTCTCCGGCATTTCCGTCCGGTCGAAGTTGGCGGCGAGCCAGTGAATCCAGCAGAAACCGGCGACCGGGACGGAATCGTAGTCGAGCAGCGTCAGCGCGAAGGTCCTGGTTCCCTCCGGCGCATGTTCGATGGTGAACGGCAGCGAACGCATCGGGATTCCGGCGACGTTGTCCGTTCCGAAAATGCCGAATCGAATGTCGATGATTCCGTTCTCGATGCCGCGCGAGCGCACACTCATCGGTTTGGCTTCCGGCGTGCGGTTCCACACCGCGCAGCCCGGAATCAGGGTGATTTCGGGATTCTTGTTCATATACACTCCTCCTTGTCTTGAAATTTCCTCTCTGTCATAAAGATATCATGTTTTCGCAAAAAAGCAAATCGGCGGAGGAGCTTCGGGTCAGAACAGATCCGGCGTATGCGGCAGCTCGCCGGCTCCGGCGGCATGGGCGCGGATCCAGCCAAGCAGGAGCGCGGCGATGGCGGAGATCTCTTCGTCGGAGAGCGCCCGTCCTTCCGGTATGCCGTGCCATTTGCGCAGGCAGCCGCGGCAGCAGCAGCCGGTGGCGTGCTGGGCAATGAAGCACGGGTGGCCGCGCCACGGCGTCTGCCTGCCGTCGTTCGGAATGACGGCGGGGCCGAGGCGCCTTCGGATGATTTCCCGGCACTGCGCTTCGATGACCGGGAACCCTTTTTCCGCGATGCAGACGAGTTCGCGCCTGCCCAGACGGAAGCGGCTTCGGAATTTCGATTGGGCGAGGCGCGGCGCGATTTCTTCGTAAGAATGCATGGAGACGGCTTGCATATAAGGTTGTGCGGTTGTATTCTGAATGACAGTATATGATTTTCAGCCGGAATTTCAAGGAGTGAAGCATGGAAAAGTTCAGAGACAGTTCCCTTCCGCTCGAAGAGCGCATCGACGCCCTGCTCGAAGCCTTGACCGTCGAGGAGAAACTCGGGTTTGTCGGTTACCGCAACGCCGCCGTTCCGCGGCTCGGAATTCCGCCGTACGTCTGGTGGAACGAGGCGCTGCACGGCCTGGCGCGCAGCGGCGCGGCGACCGTTTTCCCGCAGGCGATCGCCATGGCGGCGACTTTCTCGACGGAGCTCGTCGAACGGATGGGCGAGGTGATTGCGGAGGAGGGGAATGCACGTTACGCCGACTCGGTCCGTCACGGAGATTTCGGCACCTACAAAGGGCTGACCTACTGGTCGCCGAACGTCAACATCTTCCGCGACCCGCGCTGGGGCAGGGGGCAGGAGACCTACGGCGAATGCCCGTTTCTGACCGGCGAACTCGGCAGCGCTTACGTGCGCGGTGTGCAGGGAAGCGATCCGGAGCATCTGAAGGCCGTCGCCACGCCGAAGCACTTCGCCGTCCACTCCGGCCCGGAGAAGGACCGGCTCGGCTTCGATGCCGCAGTCAGCGAGAAGGATCTGCGCGAGACCTATCTGCCCGCTTTCGAAAAGTGCGTGAAGGCGGGCGCGCAGTCGGTCATGAGCGCCTACAACGCCGTGAACGGGGTCCCGTGCAGTGTGAACCAAAGGCTGCTGACCGACATCCTGCGCGGGGAGTGGGGATTCGACGGTGCGGTCGTCAGCGACGCCGGAGCCGGCTGTGCGCTTGTCGATGAACACGGAAAGTTCGGGTCGTATGCGGAAGGGGTCGCGGCGGAACTGAAGAGCGGCGTCGACGTGGCGACCGATGCGGACCCCCGCGCCGGGGAAGCGCTCCGGGCCGGGCTCATCACCGGGGAAGATCTCGACCGGGCGCTCCGGAACCAGTTTCGCGTGAAATTCCGCCTCGGCATGTTCGATGCGGATCGGGCCTATCCGTCCTGCGACGTCATCGAGTGCGACGCACACCGCGCCCTGGCTCTCGAAGCGGCGCGGAAGAGCCTCGTTCTCCTGAAGAATGAGGCCGAAACGCTGCCGCTCGACCCGGCGAGGCTCCGCAGCGTCGCGGTGATCGGGCCGAACGCCGATTCGCGCGACGTTCTGCTCGGCAACTACTGCGGCACACCGAGCCGCCCGGTTACGGTGCTGGCCGGGATTCAGGAGGCGCTCGCGGGGAAGTGCCGCGTCATTTACGCGCGCGGCTGCGAACTTGTTTCGCTGCGGACCGAAAACTGCGCCGAGGACGGCGACCGGCTGGCCGAAGCGGTTTCCGCGGCGGAACGCGCCGACGTTTCGATCGTCTGCGTCGGGCTCGACCCGCGCATCGAAGGGGAGGCGGGCGACGCGTACAACTCGGATGCATCGGGCGACAAGCTGAGCCTTGAGCTGCCGGGTCTCCAGAAGGTGCTGATCGAAAAGGTCGCGGCGGTCGGCAGGCCGGTCGTCCTTGTCGTGCTTTCGGGCAGTGCGCTGGCGATCCCCGAGGCGTATGCCGGAGCGGTGGTGCAGGCGTTCTATCCGGGGGCCGGCGGCGGCACGGCGGTCGCCGATGTCCTGTTCGGGAAGGTCTCGCCTTCCGGGAAGCTGCCGGTCACTTTCTACCGCAGCGCGGAGGAACTGCCTCCGTTCGCCGATTATTCGATGGCGGGCAGGACCTACCGCTTCTTCCGCGGCGAAGTCCTGCATCCGTTCGGATTCGGGCTCAGCTATACCCGTTTCCGCTATTCCGGTCTCGCCGTTCCGGATCGGTCGGAGGCGGGAGTGCCGGTCGCGGTGTCGGTTGAGGTCGAAAATATCGGGGAGCGCGGCGGCGACGAGGTTGTCCAGCTCTATGTATCGAAGCTCGGCGCCGGATATGACGATCCGCTCCGCCAGCTGGCCGGGATGGCGCGCGTCTCCCTCGCTCCGGGCGAAAGACGGCGGGTTGAATTCCGGATCGATCCGGAAGCGTTCCTCCTGACCGCCGCGGACGGCCGGAGGCGGATTGCCCCCGGTCGCTGGCGCATCGCCGCCGGCGGCAGTTCCGTCGACACCATCGACGCGGAAACCGTACTGGAGCTGCGGCAGCAGCGGGATTGATTGCATCATGCAAAAAAATCCCCCGGCGCGGTGAGGCGCCGGGGGATGCTTTTCGCATGTCTTACTTTTTGCGCGGGCCGACTGTGGCGATGCGCGCATTGATGTTGATGTTCTCGCTTTCGATTCCCGGGGTCTGCCCGCCCAGATCGAAGTCGATGTTGACGTGCGGTCCGAAGATCAGGCAGTGCGTGGAGCCGCCGAAGTGGAACATGCCGGTCTCCTGACCTTTCTTGACATGCTGCCCCTCGTAGACGGTGATGTCGCAGGTCGAAACCTCCGCCATGCCGATGGCGACGAAGCACATGAGCCCGATGTCGGGGTTGTCCGCTTCGATGAAGATCACCGCGCGCGTCGCGATTTCCGAGATGTAGCCCTGGGAATCGTTGGGCGCGACCGGGTCATAGCCGACGCTGCGGGCTTCAGAATAATAGGAGCCCGGGATCACGTAGGTCTTGACGATGCGTCCGGAGACCGGCGAATGCCAGCGGTGATAGGTCAGCGCGCTCAGGAACGCCTGGTAGATGGTGCCGCCGACGAACCGCTTCGTCCACGGGTCGTTGTTCAGCATGAACTGCAGGGCGTACGGCTGGGCCTTGATCCAGAATTTGTCCAGCAGCTGGACATTCCTGGCGATGGCGAAGGGTGCGGATTCGCAGGCGTTGACGACGACGGCGTCGTTGTCCGGCTCGGCGATGGGGCGCACACCCTCACGGAATTCACGCACGAAGAAGTGATCCCATGAGTTGAAGCCGTAATGCGGCTTCGACGGATCGCAGACGAACTCGTCGGCGAAATTCGGCAGCGCTTTTCTGGCGTCTTCCCCGAACCAGCCGTTTCGCGGATGGTCGCTCAGGACGTAGGCGCTCTCCGGCGAACGCAGGAACGTTCCCCACGCATCCAGAATCGCCTTGATGTGGACGTTGACCTTGTCGTTGATGAACCCGGCCCAGCCGCCGGTCGTCGCCATCGACCAGTCCAGGATCGCGTTGAACGGGAATCCGACGAAACCGGTTTCGTTGAAGCTCGGCGCATGAGTCAGGATCACGTTGAACAGCCTCAGCATATGCTGGTAGTCGCGCACCTGCGGCAGCCCGAGCAGGGTTTTCTTCTTGTCCGCCGGAACTTCGTCGAACATCTGGTTGAAAAACATGTAGGCCTTGGCGTCGGTTTCGATGAAATTCTTCAGATTTTCGACGACCGGCAGCAGCGGACCCGTGTCCTTCTCCGCCTTGTCCATGACTTTCTGCATCCAGTTGACCAGCGTTTCGCGGTCCCTGGGCATCCACTTGCCGGCTGTAAACGTCTTGTTGATCGGTTTGATCGTTGTGCTCATGATGATTTCTCCTCTTTTGGTTTTTTTATTGAACGGCGTCGATGACGCATCCCGCCGCCCAAACCTGAATGGGACCTGAAGTGTTCAGGCCCTGATCTTCTCCTCATACCAATGACTATAGCCCCGAAAAATGAAAATGCAAGAGTTTTTATGCCGAATTTTTGTAAATTCCGTTTTTTTCGCCTCAAACGGCCCGGGAGGGGTCTATCATCTTTATTTCAGATGACTTAACTATCTGCACGGATATCACGGCCGGCCCGGGGCGGCCGGAATGAGTCCCGTTAAACGCAATACTGCTCGTGAAACGCGGCCGGCGGGGGAATGCCGGCTTCCCGGAAGCTGTTGTCCGGTCCGGGCGGTTTCCTCAAAAATCGGGAAAAACGGCGGAGGGCTCTTGATTTTTATCCGCTGCCCGGCTAATGTATCACAAAGACAAGGACAGCAATGAAATACCGGAAAGCACCCATGTTTCCCCGCGAAGGAGCGGCTGCGGGGAGAGAATTCCCGACCATGCGCAGCTCCCGCTTTAATTGTGAACGCGCCGGCGCACACGCGAAAAACGAATCGGCATCTGCTGCGTTGCGGAAACGGATCACAGGGAAGGGGAAAAATGGAGCGGGTGACCGGAGTCGAACCGGCGTCGCCAGCTTGGGAAGCTGGAGCATGACCGTTTTGCTACACCCGCAATTCCGGAGGCATGTGAAAGAATATAACCGTTTTTTGCGGAAATGCAAATGGAAAAGGAGCATGATATGAAAAATTTTTCGAGGATTCTTATGGCGGGGGCGGCACTCGCCGTTCTGGCCGGGTGTGCGACCAAACGCCTGCCTTCCGAAGATCTTGAGGTGCCGATCCTCTATCCGGAGGAGATCGCCATCCTGAAGAATCCGAACATCCCCTCGAACAGCGAGGAGAAGTACAACGCGATCAAGAGGCTGATCAAAAAAGTCGATTTCACCTTCACCCGCGAAGCGAAAACCATCAATGACCTGCTCTATTTCGGCGACGGCGTTCCGGATTCGACCGACCGTCCCGACCGGACCATCACCTTCAACTACCAGTACGGCGACCACTATGTCCGGCTTGTGTTTGCGCTTTACCAGACCGTTGTCCTGCGGGCTGACGTCATCGAGAAATGATGAATTCCTGCGACCGGCGGTTTATGGCGCTTGCGCTTGAGCAGGCGGAGGAGGCGGCGCGGGCCGGAGAGGTTCCGGTCGGCGCCGTCGCCGTCGTAGGCGGCAAGGCGGTCGTCTCCGCCCGCAACCGGGTCGAGGAGCGCAGAAGCGCAACCGCCCACGCCGAGCTTGAGCTGCTGCACAAGCTTGAACTGCTGCGCGGCGACTGGCGCATGGAGGACGTGACGGTCTATGTCACGAAGGAGCCTTGCCCGATGTGCGCCGGCGCGCTGGTCAACGCCCGGGTGCGCCGCATCGTCTACGGAGCCGCGGACCCGCGCTTCGGCGGCTGCTCCGTGTTCGGGATTCCGGCCCACCCCGGTTCCCTCTGGAAACCCGAAGTCACGCCGGAAATCTGCGCCGCCGAAGCGCGGAATCTGCTCGCGGCCTTCTTCCGCGAAGCGCGTTCGGCCGGGCGGGAGCTGCCGATCCGGATGCGGAACGGCTTCGACCCGGAATATGCCGTGCAGCTGAATGTCCTGATGCGCGAGGTGTTCGACTTCGACTTCGATTTCTGGTTCCGGCGCGGCATGTGGAGCGACAAGTACGAGAGTTTCTCCCTGATCGACGCCGGGCGCATGGTCGCCCATGTCGGCGTCTCGCGCATGAAGCTGCGCGTGAAGGGGAAAGAGTTTTTTGCGATTCAGCTCGGCGGAGTGGCCACTTCTCCGGAAGCGCGCGGGCAGGGATATATGAGGCGGCTGCTCGGCGGCGTCCTGCGGCGCTATGCGGAGACGCCGGTTTTTCTGTTCGCGAACGATTCCGTGTCGGACTTCTACCCGAAGTTCGGATTTTCTGCGGCGCGTACGATGCGGCCGGTTGCGCGGTTGTCGATCGACAACCCGTTCGAACCGGAGAGATGCACGCCGGACGCGGCTGCCCCGCTGGCCGGAAAACGGCGTTTCCCGTCCGCCGTGTTCGATGTGCTCGACTGCCGGGAGCTGCGCTGCTTTCATCTCTTCGGCGGATATGCGGACCGGCTGCTGCGGCTCGGCCCCGGTCTCGCCGTCGCGGCGGAGCAGTGCGGGGACACGCTGCTGCTGCATGAGCTTCTCTGCGACCGTCCGGTCGACTGGGAGACGCTGGCGGCGCGCCTGCCGTTCCGGAATATCCGGCGGGTGGAATTCGGTTTCCCTCCGGACCGGCTCGGCGTCGAATTCGACTGGGAGACGCCGCCCGAACCGGAGCATCTCTTTCTGCGCGGCGGCTGGGATCTGCCGGAGAATTTCTGCATTCCCGCATTCGCCGTCACCTGATTCGCGATGGAGCGGGAGTCGGGCTGTCCGGTTCGGCCGGCACCTTGAATCGCAAAAAAACGGGAACCGGTTGTCCAGGCCGGTTCCCGTTGAAATTCCCGGACCCGTGAGGAGCAAATCCGGGAATTTCCGGGGAGGTGTTGTTACTGATTGCTGAAGAACTGGAATCCGGGATAGGCTTCCATGCCGTGTTCTCCGAGGTCGAGGCCGCGCAGTTCCTCCTCTTCGCTGACCCGCAGCCCCATGGTTTTTCTGATCGCGTAGAAGATCAGCAGGGCTGACGGAAAGGCGACCGCTCCGACCGCGAGCACGCCGGTCAGCTGGGCGAGGAAGCTGTAACCGGCGTCGGGGAAGGCGAAGATGCCGACCGCGAGTGTTCCCCAGATGCCGTTCACGAGGTGGACGGAGAGCGCGCCGACCGGGTCGTCGAGCTGCAGTTTGTCGAACATGAGGACGGAAGGCACGACGATGACGCCGCCGACGAGCCCGATGATGATTGCGCTGGTCGGGCTTACGCAGTCCGCGCCCGCCGTGATCGCCACGAGTCCGGCCAGGCATCCGTTCAGCGTCATGGAGAGATCCGGCTTGTGCAGCAGCACCGAGCTGCAGACCAGCGCGCCGATGACTCCGGCGGAGGCGCCGAACATTGTGGTCACGAGGACGAAAGAGATCTTGGTCGGTTCGGCCGAGAGGATGGAGCCGCCGTTGAACCCGAACCAGCCGAGCCACAGGCAGAATACGCCGATCGTCGCCAGCGGCATGCTGTGTCCCATGATCGGCATCGCCTTGCCGTTCACGTATTTGCCGATACGGGGCCCGAGCAGCAGCACGCCGGCGAGCGCGCCCCAGCCGCCGACGCTGTGGACGAAGGTGGAGCCGGCGAAGTCATGGAAGTTCAGATCGGCCAGCCAGCCGCCTCCCCAGCCCCAGGAGCCGATCACCGGGTAGACGAACATGACATAGAAGAACGTGAAGATGAGGAAGCTGCTGACCTTCACGCGCTCCGCCACCGCTCCGGAGACGATGGTCGCGGCGGTCGCGGCGAACATGCCCTGGAAGAAGAAATCGCTCCAGTAGGTGAAATGACCGTTGTAGGCCATCGCCTGTGCGATGGTCGCGTCGGGATCGGCGCCCATGCCGAAGCCGGCGAAGCCGAGCACCCTGCCGACCTGCCAGGCTTCGCCCGGATACATGAGCGAAAAGCCCATGATCGCGTAGGTGATGAAACCGATCGCCGGAACCAGCGTGTTCTTGAAGAGGATGTTCGTGCAGTTCTTCGCCCGGCAGAGGCCGGATTCGACCGTCGCGAAACCGAGGTGCATCAGAAAGACCAGCATGCCGCCGATCAGCACCCAGAGGTTGTCGATGTAGAACAGAGCCTCCGCGGCGGTTGCGGGTGCGGTCGCGGCAGCCTCCTCCGCCGGAAGCGTCGCCGCCGCTCCGAGGAGGGCGAGGATGGAAACTGTTTTCAATTTGTGCATCATGATGTTATCTCCGAAAGTAATGGAATCGTTTCTGGCTGGCATACCGGTCATCCGATGGCATCCGGGCCGTGTTCGCCGGTGCGGATGCGGATGCAGTCCTCCATCGGCAGAACGAAGATTTTCCCGTCGCCGATCCGGCCGGTCCGCGCCCCGGCGATGATGCCTTCGAGCGTGGTTTCGACGAAGTCGTCGTTGACGCCGATGGCCAGCCGGACCTTCTTGAGCAGATTGACTTCGGCCATCGCGCCGCGGTACGCCTCCACATACCCTTTCTGCTGCCCGCAGCCGAGCGCGTTGCTGACCGACATCTTGAAGACATTGCGCTTGTAGAGCTCCTGCTTCACTGCGTTCAGCCGTTCGGGCTTGATGTAGGCAATGATGAGTTTCATGAGTTCACCTCCCTGTTTCTGATTGGGTTCGACTGTGTTTCAGCAGAAAACGTGCCAGTTTTGTGGGGCGCATGGCATTATCTTCATCCGGAAATGGTTGCGCTGTTTTTACCGGCGGGGATGGTTTTACAATTTTGTATCATCCGGCCCCCCGGCTGAACAAAAATGTTTCGAACGGAATGTTTTGACCGGAAATGGATTTGCAAAAACTCCGGCCGGGCGGTATGTTACCGGACAACGCAAACCGGGAGGCTCCTTGTCATGAAAACACTGATTCTGTCGTTCGCCGCCATGCTGCTCTGTTTCGTCTGCTCCGCCGGAGTGCTCTATATTTCGCACCGCGGGGAGAGCGCCGATGCGCCGGAGAACACCATGGCCGCCTTTCGCCTGGCCTGGGAGCGCGGCACCGACGGCATCGAGTGCGACGTTCACCGGACGGCGGACGGGGAGGTGGTCGTGATTCACGACGGCGATACCGGCCGCGTCGCCGGGACGAAGCTGCCGGTCGCCCGCAGTTCGGCGGAGGAACTGCGGAAACTCGACGTCGGCAGCTTCAGGGGCAGACAGTTCGCCGGAGAGAAATTGCCGCTGTTTTCGGAGCTTCTCACCGCCATGCCGGGGAAGGGGCTTGTCTACATTGAGCTCAAAGACCGCGAGCCGGGCCTTGCCGAAGCGGTTGCCGCCCTTGTCCGCCGGCACGGGAAGGGACCGGAGCAGGTGCGCTTCATCAGTTTCCATGCCGATGCGGTCCGGGCGATGAAGGAACTGCTGCCGGAATATCGCGCGTATTTTCTCGCCGGCCTGTCGTGGGACGCGGAGAAAAAACGGCTGAAGCAGGATCTTGACGAGATGGTAAAGACGGCGAAGGAGGCGAAGGCGGACGGCGTCGACCTGTCGTTCGGCATGTTCTGGGATGAGGCGCTGGTGAAGAAATTCCGCGATGCCGGGCTTGAAGTCCACTGCTGGACGGTGGACGATCCCGTCCTGGCCGAACACGCCCGCAAGCTCGGCGTCGATTCGATCACTTCGAATCGCGCCCGCTTTCTGATGGACCGGGTCGGGAAGACGAAATGAGCGTTCCGCTGGGGGTTTATACACGTTATGACCGGCTTGGCGCTTCGAGCCGCCTGCGCTATTACGGTTATCGCGCCGCGTTCGAAGCGGCCGGTTTCGCGCCGGAATTTCACCCGTTTTTCAGCGATGCCTACCTGACCCGGCTCTATGCCGGGCGGGGGAAGTCCCGGCTGCTGGCGGCGGCGGCGCTGGTCCGGCGGTTTGCCGCGTCGACACGGCTGCCGGAGAAGCTGCTGATTGAATACGAGCTGCTGCCGGAACTTCCGTACGGCATAGAGGCGCGTTTTCTGCGCGGCCGGCGCTACGTGCTGAATTTCGATGACGATGTCTGGATCAAATACGAGGGCAGGGGGCGGCTGGCGGACAAGTACGACCGGCTGGTCGCCGGGGCGTGCGGCGTGGTCTGCGCGAACGACCTGCTGCTGGAAAAGGTGCTGAAACTTAATCCGGATGCGGTCAAGATCCCGACTGCGGTGGATCTCGATGCGTTTCCGCTTCAGGCGGAGAAGTTCCCGCGCTTCACGGTCGCCTGGATCGGAACGCCGGTCACTTACTCCTATCTGGAGCGGCATGCCGAGGCATTGCGGGCGATGTCCCGCGCGGCGGAGTTCGAGCTGCTCGTCATAGCGAAGAAGAGCCTCGGGCCGCGTGCGGTTCCGGGCGTCCGGATGCGGTTCGAGGAGTGGTCGCCGGAAAATGAAGCGGCGCTGTTGTCGCGCTGCCACGCCGGGATCATGCCGCTGCCGGCGGACGACGCGTTTGCGGCCGGAAAATCGGCCTTCAAGCTGATTCAGTATCTCGCGGCCGGACTGCCGGCCATTGCGAGTCCGGTCGGGGAGAACCGCCGGGTGCTGCGTGCCGGGGAGACCGGATTTTTCGCCTCGGCGCCGGGTGAGTGGGCCGAAGCGCTCCGGCTTCTCGCGGATGATGCCGTCCGCATCCGCCTGTCCGCGAACGCCCGTTCCCTCGCACGCGATTATTCGATTCAGAAATACGGTCCCATATACGCGGAGTTCCTCCGGGAAGCGTTGGAGTAGGCAATGGCGATCGAGAACACACCGCAGCGCAAAGAACTTTTCGATATCAGCGCCGATGTGATCTGCCATTCACGTTCACATTGCGCCTCCTGGCTTCCACCCGAGGCGGAGACGCTGCCCCTCTGGCCGGAATTCGTCGGCCGAGTCACCTACCGGCCCGGCGGTTATGTCGCGCACGATTCTTACTATTTATATGCGTTCGAATTGCCGCTGGAGGGAAGCTTGCGGATCGTCGAACGCGATACCGAAACCCGGATCGATCCCGGCATGGTCGGCATCATCCACCGCGGCGAGGATTCCCGGCTGTTCACATCGGATGCGGACGGCTGCCGGAAGCTCGCGTTCGGAATGCGCGGCGTAGCGCTCGGCGGCATTGTCGCGGCGGCCGGACTGGCCGGCCGGATTGCGGTTCGGTTACGCAATCCGGAGCGGCTGATCCGCCTGGTGCTGCGGCTTGAATCATTGCTCGGCATGAGACGGGTTGCCGACATTCCGGCGATTGCCGGGCTCGGCATGGAGCTGCTGACCGAGCTGGCGCTCTCTGTGACGCTGCCGCGCGATGAACGGCTTGAGCAGGCGGTGAATCTGTTCGCGATCAATGTTCCGAACCGGATTTCAGTCAGCCGGATCGCGGCATCGTGTCACGTCAGCCCCGCGACGCTCGGGCGGCTTTTCCGGCAGGAGTTCGGCCGGTCGCCGCAGGCCTATTTCCGTGACCTCAGGATGCAGACCGCGCGCGGGCTGCTGGCCGATCCGGCAATGCCGGTCAAGCACGTTGCCGCGCAGGTCGGTTTTTCGGATGTCTTTTCCTTTTCGCGCGAATTCCGCAAGGCCGAGGGCATTTCGCCGCGTGAATTCCGCCGCCGGTTGTCCGAAGCGAGGCCGGAACGGAATCCGGATGATCGACTCGGATAAATTTTTGATCGATTACGCCATGAATTCCGAAAACAGACCCTTCCGGTATCCCGTGTTCTTTTGTATAATATAATCATCCACCGCTTATCGGAAAGTAATCGAAAGGGAAACACGGGATGAAGAGACAACTTACCTTGATTGAACTGCTGGTGAATATGTCACAATATAACTGTAATTACGCATAATACCGGGTATGTGAAACGAAACAGTATTGCCGCCCGGCGAAAAAAGCGCGGTATGCGCCGCGCAGCGGATGTGAACGGTATAGCCGCAGGCGGACAAGGGCGCAACCCACGGGAAATGAAAGCCCGGCACAGAGTAAGAAATGGGGGTGCGGGGGAAATGTATTTCCCCCGCGAATCCCACGACAATGCAGACGGACGAGACCAGGAAGAGCAGATGGAACATTTCTGCCGCCAGAGGCCAAACAAATTCATTTAACCAAAAGGAGTTACATCATGACAGACCGCACACGGAAACTTCACATACCCGGTATTATGCGCAAACCGTTCACTCTGATCGAACTTCTGGTGGTTATTGCGATCATCGCGATTCTGGCCTCGATGCTGCTGCCGGCGCTGAATCAGGCGCGGGATCGCGGCAAATCCACGTCATGCGCGGGCAATCTGAAGTCGCTCGGCATGACGGTCGGCATGTACGCGCAGGAGAGCGACGATTTCCTTCCGGCCTGCAGTCCGACCGATACGAATACCTGGGTCCACCAGCTCAGGCGCAATTCGCCTTCGCTGACCAACAAACAGTTTCTCTGTCCGGCCAATAACGGCTTGCGTCCGGCCTGGATCGACAGCCCGGTGAACTTCTGGAATACGCCGGTAAATGCGCAGTCGACCGAATACGGCTTCAACCTCGGCATTGCGGCGCCTTACACTCCTGGGAGTTACGTCAAAATCACGAAGGTGAGGAATCCGTCTTTCAAGGTGTTTCTGATGGATGCGGTGACGAACCGTTATCTGAATGACGGCAGCACCTCTGGAAAATGGCGGGTTTCACCGACCAACCATATCGGTAACTGGCAGACCGATACGGGGTGGGGACGCCCGGCGGTCCGCCATGCCCGGACGGTCAATGTGCTGTATGCCGATTTCCATGTTGCGGGGGCGAATGTGCCGAATACGGTCGTGGCGTTCGAGGTCGCGCCGTTCCGCTGGCTCGGTGAGAACGAGAGATGTCAGATGTACGGGCTGAAGTGAGGTGGAGTGCGATGAGAAGAACGATTTGGGTTGTGCTGCTGACCATGTTTGCCGGCATCGCCTGGGCGGCGGAGATTTCGATCGCCGGATTCCTGCCGGACCCCGGATTTGAACGGAAACATGAACCGAACGCGCAGTTGAATGCGGAGGGCGTGAAGGAGATCCACGGTTGGAGCGCCCGGCCGGAAAAGGGTAATCCTTGGACCTCGGTCAGTTACGTCGATCGTGGCGGCCGGACGCTCGGAGAGCGCTCTCCTGCGATCGAACCCGCCGAGGGAAACAGTTATCTGCGGATGTTCACCTTCAAATCGTGCAGCTGGCTCGTTCTGGCGTCGCCGGAGTTCCCGGTGAAGAAGGGGAACTCCTACGGTGTTGCGTTTCAGGTCTCCGCCGACCGCAGCGCACCGATGGCGAAGATGCGGCTTTCGCTCGAAGTCAACTGGAAACAGTATTGCACTGAGACCTATGACCTGATCCGGCTTGAACCGGGATGGAATACGGTCGTCTACCGCGCCGCCTATCAGGGACCGGACGGCATGGCGAGGCTCGTGATCCGCTGCGAACGTGAGGAGAACGCGACCGGCGGCGCATTGAATTTCGACGGCTTCCGCGCCCCGGCTCCGGGGGAGGCGAACGGCATGGGGACGGCGGCAGGCTCGGAGGTGGACGGTTTCGCGGTTGCGCTGCCGTTCGGCGGAGGTTCGCAACCGGTGCGGAACGTTTCGCTCGGGAAGGGGCCGAAACAGTTCCGGCTCGGCGCTCCGGCCGGGCGTTACCGGCTGCTGGTCAACGTCAAATCCTCGGACCGTTCCGGCAACGAGGGCGATTCGATGTTCGGCGGTTATAACTATTGGATGCCGGAAAATGTCTACCGTTTCCGGCTTGACGGCAGGGAACTTGCCCCCGAAATCAGCGGCCGCATGGTGAAAGCGGCGGGCCGCGATGAAGACGGCAACGGCATTTATACCGGGTGGCTCTGGTTCCGTGATCCGGTCGAGGTTCAACCGGATTCCGAGCTTTCCGTCGAATGTTCGCGGGCGGGCGGATTCGTCACGCAGATCGTGTTGCTGAACGAAACCGAATGGAAGGCCGAACAACTTCGCATGTCGAACCTTTTCTGTTCTCCGCCCGGAAAGGGATTCGGTGATGCATGGGCTGCCGCGGTTAAGCGTCCGGAGCGCTTCTTCCCGGTTGATTCGCTGCGGTATTTTGTAAAAGGGCTGGAGACGTTCGGAAAGCGCGGAGTGTTTCCCTCCTCTCTCTCCGGCTTTCTGTCGGAAGGGACGGCGCTGGCCGACCGGGTGACCGCTTATGTCGGGCAGAGACACGGCTCGGCGGAGGAGGGGGCGGCATTGGCCGATGCGTGGAACGCTTACCGCGACCGGCTCCGGCGGGAATTCGCCGCGCAGTTTTCAGACAGGGCGGGAAACTGCATCGCCGAAGCCGCCGGAATGGAAAAGGGGGCCAATCCGAATTGTCATGCCGGGCGCGAAGCCGCTTTTTGGGCCGGGATCGCCCGACGCTATTTTGAGGCGGCCTCGAAGGAGCTGAAAACGCCCGCGACTGATTCGGGCGTCTATGACTTTGCATTTTTTACACGGATTCTGACCGATCTCGACAATGGATCGCGTTATCTGGAGAAAGCGCGGAAGTTTATGAAGCAGCCGCAGGAAACGGTCGAATTCCCGGAATTCTTTGTCGAACGCGATGCTTCGCTGCCGGAACACCGGCTCGGCGGGACCGAGCGGCTATTGCTTTCCGGCGTCTGGCAGTTCGCGCCGGGCAGGCCGGATGTGCTGCCGGATAAGTGGGTCGACGTTCCGATTCCGAATGATTCGCCGTTCGCTTTCTACAATATGGCGAATATCTCCGACGAGGAATTCGGCCGTGCGGCAGGCGCTTACTGGCGTGCGGCCTCTATTCGCGAGGCGTGGTTCAGGACCTCGTTCACAGTTCCGGCCGGCTGGAACGGCGAACGGCTGTTCCTGAAATTCGACGAAGTCATGATGTGTGCCGATGTGTTCGTGAACGGCCGTTTCGCGGGTCGTCACTGCGGTGGGCTCATTCCGTTCGAGCTCGATGTGACGGCGTTTGCGGTTCCGGGGAAGGAGAACCACCTGCACGTTTTCGTCGCTTCGTCGGAGAAGGTGGCGATGGGGGAGCCGAGTGACGTGCCGCGTTATCACAAGCTCAAGGCGCACTATCTGTATCCCGTGACCGAAGCGCACGCTTATCCGCTGCGGATCTCGGGTGATGTGGAGCTGCTCGCCAGGCCGCCGGTTCGCGCGGAGGATGTCTATATCCGCACCTTGCTGGCCGGGAGGAAGATCATCGTGCGGACCACGCTGGTCAACGACGGGAATGCCCCGGCCGAGGCGGTGCTGAATGCCGAGGTGCGCGATGGGGAGACGCAGCTTCTCGTGCTTCCGGAACAGCGCGTAACGCTCGCGCCCGGCGGGGAGAAAACGGTTGAAGCTGAAGCGGCCTTTGAAAAACCGAAGCTCTGGGGGGTCGGCGGCGAATACGGCGATCCGCACAACCGTTACACGCTCGTTTCCTCCGTAACGACGGCCGAACGGAGCGCTGTTGCGCACACATTGTTTGCATTCCGAGAGGCTGAAATCCGGGGGAGGAAGCTGTTCCTGAACGGAAAGGAGTTTGCGGTTCAGGGCAGTTCGTCCACCGTTACCGAACGGGTCACGGCTCGCAACAACAAACACGCGGAGTTGTTCCTGAACCGGGCGCGGAAGGAGGCGCATATCAATTTTCTGCGTTATCACCGCTTCAACCTGCACGACTGGCTGGTAGCCGCCTGCGATGATGCCGGAATCCTCTCCGAAGGAGAGGGGCCGTGGTGGAATCTTTTCGCGCCGGTCGACATCAATGGCGAAGCCAATTACGACGATCCGGTCTGGCTTGAAAATTGCCGCGAGTACTATGTGAAAACCATGCGGAAATTCCGCAACGCTCCGTCGATGCTGTTCTTCTCGCTCGAAAACGAGACGCTGGATGCGGCGAATCACCGGGCAATCGCCCGCTTTCGCAAGTGGGCGCAGGCCGAAGCGCCGCATATGATCCTCATGAACCACTCGCACGCTTCGGCGATGCTGCCGGAAGCTCCGGTCGCGGTACTGCATGATTACGACCTCGGCAATGCGCGATTGGCGGAGTATGCCCGGAATGCGAAGAAGCCGGTCGTCATCGGGGAGTTCTGGAATCCGGAAGTGTCGAAGGCGATTCAGGACGCGCGGCAGGCACGCGGCGCCGAGCGCCTGATGAAGATGTGGCTCGAACGCACGGTCAGGGCCTATCAGAAGGCCGGGGCGGATGGCGTCATGCCGTATACCTTTACCGGACTCGGCGGGATTTCGACCAAACGCGACGGGAATTCATGCGGTCCGTGGAGCGATCTCTACATGGCCGAGCCGCGGCAGGTGTTCTCCGTGCCGGTCGAGTGGCCCGCGTTTTCGGGCGGCGGCGGAATCCGGGCGGAGAAGGTCTGGCTCGATTACATGACCATGCGCCACCCGGTCAATTTCTTTGATCCGTTGCGCCCGGCCTATACGCTTTCGGGCGTGGCGGACGCTTACCGGAATGTATTCAGGCAGGTTCCGGGCACGGAGGTCCGCCGCTCTCCCGAACTTCTGGTCGAAGTGCGTTCGGGCAGCGGGCCGCTCTCCGGCGTTAACGTCTGGGTCGAAGGACCGGAATTCGGCCGCCGCGCAGTGAAAGCCGATACGGAGGGCCGGGCGTGGTTCTTCTTCGGCCGCCCCGGAACCTGTACGGTTTCGGTCGAGGCGGCGGGAAAAGTGCTGCGGCGCAAGATCGAACTCGGCTGTACGCCGCTCGGCGGACCCGGTTGGGCGTATCTGCCGCGGCTGCGGTTTGATGTCGAACAGGGCGAAGCGGAATTTCTGCCGGGAAAGAACACCACCGGCGTGGTTGCCGCCGCGAAAATGCGGAAGACGCAGAAGATTGCGCTGCGTCCGGACAAATCTGCTTACGACGGACTTCCGGCGGTCGGCCCGGAGGGATTCATCCGGCGCTGGCTTGTGCTCGGACCGTTTCCGAATTACGCCAGCCGGACGAATCTGAAGGATGACGGCCTCGACCGTGACTTTCTCGGAGGAGAAGCGCAGCTCGTGCCGTCGCTCGAACTGCCGCCGGTGAAAGCGGAGTTCAAGCGCAATCCCGAAGCATTCTGGGCGCCCGGATTGCTGTCGCTCCGCTGGGACTGGCTGATTTCGCCGAAGGACACGGTTGACCTGACCGGAGCTTTCCTGATCGATCACCCTGGCCTCGAAGGCATCATTCAGTTCATTTTCGGTTATGCCGCCTGCTATGTGAAGAGTGAAACGGAGCGCGACGCCGTATTGACCATCGGCAGCGATGACGGCTACAAGATCTGGCTGAACGGCGATATGATCGGCAAACTGCGCACCTACCGCGGCTGTAAGCCGGACGAAAACCGTATTCCGGTTCGGCTGAAAGCAGGCTGGAACCGTCTGCTGGTCAAGATTGAACAGGAGACGGGCGGCTACGAATTCGCGCTGCGTTTCCTTGATCCGGCCGGAAAACCGCTTGTGCTCGAAACGAGCCTGACGCCCCCGGTTCCGGTTGCGGCGGTGACGCGCGGCGGATTCGTCCGCGACTGGATGCTGCTCGGGCCGTTCCCGAATGCCGGGGAACGGCCGAAGTGCGTCGGTCTCGAAACCGCTTTCCTCAAAGACGAGGAGGGAGCGGTTCCGGATGCCGGGGCATACAAGGCTGAATTTCCGGCTTACGAAAAGGCGTACTACGAGCCCGGAATTGTCGTGAACCGCTGGAAAGCGCATCGTGCCGCGGCGGACGGCATGGTCGATCTCGGCAGCGCTTTCGTACGGGCGGATGTGCCGGGGCTCGATGTTTCGCCGCTTCAATACGTAACCGGTTATGCCGCCGCCGTCGTTGAAGCGCCGGAAGCGGGGGAGTATGAGCTGGCGGTTTCGACCTTCAATGGCATCCGGATCTGCGTGAACGGAAAGCCGGTGATCGACGACCACATCCACACCTTCAACCGCGATCCGAACTCGCCGGTGCTGTCGCCTTCGTTCCGCAAGGAACTCAGGTGCAGGGTCCGGCTGGAGAAGGGGAAAAACCGGCTCCTTGTGAAAGCGGACGTCGACTACGGCCCATTCGATTTTTCGCTGATGTTCAGGTGACGTTTTTTCTGGTTTCCGTGGATGTTGTGTCCGTAACAGAGGAACGGGACCGGTATGGGAATACGCCGTCTTTCGGATTGGCGCGGATCATCAGGTAGCGGAATTCTCTCGCGGTAAGTCAGGGCGGAGTTCCATGCCAGTCTGTTCGGGGCCAAGTTCGGGCGGGGCGCCGTTGAGGGACGGGGGCTCCGCCGGCGGAGGCGCGGGGAAGCCGATGCCGGATTCAATCTCCCGCTTCTGTTTCCTCCGAACGGTCCGCATCTCCTCCGGCGGAACTTTCTGCTTTTCCTGCAGTTGTATCCGGAGACGCTGCATGCAGGCGCTGGCGGCAAACGCCGCTTTCCGGAGCGCCGGGGGACCGGCTCCGTTCCGGGTTTTGCATGACAGTCAATCTCATCGGGCTCCGCCGCCGGAAAGGCCGGCGGTTTTATAGGAATATAAAAAAACGCACCGTGAAAACGGTGCGCTTTTTCACTTTGTTCCGGTCTCTCAGTTGCCGGGGATCATCAGGAGCAGGTTCTTGGACAGCTTGCCATCCGCCGGAACCATGCCCTCGTTCAGTTTCCTGATCTCATCGGCCGTGGTCTTATGCTTCGCGGCAAATGCCTCGAGCGTGGTGTCCTCGTCGACGATGATCGGAATCGTATTCGGAACCGTCACGCCGCCCTCTTCGACAACCGGCACCGTCGGATCGACGGGCTGGACCGGAGTCACGTCAATCGGCTGGCTCGTCGGCGGGTTCTTCACATCGGAACCGGCAAGCACGTCGTCCAGCGGATCTTTCTTCTCCGGCGCCGTAACAACCTTCTCCGTCGGCTTCACCTGCTGCACCGGCTTCGTCACCGCTGCGGCCGCGCCGCTCTTTGCGCCCTTGCCCGGCACGACCAGCTTCTGGCCGACCTGGAGACGCTTCGCGGATTCCGCCGTCAGATTGTTCGCCTTCATAAGCTCGGACTCCCTGACGCCGAGCTTGCGGGCGATCTTGCCCGGGAAATCGCCGCTCTGAACCGTGTAAGTGCCGTCGCTGTTGACGGTTCCCCGGACCGCCGTCGCTCCGGCCGCCGTGCTCTTGCTCCCTCTGCCGCGCTTTGCGACAACCGCGCCGCCGGCGGGAATCACCAGCTTCCGGCCGACCTGGATGCGTCTCGCCTTGGCTTCGTCGAGATCATTCGCCTGCATGACGGCTCCCACGGAGACCCCGTACTGCCGGGCGATATGACCGACCGTGTCGCCGGCCTTGACCACATGTGTCCGGGCGGCCCCCGAAACCGCGGCGCCGGACGCCGTTCCGGCCGGAACCGACGTGACGGGAGCGGAGGTCAGCTTCTCCATGGGCTTATAGCCGGTGTTCCGCGGGGGCTGCTGCACGGGCTGGGACGGCTGAACCGGCAGCTGCGTCACCGGCGGAGCGGAGACTTCGCCGGGCATCGGCGCGACCGCCGTATCCGGCGTGGCCGGAACGTAGTCGCGTTTTCCCATCACCTGATTGTTGCAGCCGGTGAAACCGAGCATCCCCACACACAGAGCCGCAGCTCCGAGCACAACGGTCTTGTTTTTTCTCACTGTCAAATCCCCTTCTGTACAAAAAATTCGTACGGTATCGTCAATTCGCCGCGCTCCCCGTTCCCGGCCTCGCGGGCCTCGGAAAAAACACCTGGGAAACGTCTTTTCTATAATATAGAAACCTGTTTGTCAAATGCAACAGAAAAAAGGCAGAAAATGTGAAATATTTGACGACCGTCCGCACGGAAATCCATTCCGGCCGGGAAGGCGCGCCGCACCGGCCGGATTCCCCGGCCGGTACGCCGGGAAACCTAACGCCTGTCCTTCTCCGGAACCGCGTATTTGATCACCCGCTCCCCGTCCTTCACCAGACCGAACTTTTCGCGGGCCACCTTTTCAACCGCGGCCGGTGAGCGCGACAGCTCGCCCACCTCGGTATTGAGCCGGGCGCTCTCGTCGCGCTTGTCGTTGAGCTGTTCATTCAGGGTGCCGAGTTCCGCCTGCTTCTTCTGGTAGCTGCGGTAAACCGGCAGCAGCAGCACTGCCGCCGCCGCGAATACCAGAGCCAGAACAAACAGCAGCAGATAGGTGGACACCGCGCTTTTTCTCCTGTTCTCCGCCATGGACTCCTCCTGAAGGATTTCTGTCGTCAGTTATTGTTCGGCTGCAGCGTCAGGAGGAATTCGATATTGCTCTTGACCTTCTTCAGCCGTCCGAGCAGAAGCTCCATCGCCTCCGCGGCCGGAACGCCGTTGATCGCCTTGCGCAGCATCCAGACCTTGCTGAGTTCATCCGGGTGGAGCAGCAGCTCCTCCTTGCGGGTGCCAGATTTCTCGACGTTGATCGCCGGGTAGATCCTCCGGTCCGAAACATTGCGGTCGAGGTGCAGCTCCATGTTGCCGGTGCCTTTGAACTCTTCGAAGATCACGTCGTCCATGCGGCTGCCGGTTTCGATCAGCGCGGTCGCGATGATGGTCAGACTGCCGTGGTTTTCGATGTTGCGCGCCGCGCCGAAAATCTTCTTCGGCTTGTGCAGCGCGGTCGCGTCGACGCCGCCGGTCAGGATCTTGCCGCTGTGCGGCTGAAGCGTATTATAGGCGCGGGCCAGGCGCGTGATGCTGTCGAGCAGAATGACGACGTCGTGCTTGTATTCGACCAGCCGCTTCGCCTTCTCGATGACCATCTCCGCCACCTGGACATGGCGTTCGGGCGGTTCGTCGAAGGTCGAGCTGACCACTTCGGCGTCGACGCTGCGCTTCATATCGGTCACTTCCTCCGGACGCTCGTCGATCAGCAGGATGATGAGCTTCACTTCGGGGTTGTTCGCGCGGATGCTGTTCGCGATCTTCTGCAGCAGCACGGTTTTGCCGGTGCGCGGCGGCGCCACGATGAGTCCGCGCTGCCCCTTGCCGATCGGAGTGACCAGATCGACGATCCGGGTCGAAAAATCGGCCGGGTCGCGTTCGAGCACAAGCCGCTGGGTCGGGAAATACGGCGTCAGGCTGTTGAACGGAATGATCTCCTTCTTGCGCTCGGGCGAATCGTTGTTGATCGTCTCGACCTTCAGCATCGCGAAAAAACGCTCCTTTTCGCGCGGCGTGCGGATCTGCCCGGCCACGTAATCGCCGGTTTTCAGGGCGAAACGCTTGATCTGGGAGGGCGACAGATAGATATCCTCCGAGCACGGCAGGTAACAGTAGCTCGCGCTGCGGAGGAAGCCGAAGCCGTCCGGCAGGACTTCGAGATAACCCGAACCGTACATCTGCCCGCACTTCTCGGCGTTCGCCCGCAGGATTTCACAGACCAGCGTCGATTTGTCGAGCGCGCCGATGCCTTCGATGCCGAGTTCGGCGCCCATGACGGCAAGCTCCTGCATCGACTTTTCCTGCAGCTCGGAGATATTGAGCGAAGAGACCACATGGTCACGCTGGACATCCCGTTCCCGGCGGTTGTTGCCGTTGCCGTTGTAATTGCCGTTGCCGCGGCGGTGATCGCGGTCCTGGCGGTCGCGGTCCTGGCGGTCGGACCGCTCCGGGCGTTCCGGGCGCGGCTCCTGCGCGGACGGCTGCTCGGCGCGTTCGCCCTTTTCCGCCGGTTCCCGCCCGGCGTCCCCGGCCGGAACTCCTTCCCGGCGGCAGTTTTCGTTCGCATTTTCCGCGGCGGCGGAGTCGGAGAGTTCCTCGATCAGCAGTTCCCGCATGACATCTTCGGCCGAAGACTCCGCCATGTTCGGCAGCTCCTCGGCGGCGCCGTCGGCCGGAGCCTCCTTCGGCTGCGTCCGCGGCTTGCGCGGCCTGGGGGCCGGGCGGCGCGTTTTGCCGTCTTCTCCGGGGGCGGCGGCTTCCGCGCCCGGAGCGGTTTCGGCCTTCGGTTTATTCGTACTGCCGGGGCGGCGTCCGCGCTTTTTCGGCGCCGGAGCGCGGCTTTCACCGGAGTCGTCGTTCATCGGGATCAGATCATCGGAATCGTTCATATTTGTTTTACCTTGCTTGAGATTGGTTGAAAAATCGTTATGGCCGGCGGAAGCTGCCGGGTTGTTTCAGCGGACACTCCCGTTCAGAAGCCGGACCAGCCGGCCGATCTGCAGTTCGAGCTCCGCAAGGCCGTCGTTGTTGATCACTCCGAAATCGGCGCGTTCAAGCTTCGCATCGGCCGGAAGCTGCCTGGCTTCGCGCAGCCGGATTTCGTCCTCCGAAAATTTGCGCTGTTCGCGCAGCCTCGCGTGCCGGATTTCCGGCGCGGCCCAGACCGCGGCCACCCGGTCGAATTTATCCCCGTAGCCGGCTTCATACAGGAGCGGAAGCTCAAACGCGCCGTCCTCTCCGGCCCGCCGGCAGTCGGCAATCAGCCCGTCGAGTTTCCGCGACAGCTCCGGATAGAGCGTGCCGGTCAGAAACTCAAGCTCCGTCCGGTCCGCGAAGACGATCGCCCCGAGGCGGCGGCGGTCCACTGCTCCTTCCGGAGTCAGCACTTCCCGCCCCCAGCGCGCCGCGAACTGCCGCGCCAGCGGTCCTTCCGGCTCCGCATAAAGCTCATGGCAGAGATGGTCCGCATCGGCCGTGCGCCAGCCGTGGGCGGCAAACGCCGCAAGCACTGCGCTCTTGCCGCAGCCGAACGCACCGGTAACCCCTAAAATCATGTCTGTCGTCTCGTAAATTCCGTCCGGTCAGAAGAATGCAATTCCCGGAGATATGTCGCTTTGAAATAGAGCTCCCCGCCTCGAGAAACCGTTGCAGATCGGCAGCTCCGCCAAGAAAAAGATCTTTGAATGAGACGAATTCCCCAGTCGCCCCGACAGCACGGAAACCGTACTGTTTTTCTATAAATTAACTTGAATTATCCAATTTGCAAGTGCATTTTAAATAAAAATCACGATATTGAGTGGAAAATGAAACCTGAAGCAAAATTGAAACGTGTGCTCGGCGAAGGGCGCTTCCTGGTCCTGCGCGAGCTTGAATACGACAACGGCAGCGGTCCGCGCCTGTGGGAGGCATGCGACCGCAACGGAACCGGTTCGGCGGCCTTCATCCTCGCCCGCATCGTGCCGGATGACGAAATTTTACTGGTCCGCCAGTTCCGTCCGCCGGCCGGCAGGCTTATGCTCGAGTTCCCGGCCGGGCTCATCGATCCGGGCGAGACCGCCGAACAGACCGCCGTGCGCGAGCTCTATGAGGAGACCGGTTACTGCGGCCGCGTGCTCGGCTGCAGCCGCCCCGGATGGAGCTCTCCCGGACTCACCGGCGAAACCATCTGCATGGTCCGGATGGAAATTGACGGCGACGCCTGCCGCGGCAGGCGCATCGAGCCGCACCCGGAGGAGAACGAACGCATCGAAGTCTTCCGGGTCAAACGGTCCGGACTGGCGGATTTTGTCGCCGCGCAGGAGGCTGAGGGCGTCGGCATCGACACGAAAATCTACACTTATCTCGCCGGCATGGCGTAAGACGCTTGCATTCCGCGTCGAACGGGGTTATAGTTGGAATAGTTCAACTAAAATGATTCAGGAGATCGATGAAAATGACGGATCAACAGCTTCTCGATGCGGTCAGGCGGAATCTGGAGTGGTTCTGTAATTCGGGCGTCATGGATCCGCCGGACGGCAGCTGGGGCGTCGCCGAACGGATCGCGGTCACGAAGGACAACACGGCAATCGAAAAAATCTGCCGTGCCTTTCCTGCCTGGAACGAGTTCGACGGCTACTGCGTGATCGAACCGCGCCGGCCGGACTGCAACTTCGAAACCGCGCTGCTCTTCCTGCTGGCCGGCCGGAAGTTCGGTTCGGAGGAGTTCACGCGCACCGGCGAAAATCTGCTGATGTACCTCTACAACCGCAGCGGAATGATCTTCCCCGAAAACAGCGTCTGGAACTGGTCGAACATCACCAAGCAGCCCGGCCGCTGGTTCGATGACAACGGCTGGTGCGGCGCAATTCAGTTCCGGATCGCCGCGCTGCGCCCGGACCTCGACCGGAAATACCGGATGCGCGGCCGGGCGCTCCGGCTCGCCCGGCTCCTGGCCGCCGGCGTCGACCGTTCGCTCGGAGCGGATCAGGAGATTTCGCACGGCAGCTGGCCGGATCCGGAGGGGTTCTGGCTCGGGGAACCGAGGCTGCCTCACTGGGGAGCGGTCGCGCTGCTGGCCGGAACTGCGGCGCTGGCCGTCGAGCCCGATCCCGTCCTCGCGATACAGTTGCGGCGCTATTACGAGTATGTCGGCGGCCGTCTCGACACCTTCATCGCGAGCGAGCTGTGTTATGCGCTGCTCGGCGCCGCTTTTGCGGCGAACGTCACCGGGGAGGAGTTCTATCTTGATCTGACCGCCCGGATCGCCGCCGCCGTGCTCCGCCGTATCGATCCGGCGACCGGCAATCTGCCGGCCGAGCACTGCGAAGCGCCGAAGGGAGCGCATCTCGTCGACCTGATCTACACGGCGAACTGGGCGCTGCTCGGGCTGCAGGCCGCCGCCGGAGTCACCGGGGACGAAGCGGTCCGCGAAGCGTACCGGAAGCTGCTCGAACTTCTGACCGCCGTTCAGGATCGGTCGGACAATCCGGCTTTCCGCGGCTGCTGGCGCGGCATGTACGATCTCCGGGCCGGGGAGTGGGGCGGCGGAGACCTTTTCGAAGGCGGCCAGAACAGCATCTACACCGGCTGGACCAACGCGCCGATCGCGCTCGGGCTGCTGCTCGCGGCCGACCGGACCTCGCTTGCGGCGCTCTGATTCCTCTGCCGGGCCGCTTCCGCATCGGCGTTCGCATTCGCGGGACTCGAGAAGAAGGAGCGGCTTCCTTCTCCGGGACCCGCGGCATTGCCGTCAGAGCGGGGTCAGGGTTACTTCGAGTTCGACATTGCCGGATTCGGGGGCGGGAACGGTGAAACTGACCATGCCGGCGCCGGGGTTGGCGGATTCGAGCGGGTCCCGCAGGAGTTCGGCCGGCACGATGCTCCAGCTGCCGGGCACATTTTTACGGATGAGCAGCTCCTGCTTCCCATACCGCAGTTTGAGGGAGCCGTCCGGCAAAGCTTCGGCCTCGGCCCGGGTGCACATCTGCCAGGTGATCCGGGCGTTCGGCCTGAGGCCGGTCAACCGGTCGCTGAGCCGGAGCGCGCGGCCGGGCAGCAGCGCGGCCGCGCGGGTCACCTTGCGGGCGGCGGGGGCATAGAGGGAGGTCAGGTCCATTTCGGCGCTGTCTGCGGCGAATTTCGTGATTTTCGCGTTGCCCTCCACGTTCTGCGGGGCGCCGTCGATGCGGAGGATGTTGTGGCTGGCGGGGCCGAGGCGGAAGAGCTTCCAGCGGTCGCCCTCCCGGCTGCCGTCCCAGAGCTGAAAACGGGTCGCCTCGATCTTCGTATAGTTTTCCATGCCGAGATCGACCGCCCAGCGGCGGCCTTCGGATTCGAAGACGAAGGAGCCGCCGTCCATATGGCCGTGCGGACCGGCCGGAGATCCGGCTTTGAGCCCGACCCAGGCCGCTTTCGAAGTGTGGTCGGAGCGCAGAATGCCGATCGGCACGATCGACCCGTCGCCGCTGTAATAGGAGAGCGGCGGCCTCCCTGATTCCGCCGGGATATCGAGATAGAGCAGCGCGAGCGGCAGCAGGCGGTTGCCTCCCCGTTCGACGGATTTCGGGCGCGCTGCCGCGACATCGGCGAAAAGCTTCCGCTCGACGGCGTCGAACCAGTCGGACCGGCCGAATTTTTTCGCCAGATAGATCATCGCGAACGAAGCGCCGCGCCGGGTGTTGCAGTCGGCATAGTTGAACGGCTGCCCGGAGGGGCCGGTCGTCGCTTGGATAAAATCCCCGGTGACGGAAAATCCGGGTTGCGCGGCAAGCCCGAAGTCCTCGCCGAAGGCGGCATCGAGCATGGCGAGCAGAACCGCCGTGAACTCCGTTCCGTATCCCCAGTACATCGGCCCTTCGGGATAGGCGCCGTTCGGAGCGTAGCCGGCCTTCATCGAGCGCGGCAGGTTTTCAAGCGCGCGCCGGACCGTTTTTTCGGCCAGCGCCGGCTCGAGGTCGACGACGGCGAGCGCCCCGGCGACCATGCCGGCATGGCAGACCGGATTCCAGTTGTTGCTGCCGGTAATCCACCACTGCTTTCCCTGATAAGAGGGCTTGAGCCCCTTGTCGACGATGGCGCGTTCGATCAGGGAGCGTTCGTCCGGAGTCAGCAGTTCATACAGCCAGTCGTAGCCGATGGAAAGGGCGAGGGTCATTTCGCCGACGTCGAGATAGTGGGACGGATTCCAGTCGGAGTAACCGGCCGCATTGGTCATTTCGCGGATCGCACGGTCCGCATATTTGCGTTCGCCGCTGAGCAGCCAGGCTGCCGCGAGCGTGTTGATGCGGTACAGCACGTTCCGGCTGGCGGAGAGCAGCCGGCGCCCCTCCATCTTCCTCGGCTGCGGCGGATAGCCGAGCAGGAGCTCCGCATCGTGCAGAAGGCGCGCTTTGAAAGCCTTCCCCTCCGGCGACGCCGCATTGCGTTTCAGGACGGAAAATCCGAATTCCCCGACCAGCAGCCGGGGGTGGGCGGAACTGATTCGATCCATGGGAATCTCCTGTGATCCACGAAAAGTGGCCCCCCTTCCTCCTTCGCCGAGGCCGGGAGGACAAGCCGGGCTTGTCATCCTCTGCGCTTGTGCGGCGGATGATACTTTTCGGGGGCCCCGTTCTCTGAAATGATTGTGCCCGACATTGCGTGTCGTGCGCGTCTCAAAAGACCATGCCCGACACTGCGTGTCTGGCTCCTCTCCGGTGTTCCGTGCGGCTCCGCCGTATTTACTCTTTCGGGGGAGGCATTGTCCGTCTTGACGGGATTGACACACCGTACCGTTCGCACCGGCTGCGAAGAGCATTCCGGCGGCAGTGCATGTCGTCAATGATTTTACGATACGGCGCATGGCGCCCGTTCTCCCGGCTTGTCATGAATCCGCGTTACGGTAATGAAATATAGCACACAGAAAAACGGCTTCCAGCGGCGAACCGTTTTTTTTCGATTTTTTTCAACCGGCGGACGTCTGCTGTGCCATCGATAGCACATTTTCTTGAATTTTTTTTGGAAACGACTTGCTTTTCATCGGGGAAGCACCTATTTTAATGACAATGCCAACGATGGCATTGGAATGGAACACGATACCGGGGATTTATGGCGGCAACACTGAAAATGGTGGCAGAGGCGGCGAATGTGTCGATCCGCACGGCCGGGCGGGCGCTTTCGGGTTCCGGGCCGGTGAAATCCGAGGTGGCGAAGCGGGTGCTCGCCGCCGCGCGGGAGCTGCACTATGTGCCGAACGCCGCCGCCCGCAACCTCAAGCAGCAGGCGAGCCGGATTGTCGGAATCATTTCCGGGAAGAGCTTTTTCAATGAATGCGGCCAGCGCCGGGTCAGGATGCTCGAAGAGGCCCTGCGCGAGGCGAAGCACTACACGCTGCTCGGCGGACTGCCGGGGAGCCAGGAGGAGCTGAACGAGCTGTTGCGGAGCTGGACCGGCATCGTCGAAGCGGTGATCTTCCTGGCTTGGCCGCCCGGCTGGAATGCGGAACGGCTTTCGAGTCTGCCGATCCGTTTTCTGTTCATCGACTGCGAGCTTTCCGGCGACGGATACGACCGGATCGAGACCGACCGGACGAGCGGGGTCGCCGCCGCCGTGACGGAGCTGATCCGGGCCGGCCGCCGCCGCATCGTCCGGGTCGGCATGGACGGCGCCGTCGGGCGCCGCGCCGGATTCGAGCAGGCGGTCGCCGCCGCCGGAGAAATCACGAGCGGTTTTATCGCGACGGAGGGGCTGGAATTCGCCGACGGCTTTACGGCCGGAGATGCGATCATCGCCTTCGGGGCGGATGCGGTTTTCTTCGATACCGACCGCATGGCGCTCGGCTTCTACCGTTATGCGAGCGAACGCGGTGTGACGATTCCGGAGAAGGTCGCCGTGGCCGGCTTCGACGACGACGCCGCCGGAGCGTTTGCGATTCCGGCGCTGACCACGGTCGCGCACCCCGACGCCGAAACCGTGGCGCGCGCCGTCGAAAAGATCCTTTCTCCGGCGGAGGGGGCGCCGGAGCTGGTCGTTTACCCCGCCCGGCTGGTGCGCCGGGAGAGCATTTCGTCCTGAACATCCTAAAAACAAGGAGATTACAATCAAATGAAGAAACGTTACTGCATCGTCGGGACCGGCGGCCGGTCGGAAATGTACATCAAGGCGATCCTGAATAAGTTTCAGGACCGGGCCGAGCTGGTCGGGTTCTGCGACTCGAACCGGAAGCGGATGGAGTATTACAACAACGTCTTCCTCAAGAAGCATTGCAACAACCATCCCGATATTCCGACCTACATGGCGCAGGATTTCGATAAAATGATCGCCGAGTGCAAGCCGGACATCGTCATCGTGACTTCGATGGACCGCACCCACCACAAGTACACCTGCCGCGCCATGGAGCTTGGCTGCGACGTGATCAGCGAGAAGCCGATGACCATCGACGCCGAGAAGTGCCAGCAGATCATCGACACGAAAAAGCGCACCGGCAGGAACCTGACCGTCACCTTCAACTACCGTTACGCGCCGCGCAACAGCAAGGTCAAGGAGGTGCTGAAGTCCGGTATCGTCGGCGAGATCACCAGCGTTCACTTCGAGTGGCTGCTCGACACCTGCCACGGCGCGGACTACTTCCGCCGCTGGCACCGCAACAAGGTCAACTCCGGCGGCCTGATGGTCCACAAGGCGACGCACCACTTCGATCTGGTGAACTGGTGGATCGACTCCGAACCGGTGACCGTGTTCGCGATGGGAGATTTGAAGTTCTACGGCAAGATCAACGCCGAAAAGCGCGGCATCACCGAGTTTTACAGCCGCGCCCGCGGCAGCGAAGTCGCGGCGAAGGACCCGTTCGCCCTGAAGGTGAACGAGAAGGACGAGGCGCTGATGGGCCTCTACTACAATGCCGAATCCGAGGACGGCTACTACCGCGACCAGAGCGTGTTCGGCGACGGGATCAGCATCGAGGACAATATGGGCGTCATGGTCCGCTACAAGAACAACGTCGTCATGACTTACAGCCTCTGCGCGCATTGCCCGTGGGAGGGCTACCGGGTCGTCTTCAACGGCACGAAGGGACGGCTTGAGTTCAATGTGGTCGAGCGCTCGTTCTGCGACGCCGAGGGCGAGGATTTCAACAGCTTCGGCATGCGGGAGCTCGCCGAGGACCGCTCGAAGCTTTCGCCCGAGATCATCTTCCAGCCGCACTGGGGGAAACCGCAGGTCATCGAATACACGACCGACACGCTGGCCGGGCACGGCGGCGGCGACGACCGGCTGCTGAAGCACCTGTTCGTCGGAGTCGACGAGGATCCGCTCGGCCTCGCCGCCGGTTATATCGACGGCGCGAAGTCGATCCTGACCGGCATCGGCGCGAACCTCTCGATGCAGACCGGCGAGCCGGTCAACGTACAGAAGCTGATTCAGTGGTAAAAAAACGGCGGCTGCGGCAGCAGTCGTCCGGCGGCGGATTTCGACGGAAATCCGCCGTTTTTCATTTCGCGGCTTGAAAAGCGCTCCCGGGCGGATAGATTAAAAACAAATCGGTCAGTGGAGTTCGAAGGGGAAACTTCAACGGAGGTGCGCTTATGTTTTGTTCGAATTGCGGCAGCCGGCTTCCGGACGGCGGCAAATTCTGTCCGAATTGCGGAGCCTCTGCGGAGAATCCGGCGCCCTCCGCTCCCGTTCCGGCGCAGCAGAACATCCATGTCGTGATTCAGCCGCCGCCGGCTCCGCCGCGAAGCCGGGTCGCTTATGTGCTGCTGGCTTTTTTCTTCGGCTGGGCCGGAATCCACAACTTCTATGCGAAGCGGACCGGAGAAGGGCTCGTCCAGCTCGGCGTCACGCTCCTGAGCTGCGGCCTCATGCTCTGGGCGGTGGAGCTCTGGGTGCTGATCGAGATGTTCACCGTATCGCGGGACGGCCGGAACGTTCCGATGCGCGGCCGCGGCATTCTGACCGCGGCGATTCTGCTTGCCGCCGGCGCATTGCTGTTTTTCGGGGCGGTCGGCTATCCGTTCTATCTCCGCTGCCGGCAGGAGGCTGCGCTGACCGGCTGCCGGGAGCACCTGAGCAGGATCGGGGCCGCCCTCCTGCTGTATGCAGACGAAAACGGCGGCGCATTTCCGGCTGCGGACGGAATTCCGGGATTCGAGGCGCTGCCGCTGGCGGAGGCGGAGGTATGGGTGTGTCCGTCCGGCTCGGAGCAAGTCGACTTCAGGCGGCTTTCCCGGCGCAACTGCAGCTATGTTTATCTCGGCGGAGCGAACCGGGAACAGGCAGAGTGTCCGGTCGCTTTCGAACTGCCCGGCAACCACGCACGGAACCGCGTGAATATCCTGTATGCCGACGGCCGGGTCGAAACGCACGTCTTCCCCGGTTCCGTCCGCTCCGACGTCGAAGTAATCGGGGCGCTCGCCGATCTCGAACCCGATCCGGAACTCAAAGCCTTTCTGCTCCGGAAGCGGTGAAACTTCTTCCCGTGCCGGGGGAGAGGCAGCGGACCTCGACGAGGCTGTCGTCGGTCAGAAAGACGACTGAATTCTTCACATTGCCCGGGAAGACGCCCCGGGCGCACGGGAAGAGCAGCCGCGGCGACTGCTCCGGCGCACTCAGCCGGAAATGGACCGCCATCTTGTTGGCCGCCCAGCCGCCCGCTCCCCAGAAATTGTCGCCCTCGATCCAGAACGGCCCCGAGAAATTCAGCCGTTTCCCCCACGGCGAAGCGAGGCCGAGTTTCTTCAGGATCGCCTCGTCGCCCCAGCCGTAGAGCTCTTTCTTTCCGGTCCTGACATCATAGCGCAGAAAGAAGGCGGCCGGACCGTCGCCGACGGAACGGTAGCCGTAAATGCCGAGGCAGAGCAGATCGCGCTGCTGGGTGAAGAACGCCTGTCCGTGCGAAGACATGACCAGCGTGCGGCCGTCGGCGGCGTTGCAGAACAGGCGGTTCGCCTCCCCGGTTTCCGTGTCGAACTCCCAGAAGCCGGAAGGGCCCCGGCCGTTGGCAACCGTATGGAAATAGAGTTTGCCGCTGCCGATTTTGCGCCCGAGCCCGGAGACGGTGAAGGTCGATGCTGCCCGGTCGAACAAATTCTGCTTTTCCGCCGCCGGGCGGTCGGTGGCGATATGCGTTTTCATATCCTTGCCGTCGAGGCGGCAGGAGATGAGCCGGATGAACTTCGGGGAGAAGTTGTCGCCGTCCGCGATAAAAGCGTAGACGCGCCCGCGGTTCAGCGTCATCGACATGACGCGGCCGGGCAGGTTTTCGATGATCTGCGGTTTGCCCGGGGAGGTCCGGGCGATGACGATCTGGCTGCCGGTCCCGATGAGGACGCAGTTGTCGATGGCGTTCATCGGGATGTTTCTGGACGGAAGGTTATCCAGTTGCAGCAGATCGTGCGGGAATTCATAAAGCTGCTTCACCCGGCGCGCGCCGGAGTCCCACATCGAGAGCGTCAGTCTGCGGCCGCGGGCCGGGACGCCGAGGATGAAGCCGTTCCTGCCGTCGAAAGCCCACCCGCGGATCGAACCCTTCTCCCACGCCCAGCCGTAACGCGTGAAGCGGTAGCCGGGGTTGAAAGAAGCGAGTTTGTCGATATCCAGGGAGGAAAATTCGCGGTGCAGAACCTTCGCCCACTTTCCGCGGTGCATTTCGAGCGCATCGACCTGCCGCTTTTTGAGCAGTCCGAAAAGCGCGGCGGGCGAGGCGTTCGCCGCGGACTCCGGATCATCTGCCGGAAGCGTCCGGGAGCGGCGGAACGCGACCGTTCCGGCAACGGCCTTCTGCTCCTCCCGTGAGTCGAGCAAACTCCAGATTGCGCTGTGAGCCTCGGCATCCCGGCAGTGCGGCGGCAGCTTGAGCAGCGCATCCGCATAGGCGTTGCGGAGCTGCTCCGCCTCGGAACCGGACAGCGGCAGCCGGAGCCGGTAATCGAGCGTAAGTCCGAACGCCTTCCAGGCGCTGCCGGGGGAGGCGGTCAGCTTCCGGGCGAGTTCCCGCAGAATCTTCCGCTGCGGCTCCGCCCCCGGCGGCAGCAGTTCCACGACCGGCATAAATTCCGCGCCGAACGACAGAACGGCACGGTAAAACGCTTCGTCCTCATTTCCCGGCGCATCTGCCGCCATCGCTTCGAGCGCGGGAACGGCCTCCTTCAGGAATGCATCGTCATCGAAATAGAGGGACGGCGACAGCGATTCAAGCGGCGCGGAAACACGCGGAGGCGGCAGGTCGGGCCGAAAGCCGCAGAGAATGAGCGGGCGGCAGCCGCTGAGCCACGCCGCGACCTCTCCGCGCAGCGCCGCCGGGCATTCGCGGGATTCGTAGAGCCGCCGCAACAGCCCGCGGAACAGGCGGGCGGCTTCGGTTTCGGAACTCGCCGGCGGGAGCTCCTCAAGCAGTGCGGCGGCTTCCCGGAGCGAGGCGAACTGCTCTTCCGGCTCCGCATTGAGGACACCCCGGCTGTTCAGGGCGGCGCGAAGCGCGAACACGGGGCTCTGCGCCTTTCCCGCCGCGAGCATGCCGGCGGCGGCGGCCTTGCGCGTATTTTCCCGGAAACGGCCGGCTTTCCAAAGATATTCGCATTCCGCCAGGAGGCGCGGATACTCCGCCGCGGCGGACGGCGCCGGGCCGGGTGTGACGCCCAGATGAGCAGCCAGATCGTTCAGCATGGCTTCAACCGGGGTTCCGGCGGCCGGATACTCGCGGCCGTACCGCTCCGCCCCGTTGCCGTCGAAGGCCCGGAGGCGGATGCGGAACGATTCTCCGTCCGGCAGGAATTCGAGCTGCAGCAGCGTCTGGTCGTGCGGAAGCCTGCCGCCGATTCCGGTCAGGCGCGTCTCTTCGGCCAGGTCGTTCATCTCGCTTTTTCCGGCGGTGATGACGCCGGGCAGATAGCGGAGTCGAAGCTCCAGCGCGGCGGCGATATGCGCGGCGGCGGCGCGGCGGTTCAGCGGGAGCTCCGTAAAAAACGTTTCCACCACGGCGGCGAACTTCCGTTTCTCCGGGCTGCCGGCGTTCAGCGCCGCGTCGCGGAGCGCCTGAAGCAGCACCTGTTCCGCCTCTCCCGGCGCGGCCGGAAGCGACCGGTCGACCAGCCGGCAGCTGCTCTGCCGGTCGAACACGGCGACGCGGGCCGGACGGAAAGAGCTGTCGTTCAGATGAAAACCGGCCGCGACGACGGCGATCAGCCCTTCCTCCCCGGTCTCTTCCAGCAGAATCCGCCCGGCCGTTCCCGCCGGGACGAGCGGGCGTTCGGCGAGCGGGGCGAAGTCGATCCCCTCCGGCCGCAGTTCAGCCGCGCTTTTCAGAAACGGCAGCATCCTTTCATCTTCGCAGACGAGGACGGTCTCGACGGCGGCGGCGGCAAACGCGGCGAGAACGGCGGCGAACAGAACGGCGGAACGGAACATCGGAACGGCGACTCCTTATCGGGTTGCGGGAAACGGCATTTACCTTGCCGCTTCGACGAAAGTGACCACGACCCGGCGGGTGCGCGGCCCGTCGAATTCACACAGGTAGATGCCCTGCCAGGTGCCGAGATGCAGCCTGCCGTTCCGCACCGGAACCGTGACGGAAAAGCCCATGAGCGACGATTTCAGGTGGGCGGCGCTGTTTCCTTCGGCGTGACGGTAATAACTTTCGTGCTGCGGCACGAGCGCGTCGAGTTTGGCCAGCAGGTCGTGCTGCACGTCCGGATCGGCGTTTTCGTTGACCGTCAGCGCGGCCGTGGTGTGGAGGGAGTGGACCGAACAGAGCCCCGAACCCAGATCCGGCGGGACCAGTGCGGCAATCCGGCGGGTGATATCGACCAGCTCGCAGCATTCGCGCGTGACAACGGTGATTTCAGGCATCAGACATCCTTTCTTCCTGTAAATGAAATTTTTCTCCGGTATCGCGGGTCACTCCTCCGCCGGGACGGCCGCCTCCTGAACCTTCTGCATGGTCCGGTAGAGAACATGTCCGGTTTGAGGTTTGAGCGTCCGGAGCTGCGAGAAGTCGAAGGCCGCACAGCTTCGCGCCGCCAGAGAAAGCCCGAGCAGCTCGTTCATGACCGCCCGGTCCATGCCGATGCGCTCGAACTCCTTCCGCATGACGGGGGGAATCTCGTCGATGCTGCGGATGCGGCTGAACACGGTCAGAATCATCCTGGCCGCGTCGATGTTGATCCCGGTTTCGGCAACTTCACGGGCCGCTTCGTTCAGAATGACCGGCGGCGGCGCGGAACGCCCGGCCGGGGACGGCGCGGCGGCCTGCCGCGGCGGAACGGAAAAGTTCGGGGAGTCCGCCGGCTGTCCGACTTTCGGAACCGGACGGGTCGTCGTGTCGCGGCGCGGTTTGCCGACATGGGCTTTTACCGGTGCGTTGGTCACATTCGGCATCGGCGGCAGAACCGGGTGCTTCGCATCCGGCATGGGCGGATTATGGTATTCGCCCGACCGCAGGACCCGGCGTGAAACGGAGAGCATCAGCAGAACGATGAACATCAGCAGCACCAGAAACATCGCGATGCCAAGCAGTAAAAGCCACTGCGCCATATTCATTCTCTCCTTTTCCTGACAAAGTTGCGGTCATACGGCCATAAGATATTGCGGACCGGCTGGAAAAGCAAGACCGGAACGCAAAAAAGCCTGATTATCCCGCCTCCGCCCCCTGAATCGAACGGGCGATGACCATGTCCTGCCAGGCCGTTTCGAGCGTCGCAAAGCGGGCCGACCAGCCCGAAATGCGGACGGCGAGATTCGGATAGCGTTCCGGGTGCGCCTTCGCATCGACCAGCATCTCGCGGCTGACCGCATCGACCTGAAGATAGTATCCGCCGAGTCCGATAAAGCTTTTCAGCAGCCCTTCGAGCATCGCGACTCCGGACGGGGACGCAAGCGCGGCCGCGTCGAACCGCAAATCGAGCGGGCAGCCGTTCGGAATCTGCGTGAAGTCGTTCCGGCAGCAGGATTTGACGACGGCGCCGGGCCCGTTGCGGTCGGTGCCGGGAGACGGAGCGAGGTTGCCGGACAAATAATCGTGCGCACGCCTGCCGAACGGCGTGGCCAGCCGGGAGGGCGCAAATTCGACTTCGCGCCCGAAGGTGCTGATTCCGGCCGGATGCAGCAGGCCGTCCCGCTCCCGGAACTCCGCGGCGGCGGCGGCAAAACCGGAGACCACCCGCGCCAGCATCGCGTCGGCCGCTTCGTCGTCGTTTCCGTACCAGACGGCGCAGCGTTCGAACATCCGGCGCAGCCGCTCGTCCCCGCCGAAATCCCGCAGCAGGATGCCGCGCAGTTCGTTGAGCGTGCAGCACTCGTCCTCATAGACCAGCTTGCGGACGGCGGTGAATGAGTTCGCCACATCCGGCAGCCCGCCCGCGTGCAGCGCAACGACATTGTACTTCGCTCCGCGCCGGTTGTACGGCCGCCCGGAACGGATGCAGGAAGGCATCAGCAGCGACAGCAGCGGCGTCGGCGCGGTCCGGTCCGGGGCGTTGAAACTGCCGGAGCAGCCTGCGCAAACCTGTTCGAGCCGCCGCCTGAGCGCGGCGGAATAGGCCGCGAACAGCGATTCGAAGTCCGGATAATTGCAGTCGGCGAAAAACACGTCCTGCCAGACCTGAAGCGCATCGAACGGACAGTAGCTGAAGGCGGTTTCGCCCGGAATCAGCGTCTCCCAGCAGCCGTCGTTCGTAAAATCACACGCCTCTTTTTCGGGATAGCCGAACTTCACGAGGGCGGCGATGACGACCTCTTCATTGTAGATCGAGACGATTCCTCCGCCGCGGCTCTGAAGCTCGGCGACCCGGCGCAGCAGCGGCGGCGGGCTCTTCCGCGACAGCCGGACGCCGAGCGGAAAATCGCTGATGTGAAGCTCTTCGACGATGTCGAAAATCAGCATGGTGACCCGGTTGCAGACTTCGCGCCCGTCGCGGCCGGTTCCGGCCAGGATCACATTCTGATAGAACTGCGCGTCGCCGCCGGCGACCCGGCGGCCCGTGATCCACTCGGTGCCCTTGATCCAGAAGCAGGCCAGAATTTCGCGGGCTTCTCCGAGGTCGAGCCGCCCGGCTTCGAGATCGGCATCGAGAAAGGGCCCGAGCAATTCGTCAATCCGCCCGAGACCGGACCAGTTCCCGGCGAGACGCTGAAAGGTCCAGAACAGCCAGAGCGACTGGACCGCTTCGAAAAAATCGCGCGGCGGGCGCTCCGGCACCTGCGTGAGCGCGGCGGCGATCCGCGGAAAAAACGGCGACTCCTCGAGACGCTCCGCCAGCTCCGCCCGGTAGCGCTCCACCCAGAGCCGCATCGCCCCGATGCACGCCGCAAGCTCGTCATAAAAAGGTGCTCCCTCCGGATTGGCGCGCCGCCCGGCGGCGATATCGGCCTCGAGTCCGGCGAGGCCGCCCGTCACCGCGTGCCGGAAATCCGCCGTCACATGGCTGACCGACGGCCGGTCGGTGCCGGGGAAGCGGTGAAAGGTCGCCTCCAGCCAGCGCGCCGCTCCGGCCAGCCGTTCGTCGGGAGAGAGCGCCGTCTCCGCCTCCGCCGCCAGCCGCCGCAGCTGAACCGGACACGGTTCGTCTCCGGCAGCCTGCGGCGCGGACCGGAGCGTCGAACCGATCTCCCCGGACAGATAACGGGCGGCGAGTTCACGGGTCGCGGCCGAAAGCCGACGCGGCGTCCGGTCGCCCAGCGGGTTGAAGGAATGCAGCATCCGGGACCTCCTGATTTACCTTTTATCCACTTGTCCGCCGCCGTCACGGACGGCGCAGCGGCGGCAGCTCCAGCCGCGTCCGTTCGGCATTCGCAAACTGCCAGAGCGCCGGGTCGCGGGCCAGTTTCTTCACCAGGGAACTCGGCGTGCAGCCGATTTTCGCGGCGACGGCTTTGAGCTCCCACTTCTCCTCCGCCGCCACGTCGAGAATATGGGCGAGCCAGAGCGGATATCCGGCGTGTCCGAGCGCGCATTCGAAACGTTCCGGGGGCTGCGCGGGAGTTTCGCGTTCGCCGAAGGCGACGGCGATCCGGAGCTTGGCGAGCGCGGCGGCGCGGTTCCGGTGCTGGCTGCGCTCGGTGCAGTCGGCGGCGGTGTAGGCGGTTCCGGCCAGGCGGACCCGTGCGGCGCTGGAGGTTTTGTTCCGTTTCTGGCCGCCGTTGCCGGTTCCCTTGAAAAATTCGAGTTCGCAGAGCCGGGAGAGCTCCGCATCGTCCATTTTCAAGATTTCGTCGCGATTTTCCAACATGTTTACTTTAACTTTCCGAAATTTGCGCTATTGTTATAGTAATATCAAAACAAGCGGATTGCAAGCGTTTTTTCCGCGGAAAACTCCGGAAGCGCGCAATCCCCGGCATGGAGAAGAAATGAAAGTACTGGTGATCGGTTCGGGCGGGCGCGAGCACGCGCTCGTCTGGCAGCTCAAACAGAGTCCCGAAGTCGAAAAGATCTACTGCGCGCCCGGCAACGCCGGCATCGCGGCGGACGCCGAATGCGTGGCAATCAGGGTGAATGAACTCGAAAAGCTCGCGGATTTCGCGGAGAAGAACGGCATCGACCTCACTGTGGTCGGCCCCGAAGCGCCGCTCTGCGACGGCGTCGCGGACGTGTTCCGCGCCCGGAACCTGGCGGTGTTCGGCCCGGACAAGGCGGCCGCGCAGCTCGAGGGGAGCAAGGATTTCGCCAAGGCGTTCATGCTGAAATACGGCATTCCGACCGCGAAAGCGGCTGCCTTCGATCATGAGGAAGCCGCCGCCGCCTACATCCGGCAGGAGTTCGCGGCCGGGGAAAAGGGAATCGTCGTCAAAGCCGACGGCCTCGCCGCCGGCAAAGGGGTCTTCGTCGCGGACAATGCGGAGGAGGCGCTCGCCTTCCTGCACGACTGCTTCGACGGCGCCTTCGGCTCAGCCGGAGCGAAGGTGCTGATCGAGGAGTGCCTGTACGGCGAAGAGGCGTCGATCCTCGCGCTCTGCGACGGCAAGACGATCGTGCCGCTGGTCTCGTCGCAGGACCACAAGCGCGTCGGCGACGGCGACACCGGGCTCAATACCGGCGGCATGGGCGCTTATTCCCCCGCCCCGGTGGTGGATGACGGCGTCTGGCGGCAGGTTCACGATGAAATCCTGACGCCGTTCCTGAAGGGCGTCCAGGCTGAAAAACTCGATTTCCGCGGCGTGATCTTCGTCGGCATCATGGTCTGCGGCGGCAAGCCGAAGGTGCTTGAATTCAACGTCCGTTTCGGCGACCCCGAAATCCAGCCCGTGCTGCGCCGCTTCGACGGCGACTGGTTCGACGTGCTCGACAAGGTCGCGCACGGCCGCCTTGCCGAAGCGGAGCTGGTCTGGTCCGATGATCCGGCCGTTTCGGTGGTGCTCGCCTCGGGCGGGTATCCCGGCGACTACGAAAAAGGGTTCGAAATCCGGGGGCTCGAAGAGGCCGCCGCGACCGGGGCTGTCGTCTTCCATGCCGGAACCGCCTTCAAAGACGGCAAAATCGTGAACGCCGGCGGCCGGGTCCTCGGCGTCTCCGCCCGCGGCAAAACCATCGCCGAAGCGATCGACAAAGCGTATCAGGCGGTGGACAAAATTTCATTCAAGGGCGGCTTCTGCCGCCGGGACATCGGCGCCAAGGCGCTGAAATACAGCAAGTAACCAAAGGAGTTCTTTCATCGATGAAACACGTTTTCGCATGGGTTTCCGGCGGCTGTGCCGCCTTGCTGATGCTCGCCGGGTGCACCTCGGTTGAATCGACGCAGAAATTCAACGGCCTCGGGCTTTCGGACCGGGCGGACAAGGCGGTCTGCCACACCTCGGTCGAAATTCCGTGCTACACCTTCTGGGGGCTCCCGATCATCGGCGGCAGCGCGGCCGGGTCGGGGAAAGTCGCGATTTTCCAGAACAACGCGGATGTCGAAAGCGTCATGCACCTGCTGACGCAGGAGATCCGCTCGAAGAACGGCGCGCGCGTCATCAACGCGCAGACCTTCGCCTACGAGCAGCCGGCTTTGCTCGGCCTGTTCACGAAGCGGACCATGCAGGCTTCCGGCACGGGTGTGCGCACCCGCAGCGAAGCGGTGAGCCGGGCCGGGCAGCAGTTCGACCAGGAGCCGCAGCCGATGTATTGACGAACAGCGCCGGCCGCAACGGCGCATGGCGGAAGGAGGGCTCATATGACAGTGAAAGCCTTTGTGCTGGATACCAATGTTCTGCTGCACAGCGCGCAGAGCATCGAATCGTTCCACGACAACGACGTCGTCATTCCGATGGCGGTGGTCGAGGAGCTCGATAAGTTCAAGAAAAATTCCGACGAGCTCGGACGCAACGCCCGGCAGGTCATCCGCCGGCTCGACAAGCTGCGCCAGGCGGCGGGCAAGCCGGGGCAGCTCCGCAGAGGAGTGCCGCTGTCGGCCGTCTCGGCGAGCGCGACCGGGCGGCTCTTCGTGCTGAGCGCGGCCGAACTCGGCAACGGCGAGATGGATTCGAAGATCCGGGAGGTATTCCGGCTCGACCTCGGCGGCGATTCGCCGGACAACCGGATTCTGAAGGTCGCTTTCGGGCTTCAGGAGCAGGGCCGCCGGGTCGTCTTTATCAGCAAGGACATCAACCTGCGGCTCAAAGCCGATGCGATCGGGCTCAAAGTCATGGACTTCGAGCGCGGCAAAGTCGATGAACGCGCGCTCTACACCGGCTTTCAGGAGGGGCATCTGAATGCGGCCGAACTCGATGCGCTCTACAAAGGCCACGGCATTCCGAACGGAAACCGTTCGCTGCTGGTCAATGAATTCATGGTGATCACCGCCGAGGGGAACTCGAAACAGAGCGCGCTCACCCGGCTCCATGCCGACGACAAGCTCGAGGTCATCGATTCGAACCGGACCAACCGGGTCTGGAACGTGGCGCCGCGCAACAAGGAGCAGCGCATGGCGCTCGATTTGCTGCTCGACCCCGAAATCCGGCTCGTCACCCTGGTCGGCGGCGCCGGCACCGGCAAAACGCTGCTGGCGCTGGCCGCGGCGATGCAGCTCGTGCTGAATGAGAGCGCATTCGAGCGGATTCTCGTGTCGCGCCCGATCATTCCGCTCGGCAACGACATCGGTTACCTGCCCGGCGACAAGGGCGCGAAGCTCGCGAGCTGGATGCAGCCGATCTTCGACAATCTCGACTTCCTGCTCGGCGGTGAGGCGGAGCGCAAGGCGAAAAGCTCGTCGCGTTATTCGGTCGAAGGGCTGATGAACAGCGGCAAGCTTGAGCTCGAAGCGCTGACCTATATCCGCGGCCGCAGCATTCCGCGCCAGTTCGTGATCGTCGACGAAGCGCAGAACCTGACGCCGCACGAGGTCAAAACCATCATCAGCCGTTCCGGCGAAGATACGAAGATGGTCCTGACCGGAGACCCCCACCAGATCGACAATCCGTACCTGGACGCATCAAGCAACGGGCTCAGCTACACCGTCGACCGCATGAAGGGGCAGCCTCTTTTCGGTCACGTCACGCTGGCCCGGAGCGAGCGCAGCGAGCTTGCTGCGCTCGCGGCGGCTTTGCTCTGATTTCCCGCCCCGGCCGCGGGAGTCGCCGGGGAGCCGGAGGAGGGCGGCCTGCTTCCGCCGGCTCCCGGAATTCCGTGAACGGGGCAGGGGAGTCAGCAGTCTCACTTCCGGCATCACCGATTACGGGCCGGTCGTCGCGGAGTTTCTGGAACTCGGCGTCCCGCCGGCGATGGAGCATGAGGACGGAAACGACGCGGCTTCCGGAGCCGGCGGCGACCTCGCGGAGCTGCTGCGGCTCATTGCAAATAATCGGGGAATCGAAAGCGTCTGAGATTGCATTTTCGTCTCTGAAATGGTATTGTACCGGAATTACGTCAATACCGGTTATTTTGGAGAAGGATGTTATGGATTACTCACGTTATTTTCGCGATTACCCGACGCCGGACGGCCGCTTCGGTCCCTACGGCGGCTGTTATCTGCCCCCCGAACTCGAACAGGCGTTCCGGGAGATCAATGCGGCCTACCAGTCGATCGCGCGGTCGGCTTACTTCATCAACGAGCTGCGCCGGATCCGGCGCGAGTTTCAGGGGCGGCCGACGCCGGTCTACCATTGCGACCGGCTGTCGCGCAAGATCGGCAACTGCCAGATCTACCTCAAACGCGAGGACCTGAACCACACCGGAGCCCACAAGCTCAATCACTGTATGGGCGAGGGGCTGCTGGCGAAGGTCATGGGCAAGAAGCGGCTCATCGCCGAGACCGGGGCCGGGCAGCACGGCGTCGCGCTTGCGACGGCGGCGGCCTATTTCGGGCTCGAATGTGAAATCCATATGGGGGAAGTCGATATCGCCAAGCAGGCGCCGAACGTGACCCGCATGAAGATTCTCGGCGCGAAGATCGTTCCGGTCAGCTTCGGGCTCAAAACGCTGAAGGAGGCGGTCGATTCCGCTTTCGAATCGTATGCGCGGAATTACAAGGACTCCATCTACTGCATCGGCTCCGCCCTCGGGCCGCACCCGTTCCCGCTCATGGTCCGCGATTTCCAGTACTGCATCGGCGAAGAGTCGCGCGAGCAGTTCAAGACGATGACCGGGCAGCTGCCGGATGCGATCTGCGCCTGCGTCGGCGGCGGCAGCAATTCGGCCGGTTCGTTCGCGGCCTTCCTGAACGATCCGGTCGACATCTACGGTGTCGAACCGATGGGCAAAAGCTCGAACCTCGGCGACCACGCCGCGACGCTGACTTACGGAACTCCCGGCAATATGCACGGCTTCGACAGCTATGTGCTGAAGACGGATTCCGGCGATCCCGCCCCGGTCTATTCGATCGCGTCCGGGCTCGATTATCCGTCGGTCGGGCCCGAGCACGCGTTCTGGAAGGATCTCGGGCGGGTCAACTATGTGAGCTGCACCGATGAAGAGGCCGTCGATGCGTTTTTCAAGCTGTCGCGTTACGAAGGCATCATTCCGGCGCTCGAAAGCTCGCACGCGATCGCCTACGCGATGAAGTGGGCCAAAACGCATCCGTACGGGTCGATTCTCGCCACTTGCTCCGGCCGCGGCGACAAGGATGTCGACTATGTGATCGAGCATTACGGCTACGGCGAAGATCACAGGTTCGAAGATGACAAGTGAACTCCTTGAGGTCGGCGGCGTCCCCTTCTCCGGCGCGAAGCTGGAGACGGAACACGCCTCGATTCTGCTCATCCGCGGAAAGAAGGCCCACCTCGGCTGCGGCTACTTTTCGCTCGCGCCGGCCGACAGGCTCGGCGACCGTTTTGCGATCGTGACCGGCGTGAAATGCTTTGCCGACATGCTTCAGGCGCGCGTCGCGGCGGTCAGCGCCGCAGCCGCCGCCTGCGGTGTGGCGGAGGGCATGACCGGCCGTGATGCGCTGCTCCTCATGGAGCGGGCGTGACGTTCATGCGCCGCCGGGCTCGGAGCGGTATTCGAGGCGGGCGAGCGTGAGCGTCTGCAGCACGCCGCTGGTTCCGCCGCCTGAACAGTAGCCGAGCAGGAGGGCGTCTCCGGTAAAATGCATGGCCGTGTAGCAGTAGCCGTGGTCGGGGGCGTTTTCGAGTTCGATATGCCCGTGCCAGCTCTTTCCGCCGTCGCTGCTGCGGGCAAGCACGAGCGGCGTCCGGTTCCAGCTCTCGGGCGTGCGCGGGATCTTCCGTTCCGGGCTGAGATCGTCCCAGACGGCGAAGAGTTCGCCGGTGGACGGATTGCGCTTCATCGAGAGCGGCGCGGCGGGCGACGGAAACGCTTCGTTCCGGACCGGGTCGCTCCAGTGCTCGCCTCCGTCCTCTGAGCGTGCGGTGTACTGGGCGCCGTCGCCGGTGCGGAAACAGGCAAAAATCCGGCCGTCGGCGAGTTCGACGGCGCCGGGCTCCTGAAAACCGGTGTCGAGCTGCCGCGGCGGGAGAATCCACTCCGGCAGCTCCCGCCAGCTTGCTCCGCCGTCGTCGGATGCGTAGAAGAGCACGATGCCGCGCGCTCCCGGTTCGACCCGCCCCTGCGCGTTCCGGCAATAGCGGTGAAATGCGGCCGGCAGGAGCAGCCTGCCGCTTGAGAGCTGGATCAGCCGGTCGTTGTTGACCACGAAATAGCCGGGCAGCCCGATGATGTCGGCCGGGGCGCTCCAGCTCTCGCCCTCGTCGGACGAGGTACGCAGATACGGGCGGCAGTCGCAGGCGTCGCCGCCGCTTTTGCGCAGGTAGACGAGCGCGATCCGGCCGTCGGCGAGCCGGAGCAGCGAGACGCTCATGACGTTCCTTCCCTCATTCGGCACGATGATCCGCTCGTCCGGCAGGTAGCTTCGACCGCCGTCGGTGCTGATCCGGGCGGCGAGTTCGGCCGGGGCATGGTCGTCCCAGGATTCTCCGTAATAGCGGGTGTAGACGAAGAGAATCCGGCCGTCCCGCAGCGTGACGAAGCCGCCTTCGGAGTTGCGCGGGTTTCCGGGTTTCGGGGGCAGTTGCAGGACGCGGCGGAGGGTGAAGGCTGGTTTCATGATCTGTCATCTCCTGTTCTGGTGGTTCCGGGAAGAATATAGCATGCCGCGCCCTGTTCCGCCGGGGGAAAAGGCTGTAATTTCCGAAATTGCGGCATGTATCTTCCCCGCCGCCCGCGATCACGGGACGGAATGGCGCCCGCCGACGCTGTCGCGTTCGATGAGGCGGTACGGGATGACGGTCCGCTGCGGGAACGGGTTGCCGCGGAGCCGTGAGTCGAGGGCGTCGGCGACGGCGGCGGCCTGGGCGGCGTAGTCCTGCGTGATCGTGGTCTGCGGCGGAATCGCATAGCGGGAATACATCGTGCGTTCCGAGGCGACGAGCGAAATGTCGTCCGGAATGCGCCGGTTGTAGAGCGACAGCGCATAGGCCGCGAGGATTCCGGCATCCCCGCCGGGACAGAAAAGGCCGTCGATGCCGTACTTCAGGAGCCTGCCGACCTCTTCGACGTAGGACTCGGTGAGGGCGAAGCGCACGAGCCGGCCCGAAACCGGCAGCCCGCAGCGGCGGAGCGCGGAGAGCGCGGCTTCCCGCCGCAGTTCCGCGTTGCCGATTCCGGGTTTTCCGTAAATGATGATGCCGACCCTGCGGCAGCCGTGTTCGGCGAGGCAGCCGACCCCGAGTGCCATGGCCTGGTTTTCGTCGGAGCGGACCGAGTAGATCTCGCCGGGGCCGGCCGGGGCGTCGCGGTCGACGACGATGAGCGGGGCGGCGAAACGCTCCTCCCAGTTTCCGAACTCCTCCGCGTCGATGCCGATCGAAACCGCGCCGCAGAAGCGGATGCGCTCGAGCTGCCCGAGATTGTCCTGCGGCAGCATCTCGATGCGGTAGCCGCGCGCGGAAAGCGCGAGCGCCAGCTCGGAAATCACCATTTCGACGTAGCTGCGGATCGGGTAGATCTCGTGGTACGGACTGACGATGACGACGTTCTGCTGCTTCGAGGAGAGGCGCGGATGGTAGCCGTACTTCCGCGCGACCGCGAAAACCTGTTCGCGCACCTCCTCGCGGATGTTCGGATGGTTGGCGAATACGCGCGACACAGTCGCCGGCGAGACGCCGGCCTCCCTCGCAATCTCCTGAATTTTCATGAAAAGCTCTCCCGGTTGATTCATTTTCAATATACACCGGAATCAGTTGAAAACAAAATTTATTTTCATCCTGTTTTGCATGAATGAACCGGGCCGTGCTCTTGTTTTCGGGCGGAGCCGGGGTATAATTAAAGACAAACAAGGGCGGATTTCAACCGGAAACACGGAGGGAAGAATGACCGGGAAACGAATCGTCTGGCCGCGGGCCGGGGAGGCGGAGCTTCAGGAATTCGAAGTTTCGCCGCCGGGGCGCGGAGAGGTGCTGATCGGAATGGAGTATTCCGTATTGAGTGCGGGAACCGAGCGTGCCTGCCTGATTGCGAAACCGAATACGCCGCAGACATTTCCGCAGTATCCCGGCTATTGCGGCATCGGGCGCGTCGTCGCTGCCGGCGGGGACGTGGAGACGGTACGGGTCGGAGAGCGCGTGCTGGCGGACCATGCCGGGCATTGCAGTTTGTTCGTGAAACCTGCCGCCGGGCTGACCGTCGTCGATCCGGCGGCCGATCCGCTCGAGGCGGCGTTCACAGTCATTGCCGCGATGTCCCTGCAGGGGGTCCGCAAGGCGCGAATCGAGCTCGGCGAGGCGGTTCTGGTCGAAGGGCTGGGGCTGCTCGGAATCTTTGCCGTCGAACTGGCGAAGCTCGACGGAGCGCTTACGGTGATCGCAACCGACTTCGAGGAAAAGCGACGCGGCCTTGCGCTCGCGCTCGGCGCGGATCTGGTGTTTTCGCCGGACGACCCGGAGCTGGCGGAGAAGGTGAAAGCCGCGACCGGCGGGCGCGGGGCGGATGCGGTCATCGAAGTGACCGGTTCCGCACACGCTTTGAACCAGGCGCTCGAATGCGCCTCGTTCCGCGGGCGGGTCGTGCTGCTCGGCTGCACCCGGATTTCAGACGAGCCGGTCGATTTCTACCGCGATGTGCACAGGCCCGGAATCTCAATCGTCGGCGCGCACAACTTCGTGCGCCCGAAGGAGGACTCCTCGCCGGGATACTGGACGTACCGCGACGATTTCCGCACGCTGCTCGGGCTGGCCGCCGCAAAGCGGTTTCGCGCCAGGCCGGTCATTTCGGAGATCGTCCGCCCGGAGGAGGCTCCGGCGGTTTACCGCAGACTGGCCGAATGCGCGCATCCGCCGCTCGGCATCGTATTTGACTGGAGGAAGTTATGATGGAACGGATCAGAATCGGACAGATCGGCATCGGGCACAACCACGGTTCGGAGAAGATGAACACGCTGCGCCGCCTCTCCGACCTCTTCGAAGTGGTCGGCGTGGTGGAGGATGACCCGCAGTGGCGGCGGAGGCGCGGCGACTGGGAGTGCTACCGGGGGATTCCGTGGATGAGCGAAGAGGAGCTGTTCCGGGTTCCGGGGCTGCAGGCGGTCGCGGTCGAGACCGACGGCTTCGGGCTTGTTCCGGCGGCGCGGCGCTGTGCGGAGCATAATCTGCACATCCACATGGACAAGCCCGGCGGTGAGTCGCTCGGCGCGTTCCGGGAGCTGCTCGATGAATTCGAGCGGAGGAAGCTCTGCATCCAGCTCGGCTACATGTACCGGAACAACCCTGCGATCCGCTTCTGCCGCGACGCGGTGCGCAAAGGCTGGCTCGGCGAAATTTTCGAAATCCACGCCGTGATGAGCCGCTACGACGGCGGCGACGAGGACTATCGCCGCTGGCTGTCGAATTTCCGGGGCGGCGCGATGTACATCTTCGGCGGCCACCTGATCGATATTGTGATTTCGATGCTCGGCCGGCCGGACCGGGTTACGCCGTTCCAGCGCAAGACCCGGGACGACGCGCTGTTCGACAATGGTTTTGCGGTGCTGGAGTATCCGCGCTGCACGGCTTCGATCCGCACGAGCGTGGCCGAGGTGGACGGCATGAAGCACCGGCGGCTCATCGTCTGCGGGACGAAGGGCACGGCGGAAATTTGTCCTCTCGAGCACCCGTCCGACCGTTACGACCGCGACCCGCTGCATGTGCGGCTCACATTGCTTGAACCGTGCGGCGATTTTCCGGCCGGGACGCACATCGTCGATGCCGGCGTGATGCCGGGACGGTATACGGAGCAGCTGGCCGAGTTCGCGCGGATCGTGCGCGGCGAGATCGCCAATCCGTATCCGTACGGACATGAATTTCTGGTTCAGGAGGCGCTGCTGGCGGCGTCCGGATACGAACGGCAGGAGAAGAATCATGACGATGAAGCGGTTTGAGGGACGGAGCGTGATCGTGACCGGCGCGGCGGGCGCCATCGGACGGGCGATCGCAAAACGGTTTGCGGCGGAAGGCGCGGCGGTCTGCGTCTCCGATCTGAAGGCGGAAGGCGCCGAAGCCGTCGCGGAAGAGATCCGGCTGATGGACGGAAACGCATTCGGCTGCGGAGTCGATGTGACGCAAACCGCCGATGTCGCCGCAATGGCGGAACGGGTTCTCGCGGAGTGCGGAAAGATCGACATTCTCGTCAATAACGCGGGCGGCAGCGCCGGGCTGTTCGGCAGGCTGAGCCGGTTCCGGGATGCCGGCGAGGAGGTGTGGAGCCGGGTGCTCGATCTGAATCTGCACGGCACGCTGCGCTGTATTCGCGCTGTGCTGAATCCCATGATCGAACGCCGTTACGGGAGGATCGTCAGCATCGCGTCGATCGCGGCGGCGGTCGGGATTCTCGACCGGGTCGATTATTCTGCGGCAAAGGGAGGCATCGTTTCGCTCACGAAGGCGCTGGCGATGGAAGTCGGCGGATACGGCGTTACGGTCAACTCGGTTTCTCCGGGGGCGATCGCGCGCCGTCCGACGGATTCGATTCCGGGCGGAACCTATGTCGGACGCATGGGCACGCCGGAGGAGGTCGCTTCGCTCGTCGCGTTCCTCGCGTCGGAAGAGGCCGCGTTCATCACCGGCTGCGATTACATCATCGACGGCGGCCGCGTGCTCGGTCCGGCCCGGAGTATGGAAACCACACAGCATAACTGATATCGCAAAAGAGGTGCAGCATGAAAAAAGTTCTGGTTCTCGGCGCATCCGGGGCCATGGGGAGGTATCTTCTTCCGCATCTGGCGGAAAGGGGGTACCGGATCGACGGCGTCTCCCTCGACGGGGCGGGGGAGTCCCTTCCGAACGTGAATCACATCCGGGCGAATGCGAAGGAGAGGGCCGTCTACCGCAGACTGCTGGAAAACGGTTACGACGGAATCGTGGATTTCCTGACTTACGGCACCGGCGAACTCGCCTGGTATCTGCCGCAGGCGCTGGATCATACGGAGCATTACATCTTTCTCTCCAGCTGCCGGGTTTTCGACGACCGGGAGCATCCGGTCCGGGAAACCTCGCCGCGGCTGATCGATACGGCCGGGGACGAGCTTCTCCGCAATTCGGATGACTACTGCATCTACAAGGCGCGGGGTGAAAATATCCTGTACGCCTTTCCGCGCCGGAACTGGACGATCGTCCGCCCGGCCACGACCTATTCTCTGATGCGCTACCAGCTTGTGACGCTGGAAGCGGCGGATACGGTCGGTCGCGCGTTCGCCGGCAAAAAGGTCGTCGTTCCGGAACAGGCGCGGTACAGGCAGGCGACGATGAGCTGGGGCGGAGACGTCGCCCGGATGATCGCCGGACTCCTGTTCAACGAAAAAGCCCTCGGCGAAGCATTCAACGCCGCGACGGCGGAACACCGCTCCTGGGACGAGATCGCCGCCTGTTACAAGGACATCTGCGGGCTCGAAGCCGTCTGGGTCGACAAGGAGGATTACCTCCGCATCCTCAATCCGGACCCGTACGACATGGGACCGCGCTGGCAGCTCGAATACGCGCGGCTTTTCACCCGTGTCACGGACAACTCCAAAATCCTGGCCGTGCTCGGGATGAGGCAGAGCGAGCTGACCCCGCTTTACGACGGGCTCAGGAAAGAGATCTCCCGCTGCCCGAAGGATACCGTCTGGCCGGTTAACGCCGCCATGGATGAATACCTTGCGGCCATGAAAAGGTAACGAAAGGGAACTGCCATGAACCGCTCCTGGAAAATCGGCATCCTGCACGATACGGCCCGTCCCGGCCGCGGCGGCCACGGGACGCACCTCGCGTTCAGGGGGCTCCCCGGCGTCGAGACGGTCGCCCTGGTCGATTCGAATTGCGGCGGCATCGAAAAGAAGCTCGCCGAAACCGGTGCGAAGCGCCACTATGCGGCGCTTGATGAAATGCTCGAATGCGAAAAGCCCGATGTCGTCGTCTGCGGTTCGCGCGTGCCGGAAGGACGGCTCGACGAACTTGAGCCCGTCATCCGGCGCGGCTGTCATATCCTCTGCGAGAAGCCGCTCGCGGCCACGCTGGAGGAGGCGGACCGGCTCATCGCGCTTGCGGACGAATACGGCGTGAAAATCGCGGTCGCCCACCTGGCGCGTCACGCGCAGGTGTTCCGCACCATGAAGGCGATGATCGAAGCCGGTGAAATCGGCCGGCCGCTGGCCTTCTACGGGCGCGGCAAGGAGGATGAACGCGGCGGCGGAGAGGACTTCGTCGTACTCGGCACGCATATTCTCGATATCGGCTGCTTTCTCTTCGGCGCGCCGGAGTATGTATTCGCGGACTTCACCTTCGGGGGACGCCCGCTGCGTTCCACGGACCGCTGTGCGACTTCGGAGCCGCTCGGTCCCGTCGCGGGAGACGAGCTCATGGCTTACTACCGTTTCCCGAACGGTGTGCGCGGATTTTTCGAAAGCCGGAAAAATCTCGCTTCCTGCGGGCTGCGCATGGGAGTGACCGTCGCCGGAACGGAGGGAATGCTGGCGGTCCGTTACGACGATAAACGCGAACTGCGGCTCTGCCGTTCGAGCCTGCCGCCGGAGGACGATACGCGGTTCGAGACGGTCGGGCTGCCGCCGGAACCGGAGATTCCCGGAGCGGAGCCGCTCGATCCGGCGAAGATCGGGTTCATGCCGTACTTTGCGGTGAACAACCGCCGCGCGGCGTGGGATCTCCTGCGGGCGGTGGAGGAGAACCGCGAGCCCGCCGCTTCGGCGCGCGACGCTCAGATGGTGCTCGAAATGATCCAGGGCGCGTACGCGTCGCAGCTCGCCGGAGGCCGCGCGATGGCGATTCCGCTCACGCAACGAAAACATCCGCTGGAGGCATGAAACAGATGTATGCAATGAAAGTCGATGAAAACAGGGCCATGCGCTGGACGGTAGTTCCAGACCCGGCTCCGGAGCCCGATGAAATCCTGCTCGAAATCCACGCCGCCGCTCTGAACCGCGCCGACCTGCTCCAGAGGGCCGGAAAATATCCGCCGCCGCCGGGATGGCCGGAGTGGATGGGGCTTGAGGTTGCGGGAACCGTCCTGGCCGCTCCCCGCGGCAGCCGGTGGAAAGCCGGAGACCGGGTTTGCGCGCTTCTCGGCGGAGGCGGATACGCGGAAAAGGCCGCCGTGCCGGAGGAGCTGGTCCTGCCTGTTCCCGAAGGGCTGTCGATGGCGGAGGCTGCCTCGCTGCCGGAGGCGTTCGCCACCTCTTACCTGAATCTTGTGATTGAAGCCGGGCTCAAGGCCGGGGAGACCGTCTTGATCCAGGCGGGCGCGAGCGGTCTCGGCATCGCGGCGATCCAGCTTGCGAAGGCGTTCGGCGCCAAGGTGGTGACCACGGTCGGTTCGGAGGAAAAAGCCCGGGTGGTCCGTTCGCTCGGGGCGGATGTCGTCGTCAACCGCAGAACGGACGACCTCGGCGGAATTCTTGACGAAAATCCGGTCGATGCGGTGCTGGACTGCGTCGGCGGTGCCGCTCTCGGCAGACATATCGAAAAGCTTGCTCCCGGCGGCCGCTGGGTTCTGATTGCGACGCTCGGCGGCGAATTTGCGGAAATCAGTTTGCGCCCGATCCTGAAGCGCGGACTTCGGCTGATCGGCAGTACGCTGCGCAGCCGCCCGCCGGAGATGAAGGCGCGGATATTGCGCGAGCTGGGCGAGCGGCTCTGGCCGAAATTCGCATCGAAGGAGCTCCGCCCCGTGATTCACGCCGTGATGCCGGTCCGGCGTGCCGAAGAGGCGCACGCGATCCTCGAGCGGAACGAAAATATCGGCAAGGTTGTGCTGGAGATCCGTTGAAATGCCGATCGACGCGCATGTGCACCTGCCGTATCCGCGCGATTTCGGCAGGCATTGTTCGGAGGCGCTCTTCCGCGATGTTTCCGAAGCAGTCAAGCTTGCGCGGGGCGCGGGCGTGACCGGAATGGTTTTCAACACCTGGCTCGGCGTCTTCTGCGACACGGCGGAGGAGGTCGACGCCGCGAACCGCGACGCGCTTGAACTTTACGACACGATGCCGGAGTATCTCTACCCCGGCGCCGTCATCCATCCGCGCGCGGTCGAAACGTCGCTCGCGTGGCTGGACCGCTTCCGGGAACGCGGCCTCGTGTGGGTCGGCGAACTTGTGCCGTACCGCTGCGGGATCGACTTCGACCGTCCGGAGTGGACGCCCCTTTTCGAACGCTGCCGCGACAACGGGCAGATTGTGCAGCTGCACAACTCCGCCGGTGTCGTTGCGCTTGCGGAACGGATGTCGGAGCTGAACATCGTCTGTGCGCACATCACGGCCGAATGGCTCGCGCCGCTTGCCGCGCTTCCGAACGTCCGGCTTGATCTGAGCGGAGCGAACGGCGGCCTGCGGCTCGGTTCGATGGAGTCCGCGCTTGCGGCATTCGGGCCGGAGCGGCTGCTCTGGGCGACCGATTACACGGCGTTCGACCCGGCCTGCTTCGTGATCCGGCTGGAACGCGCGGTTCCGGACCCCGTCATGCGCCGGAAGATCGGCTCCGGAAATTTGCTGCGGCTTCTCGCCTCCGCCGGGAGCGTTCCCGCATTCGGGGGCGGGCGGTGACGTGAAACCGATGTTTCTCCGCTGCCGGCTCCGGCTCATCCTGTTCGGAAGCGCGCTCTACTTTTTCGCGAACATCCAGCGCGTTGCGATTCCGGGGGCGATCTTCGACCGGCTGCAGGAGGAGCTGCATCTCTCGGCCCCCGGCGTCACGGCGCTGGGGTCGAGTTTCATGTACGTTTACGCGCTGAACCAGCTTGTGATCGGGCTCTTCGTGAACCGGTACGGCGGCAGGCGGGTCATGCTGCCGGGGGCGCTGCTGTTCTGCCTCGGGTCGCTGCTTTTCCCGTTGTCGGACGGAGCGTGGCTTTATTTCAGCCGCGCGCTGACCGGCTTCGGGGCGAGTTCGATCTATTTGTCGCTCATCGACGAGACGATCAGGAGCTTCCGGAAGAACCGCACGGTCGCGGTTTCGCTGGTCATCATGACCGGCTATGCGGGCGGAGTCGCGGCGAATGCGCCGTTCGTCGCCGGCGTCCGGGCGATCGGCTGGCGGCTGATGCTGGAGGCCGTCGCCGCCGCGACGGTTCTCTTCTATCTGCTGTTCGCGGCCGCCTCGTTCGCCCGGAAGCCGCCTCCGGTGCGGCGCGGCGTCCCGCTCGATTTCTCCGGCTTTTCCGGCGTGCTGGGGAACGGCCACAATCGGGCGCTTTTCGCCTTCAGCGGCGTGAATTTCGGACTTTACTACTGCATCCAGACGGTGATCGGCAAGAAGTTCCTCGAGGACTTCTGCGGATTTTCATCGCCGGATGCGGCATGGGTCCTGTCGCTGATGGGGGCGATTTCGGCGGTTTCCGGCGTTCTCTTTGCGGTGCTGAGCCGCCTGGCGGGAAACCGGCGGCGCATTTTCTGCCGTGCCGCCGGAACGGTCTGCATTGCGGTTTTCGGTTCGATTGCGCTTCTCGTCTTTTCCGGAATCCGCAGCGGCTGGATCGCAGTGCTGTTCTGCCTGCTCGCCTTTACGGGGAGCATGTCGTCGATCGCAATTCCGCTGCTGTACGAAACGAATCCGCGCGACCATGCCGGTCCGGCGGTCTGCTTCATGAATTTCTGCTTCTATCTCGCGGTCGCGCTCTTCGGGAACGCGGTCGGGCTGCTGCTGAATGTCTGCAGGCCGGAGGCTGCCGCCGGAGCGCTCGTCTATCCGCGCGGCTCCTATCTTGCGGTGTTCGCGCTGCTGTTTCTCTGCTCGATCGCGGTTTTCGCCTGTTCGCTGAAGATGCGCGAGACGATGGGCAGGCAGATGTCGTGAACGGGACCTCCTGCCGCCGCTCAGCCCGGGGAATCGGGGAAAAGAAGTGGTGGATCCGGCCGGATTTGAACCGACGACCAAGAGATTATGAGTCACCTGCTCTGACCGCTGAGCTACGGATCCACGTGAAGCTCCATACTATAGTTCCGGTTCGGCGCCTTCGCAAGCCGCGGACGGCGCATTTTTGAGAAATTCGGAATCCGCATTGCATTTTCCCGTTTCGGAGATATGGTATATTCAGCTCGCAACCGTGGGAGGAGGAGAATCATGGATTACGGCGAAGGACATTACAACTGGCTGGTTTACGGCGGTTTTCTGCTGCTGCACATCGGTATTTCCCTGCATATTCTGCTGACCAAGCGCGAGCAGCCGAACGAAGCGCTTTTCTGGCTGCTGCTCGTCGCGCTGTTTCCGGTCGGCGGCATTGTGTGCTATCTGCTGTTCGGCATTGTGCGTCTCGAGCACGCCCAAAAGAAAGTGCTCGAACTCCAGACCCGCATGAAGAAGGACCCCGGAAAATATTTCGGGCCCGAACTCGCCGCGCTGCAGGACGCGCTGAAGAAATTCGCGCCTCCGGCGGAGGTCGCGGACAACCCGCACAACCGCACGCTTGACCGGCTGTTCCCGGACTATCCGGCCCTCGACGGCAACAGCCTTGAAATGCTGCGCGACGGCGTCACCGCCTATCCGCGTATGCTTGAGGATATCGCCGGTGCGCGGCACTGCATCCGCATGCAGTCCTATATCCTGATGAGCGACGAAGTCGGCCGCGCTTTTATGAGCGCGCTGGAGGAGCGCGCCCGCGCCGGCGTCGATGTGAAGGTGATCTTCGACAGCCTCGGCAGCCTGAAATCCTACTTTTCGCACTATTTCCGCCGTCTGCTGCTCCGGAAGCAGGCGAACTTCAAAATTCGCTCCTTTTCCCCGTTCCACCTCGTGACGCCGTGGCATTTTCAGCTGCGGAACCACCGCAAGCTGCTCCTGATCGACGGCAGGATCGCCTATTCCGGCGGAATCAACATCTCCGACGGCAACGAGCACCTGACCCGGGTTCCGGCCAGCCGCCACATTCACGATCTGCATGCGCGCATCGAGGGGCCCGCAGTGGCGGAATTCGCCAAATCGTTTTTCATCGACTGGTCGTACACGACCCGGCGCAAATGGATCGACGGGGTCGGCCCGTGGGATTTTCCGCTGCCGGAGCGGCGCGGCCCCGCCGTCGTCCGCGTCCTGTCGAGCGGGCCGGGCGGCAATTACGAGGGGACCCGGCGGCTCTTTTTCGCCGCTGCGATGGCGGCGAAAAAATCGCTCTGGATCATGACGCCGTATTTCGTGCCGGGGGCGGAGTATATCGACCTGCTCTGCCTGACGGCCGCGCGCGGCGTCGACGTCAGGATCATCGTTCCGGCCGACAACGACCACTTCTTCGTCTCGTGGGCGGCGCAGAACTATTACTCGACCCTGCTCGAAGCCGGGGTGAAGATCTACAACAAGCAGGGGCTTTTCTCCCACATCAAGGCGCTTCTGGTGGATGAGGGCAGCTGGGGCTTCATGGGGTCGAGCAACTGCGACAGCCGGAGCTTCCGGCTCAACTTCGAGCTGGATTTCTGTTACGAGGCCGGTCCGTTCGTCGAGAAGATGCACCGGCAGTTTCTGGATGAACTCGCCCATTCGACCCCGGTCACGCTCGAGGAGGTGCGCCGGAAATCGTTTGCCCGGCAGCTCGGCGAAAACATTTTCGCCCTGTTCACGCCGATTCTGTGATTCCGGTCAGGGGCGGTTCTCCTGCCCGCGTCTTTTCAGGCACTGTCTGGCGGCTTCGGAGTCCGGCGCGAGGCGCGCGGCGCTCCGGGCGAGCGACAGCGCCTCCTGCTTTTTCCCGAGCGCGGCTTTGACTTCGGAGAGGTTCAGCAGCACCGGCAGCGACTGCGGATTGTCTTCGAGAAGCCGTCCGTACAGAGCTTCCGCCTCGGTATCCCGCCCGGCCAGAGCGGAGAGATAGGCGCGCCGGTAGTCGACGGCCGGGGAAGGCGGCAGTTTTTCGAGGGCGGCCAGCGCGTCGAGATAGTGTTTCCGGGCTTCGTCCGGGCTGTTCCCCGCTTCGGCGGCCCTGGCCTGCTGGAACGCGGCGAGATGGCGGGCCCCGGGCGTGGCGGGCAGCGCGACGGCGAGAGCCGCGATTTCGCCGCCGCGTTTCCGGTCGATCAGGAAGGCGGCGTAGCTCTCGAACAGCACGGGGTTGCCGGGCGCCTGCCGCCAGGCAGCCGCGTACATCCTGTCGGCCTCATCCGGCTTTTGCTGCATGGCGAAGGCGCGCGCTTTGCCGAACTGCGCGGTCGGGCTGTCGGCCGGAAGCCGGTTGAAGCAGTCGAGCGCCGCGTCCGGCTTCCGCATGGCCAGCTGCGCATCGCCCATGGCCAGATTGGCCGCCGGGTGATCGGGATTCTCCTTCAGGAGCGCGGCCGCGCTGCGGAGTATTCCGGCGGGATCGCCGGCCGCCGCCGCGGTCTGAAGCCGGACTTCGAGCGCTGTCGTCCGCGCCGGCGAGGGCTGGTCGGAGACGGACAGAATCAGCTCCGCGCATTCAGCCGCTTCGGTTCCGGCGTCGCGGCGCGCCAGCTCCAGCAGGAGCGGAAAAAGTTCGCTGACGACCTGGCTGCGCGCCTCCGGCGTCGGTGTGAGCCTGAGCAGCGCATTGACGCTCTCCGGCAGCATGCCGACATCCTGCCGGGCGATCCGGCACTGCATGCGGATCGCCTGATAGAGCGGGCGGCCGGCGAAGGCCGCCGCCGCCGACAGGGATTTTTCCGCATCGGCGAACCGGCCTTCGAGCAGGGCGCGCATGGCTTCGATGTAGCTGAACGCTTCGGCTTCCGCGCGGTTGTTCGGCTGGCGGAGCAGCTGTTTCAGCCCGGCGGTGTTTTTTTCTCCGGCATACTGCTCGGCAAGTTCGACGCGGGCGGCGGTGAGGAGCGGGTTCGCCTGAACGGTCTCCTCAAGCTGAACCCGGTATTCGCGTTCTCTGCCGGTCCGGCGGTAGAACTGCGCGAGCAGGTAATCGCCGGTTTCCGGCACTTCGGCGGCGAGCAGGCGGAACGCTTTTTCGGCCTCGGCTTCGTTTCCGGCAGCAAACTGAACCGCTCCGGTCATGCCGAGCAGCCGGAGGCGCGCCGGAACCGGCAGCGCGCCGTCCGGAATCTTTGCAAATGAATGAAGAGCGGCTGCCGGATCGTTTCGTTTCAGCGCCAGAAATCCGCGCTGGTAGGCGATGCGTGCGGCCTCGTTCGGTTGTCCGGTTTTCAGGACGGCTTCGGCCGCTTCGGATTTTCCGTCGGCGATCAGCGCTTCCAGATAATAGAACAGGTCGTCGCCCGACAGCTTTTTCCGGTCGAAATCCTGCTTGAAGCTGTTCAGCAGCGTCCGGGCGTCGCCGACGGCGCTCAGCATTTCGGCGTACTTTGTCTTCAGCGCCGGGTCCTGCGGGTCGAGCCCCTTCGCCTGGCGGTAGCAGAAGAGCGCCGAGGAGTAGTTGCGCTCCGATTCGAAAATGGCGCCCAGCATGCGATAGGCCGCCGCGTTGGACGGGTCTTTTCCGACGACCGCGGCGAGCCGGGGCAGCGCGCTCCGGTAGTCTCCCTGTTCGAATGCGCCGGCAGCTTCGGCGAATTCTGCCGCGTCCCGCCTGCCGGCGACGGCGAGCCAGACGATGACGGCGAGGCAGAGTGCGGAGAGTGCGGTGACGGCGGCCGGCAGGAGAAACTTTGCTTTTTTCATGCGGTGTTGTTCCGGAGGTGGTGAAACTTGGTGTTTCCACATAATATACGCCGGTACATCCGCTCTTCAATCCCGGAAACGATTTTCTTTCATTATTTATTCATTCGTGGCGATTTACGGATTGCAAAAGGTGCCGGAGATGGTATGTTATGCTCCGATCCGTCGTGCAGCCGTTTCTCCTTTTCTTCAATCAAGAGGTCGTGATGGAGTCGTTTCCGCTGGTGAGAGAGCGTTTTTATCCGGCCTGGGTCATGGCGCTGGCCGCGGCTGCCGTGTTCGGCAGGCTGCTGCTCGACGGCGGGACGGCCGGGGCGTTCGTCCTCTGGCTGCTCGGCGTGCTGATGGGCTTTTCCGCCCTCCGCGAAGCGGTTCCGCGCCCGTTCCGGTACGATTCGGCTGCGGCGTGGAGTTTGCTGGCGCTCGGCGTCGCGGCGGCGTTTTATTCCCCGGCCGTGCCGGCTGTCTGGGCGTTGTGGCTGGGCGTCTGTGCATTGTGTGCCTATTCGGGCGGAATTTACATGCTGCTGCGCCTGGCTCTGCCGTCGTTTCTGCTGGTCGTCGTCGCTCCCTCCGCCGGATTTCTCTATCTGCTGCTGAGCTTTCCGCTGAGCCGCCTTTGCACGGTTCTGACGGTTGGGATGCTGCGGATTTCCGGCGTCGATTGCGGCTTCGAACAGGCGATCATCTTCATCGGCGGGAACCGGGTTGCGGTCACGTCGGCCTGCAGCGGCATCGAATTGCTGGAGGCCATGCTGCTGCTCGGCTGGCTGATCGTGCATTTCGAGCACCGGACGCTGCCGGTCCGCTTTGCGCACTTCCTGACGCTGCTGCCGATTGTCGTGCTGTCGAACACGTTGCGGCTGGTCCTGGTGATTTTGCTCTCGCTCGCCATCGGGAACCGGGCCTTCGAGGAACCGCTTCATACGATTTTCGGATACGGCGTCGTGATCTGTTCGGCGCTGCTCATGGTCGGCGTCGGCAGGTATTTCCGGCGATGGGAGCGAAAATGATGAAACGACGTTACCGGCTGCTGATTCCGGCAGTTGCGCCGCTGCTGCTGAAATCCGGGTATCTGCTGGAGGCCTGGCGCCATTCCCCGCTCGACCGTTGGGACTGGTGTTTCTTCCTGCTGGCGGGAATTCTGACCGCCGCGGGGTGGAAACGGATTCGCAACTGGGCCGGGCGCCCCGACTGGCGCGGTCTCTGGTTCCTGCTGCCGGCCGTCGCAGTCTGGGGAGCGGGCATCGTGAAACAGGTGAATGCGGTGCAGACGGGGGGCGCGCTGCTGATTCTCTTTTCGTCCCTCTTCGTGCTGGGAGGAGTCCGGCTGTTTTCCGGCATGCTGCCGATTCTGCTGATTGCGCTTGCCGGCTGCCCCTCCACGACTTACTGGAGTGAATATTATATCCGGATTTCGGCCGGGACGGCCCCGGTCGGCGGGTTGGCCTTCAAGTGCTGCGCCGCAGCGGCGCTGAGCGTCTATTTTCTGCTGGTCCGGCGGGTTTACCGGCTGCAGACGCTGCTGTTCGTGCTCGGCGTCCTGCTGTTGTTCGGCGTTCTCTACAGCCGGGAGAGCCGGGCCGGATACGGGCAGCCGCTGCTGATCGATCCGGAACGGACCGAGGTCGGCGGATATCTCGGTTTCCCGTCCGTGCTTTCCGAACAGGAGCAGCGTTTTTTCGAGGGGCACGCGGTGCGCCGGGCGGTCTACTACGGCAGCGTGGAGAATATCCGGCTTCTGGCGGTGGGCGTAACCGGGGACATTCATCGGATTCATCCGGCGGAACTCTGCTTGAAGAGCATGGATTGCGATGTGCTTTCGTCCCGTGAGAAGATTCTGAATCCGGGCGGGAGGCCGCTGGCGGTGCAGGAGATCGTCGCGCTCTTTCCGAACCGGGCGAAGGCGCTGATCTACGTCTGGTACAGCGGGCCGGAATGGTCGAGCGGAAATTTCCCGGCATTCCGCCGCAGCTGGAAACGGAGCGAGCGCTGGTTCGCGTATCAGCTTTCGACCCCGATGCCGGATTCCCGGGAGGCGGCTGAGGAGAGACTGCGGGATTTCCTCGTGAATACAGTCTTTTCGTCCGGTACGCGGCCGGAGAGATGACAGGTTCAATCGTGATGATTTCGGCAAATTATTTCGATCCGGGCTTGCTTTTTGTCTGCGGGTTCGGTATAATATTAATAATGATTTCCAAAAAATAAAGAAACAATAAGGGCGGGCATGGTGAAAAAGGCATGGTTGTCGGTTTTGGCTGCGGTTCTGTGTATTCCCCTGTTGGCCGCCCATCAGTATGAGCTGAATTTCGGCGGAAGAGGCGAAAACGGTTCGATCTCGGTTCTCGAGAACCTCGAATCGCTCTCTTTGCAGGTCAGTTTCAAAAGCGCCGGCGGCGCCGGCCTCGGTTATTACACGTACCGGGACGAACCTTCGAAAAACACACCGGGCGACCGGCTTTTCGGTAAGCAGGATGGTGGAACCATCGACCTCGGTCCGTTTGCCGCCGGGGACAACATCGGTTTTTTCCTGAAACGGAAGAACGGGAGCATCGTCTCCGATTTCAGTTTTCTGGAGAAGGACGGTGTGCTTTATCTGACCTTCGACAAGAACGGCGGCAGCGGCGGCGATGAGTTCGTTCAGATCGGCTCGATCACGGCGACGCCGTCCGCCCCGGCTCCGTCGGGGCAGCCGCTGCCGGGAGTCGTTGCGGCTCTTGCCGTCGGCGGCATGGCGGTGGCGGCCGGCCGGTGGCGCCGCCGTAAAGCGTAAGACGGTGCGACGGGCGATGCGGGTCCGGTGGGGCATGTGTCCGCCGGATTTTTTTATGCCGGTTTTCTTGCTTTTTCGCCGGGCGCGGCCTATACTATGAAAATGAAACTGGTAGAACGGGCCGGATGAACCGGCCGGGAAAGAAGGAAATTTCGAATGGACAAGCGGGACGGTATGAATTACGCGCCGGTCGGCAGGCCCGATCCGGTCGTGAAGCCGGGTGAATTCACTTTTGCGGCGATCGGCCTCGACCACGGCCATATTTACGGCATGACCAACGGACTGCTGGAGGCGGGAGCGACGCTGAAATGGGTTTATGATCCCGACCCGGCGAAGGTTGCGGCTTACTGTAAATGTTATCCGCAGGCCGCCGCGGCCGCCTGCGAGGCGCAGATTTTCGATGATCCCGAAGTCCGGCTGATTGCCGGCGCCTGCGTGCCGGGCGACCGGGCCGCGCTTGGAATCCGCGCCATGCGGGCCGGGAAGGACTATTTTACCGACAAGGCGCCGCTGATTTCGCTTGAACAGCTCGATGCCGCCAGGGCGGCGGTCCGGGAGACCGGGCGCAAGTATATGGTCTGCTTCAGCGAGCGGCTCCAGTCCGAAAGCGCCGTCTATGCCGGGGAGCTGATCCGGCAGGGAGCGATCGGCCGGGTGATCCAGGTGCTCGGCATGGGACCGCACCGGCTGAACGCCCCGTCGCGCCCGGCCTGGTTTTTCGAGCGGGCCCGCTACGGCGGCATCCTCTGCGACATCGGCAGCCACCAGATCGAGCAGTTCCTCTTTTACACCGGCGCGACCGATGCGACGGTCGCCGCGAGCAAGATTGCGAATTACAACCACCCCGAGTATCCCGAGCTCGACGATTTCGGCGATGCGACGCTGATCGGCAACAACGGCGCGACCGGCTATTTCCGGGTCGACTGGTTCACGCCGGACGGGCTGCGTTCATGGGGGGACGGCCGGACCTTCATCCTCGGCACCGATGGGTATATCGAGCTGCGCAAGAATCTCGATGTCGGCCGCGGGGGGGACGGGGACCATGTCTTCTGGGTCGACGGGAAGGGGGAACATACATTTGACGCCCGCGGCAAGACCGGTTTCCCGTTTTTCGGACAACTGGTGCTCGACTGCCTGAACCGGACCGAAAATGCGATGACGCAGGAGCATGCCTTCAAGGCGTCCGAGCTCTGCGTCAGGGCCCAGCTTCAGGCGGTCAAGGTCGAGTAGCGGCGGAGCGCCGGCTCCGCCATGCTTCACGGCATCCTGATTCCCCTTGTCGTCGGAATCCGCATTTTTGCGAACTCATTCCTGAACGTGTTTCAGAAGCGGCTGATCGCGGCGGTTCCGAATGCGCTCGAGATCAATTTCGTCATGTACCTGCTGCTGAGTCTCGGGATGCTGCCTTTCGCGCCGGCGTTCCCGTTCGGGACGCTGCCGCCGGAATTCTGGTTCTGGGCCGCGCTGGTCGGCATCGCCGGCAGCTGCGGCAACGCGTGCATGGTCAAGGCGCTGGAACGCGGCGAGCTCTCCGTTCTCGGGCCGGTCAACGCCTGGAAGCCGGTGGTGGCCATGATCGGCGGCATTCTGCTGCTTTCCGAAATCCCGTCGGCGGGCGGCACCGCCGGACTCGGACTCATCGTCTGGGGCAGTTATCTCGTGCTCGGCGCGGATGAGGGGAAATTCCGATTCCGCATTCTGCTGCGGACGGATATCCGCTACCGGTTCGCCGCGCTGTTCTGCACGGCGCTCGAAGCCGTCTTTCTCAAGAAGCTCATCCTCCTGTCAAGTACCGGTCAGGCGTTTCTGGCGAACTGCTGGGCGGGGGCGGTTTTCTGTCTGCTCGGCACGCTTCTGCTGCCGCGGGGAGCGGTTTCTCCGGCCGTTCTGCTGCGGCCCCGGGGACACGCCGCCATGCTGATTTTGCTGGCACTCTGTTTCGGAGCGATGCAGTACGCGACGAACACCGCTTTTCTGCTGCTGCCGGTCGGGCCGGCGCTGGCATTGTTCCAGCTCTCCGCCGTGGTCAACCTGTGGCTCGGCTGGAAGCTCTTTCATGAAAGCGGGATGCGCAGGAAAATCGCGGGAACCGTCCTGACTGTCGCCGGGGCGGTCCTCATCATCCTTTTCAAATAGCGCCGGCGTGCCGGCACAATCCGGTTCCAGCTCCTTCAAGCGCACGTTTCCGGCTTTTATGCCGTAAAGTTCCTTTCGTCTCTTGCAAAACGACAAAATGGATTTATAGTTACTTTAAAATAAGGAAACTTTTCTCAATGATAAGGAAAACTCCAAGTGAAACGGCCATCCATCTACACCATCGCGCGGGAAGCGGGAGTTTCGACTGCAACCGTGTCGAAAATCGTCAACAACCACGGCAACATTTCGCGGGAGACCTCGGCGCGCGTGCTCGAGATCATCAAGAAACACAATTATGTTCCGCAGCAGCGCAAGCAGACCGAGAGCGCCGTCGGCGTCATCACCTTTCACAACAACCGGCGGCCGCTCGCTTCTCCGTTCACGGGGCGGCTGCTGAACGGCGTTTGCCTGCAGTGCTTCGAGGAGGGAAAAGATATGATCCTCATCGACGGAGACCGGCTCGCAACTTTTTCGCCGGAAGAACTTTACTGCTATTATGCGAGCAACTCGCTCGCGGGGCTCCTGATCTGCAACAAGGCGGCGGACGACCCGTTCTGCCTCCGGCTGCGGAAGTCCGGCATTCCGTTTATTCTGCTGGCCAACGCCGCGTCCGGCGGCGAGGTCAATTACGTGGCGACCCGGAATTATGAAGCCGTTTCGGAGCTGATCGACTATATGATCTGTCTCGGACACCGCCGCATCGCGTATGTCGGTTTGCTGAATCAGCTGCTCGACAGCCACCGCGAGCGGCTCCGGGCGTTCCGCGACATGCACAGGAAGCACGGCATCGACCTGCGCTCCGAGTTCGTTCTCGATTTGCCGGATGCCGAAAATGCGACTGTCAAGAACGCCCTGCTGCGGCTGCTGGCGCGCCCGGAACCGCCGACCGCCCTGTTCGTCGGAACGGATGAGTGCGTGAAGCTCTATCCGCTTCTGGCTGAAATGAAAATAGAGGTCCCTGAGACACTTTCCGTCGCCGGATTCCGCATGGAGTGCGACGAGGCTGAATCGGGGCGTGACTACTCCGGCATCGTCCAGCCCACCGAGCAGATCGGGCGACGCGGCGTCGCGGCGCTTCTCGATCTCGCCGCCGGCCGGTGCGACCATGTCTTCGAGCTGCTTGAAAATGCCGTGAATTTCGGGGAGACTGTAAAGCGAACCTATTGACGGGTTGAAAGAAAATTCCATTTTCGTCCATTTTCATCTTGACTTTTCAAGGTAAATCGCACATAATATAGATAACGAAACAGTTTATTAAGTAAGAGAAACATTTACCTGAAGAAAAGAGTGCGAATTTGATCATGCAGCGTTTCAAGGGAAACCCGATTCTGACCGCCGCCGACCTGCCGGCGAACACCGGCTATTTCATCCTGAATCCCGGTGCGGTGAAATTCAACGGCGAATATCTGCTGCTCGTCGATGTCTTTCATGTCGAGGGCGGCATCATCTTCTGGATTGCGCGGAGCCGGGACGGATACCGTTTCCGGTTCGATCCGAAGCCGGTGGACTGGCCGCGCCCGCCGTCCTGGTGGAATGAGAACGGCGTTTATGATCCGCGCATCACGCAGATCGGGGACGAATATTTCATCTGCTACGGCAGCCACGACAACACGCTCGGCACCCGGATCGCCTTCGCGAAAACACGCGACTTCGAATCATTCGAGTTCATTTCGGTCGGTTCGGAGATCAACAACCGCAACGGCGCGCTGTTTCCGGAGAAGATCAACGGTCTCTACTGCCGGCTCGACCGGCCGTTCGGCGGCGGCGAGCAGTCGCCGTGCGACATGTGGATGAGCTTTTCGCCGGACCTCGTCTACTGGGGCGGGAGCCGCCCGGTCATGACCACCCGGCCCGGCGGCTGGGATCAGCTCAAGCTCGGCGCCGGCGCTCCGCCGATCCGGGTGGACGAGGGGTGGCTGATCCTCTATCACGGCGTTTCGGCCAGCTGTGACGGGTCGATCTACTGCCTCTATGCGGCGATCCTCGACGCGAAGGAGCCGTGGAAGGTCATTGCGCGCTCGCCGCGCCCTCTGCTTTTCCCGGAGACGCCGTACGAGCGGAGCGGCCGTGCCGGAAACGTGGTTTTCGCCTGCAACGCGCTCGTCGAGCCGGACGGTATGGTCAAGGTGTACTACGGCGCGGCGGACGCCTGTGTCGGGCTGGCCGAAATGCCGCTCGCGAAGATGGTTGAAAGCTGTTACGAAACCGGTCGCTTCATGCGCTGACCATTAACGAAAAGGATTTCATGATGAGAAAAAACTTTACCCTGATCGAGCTCCTGGTCGTCATCGCGATCATCGCGATCCTCGCTTCGATGCTGCTGCCGGCGCTGAACCAGGCGCGCGAGCGCGGCAAGGCCGCCAACTGCATCAGCAATCTGCGCCAGCTCGGGCTCGGCGTCGGCCAGTATGTGAGCGACAACGCCGACTTCCTGCCGCTGACCTATGCGGAAGGCTGGACGATGCCGCGGCGTCTTTACACCGAGACGAAATATGTGCCGACCACCGGATTCGACTGCCCGTCCATGCAGCAGAGCTCCTACAGGCAGAACAAGGACGGCTGGTTCGCCCATTATGCCGTCAATGTCGGCGTCAACGGGGACAACGATACCGGGCGGCGCATGACGATGATCAAAAACGCGTCAGGCAAGCTCCACTTCCTCGACGCCTGGCAGAACAACGGTTCGACCGGAGCCGTGGAGGAGAACGGGTACTTCCGCGCTGCCTTCGACACTTCGGCGAAGGGCAATGCGAATTACGGACGCCCGGCCTCGCGCCATTCGAGCCGTGCGAATCTGCTCTATCTCGACGGGCATGCGGCCGTCGGCAACGCGACGAAAAATCCGCTCAATCCGTTCGACGTGGTGCCGTTCATTTACAGCACCGAACCGACTGAAAGCACCCGGGTCCTTTACTGGAATGTGAACTGATGCGGAAGCTTTGCGCCACTCTCTTCTGCTGTCTCGGCGCCGCGGTTCTGTCTGCCGCGCCGGGGAACGTCTTTGTCGAAGGGGAGACCGTCGCACTTGCGCTGCCCGCCGGAGCGACGGATATCCGTGTGACCGACGTCGACGGGAAAGCCTGTTCCTTCGACCCGGCGGCCGGCGGTTCCGTGCTCAGGCTCGGTAAACTCCCGGCCGGCTTCTACCGCATCGAATACAGGGACGGCGCCGGCCGGCCGGCGGTCGACGGCGCGGCGGTCCTGATCCGCCCGGTCGAAAAGCTGAACCCGGCCTCGCCGATCGCGGTTGACGCAGCCCTTTTTTATCCGTTTTACCTGCGGCGGATCGGCTCCATGAAGTTCGATTACACGCCGGGTGACGTCGCCGGGCTTCTGCGCAAGGCGAATCTCGGCTGCGTCCGCGAACGGATCATGTGGGAGGCGTTCGATTATCTCGACCCGAAACACTCCGACCGGCTCGTCGACGAGTTGACGGCGGCTTATGCGGAGCACGGCATCGAAATCGTCCAGAGTCTGTACGGCACGCCGGAACAGGACCGTTATCCCGCCGCGCTCTCCGCGCTCGGGGCCAAAAAGCCGCCGCTTGACCTGACGAAAATACACGATTACGCGAAGGCGGTCACGGCGCGCTTCGGGAAAAATATGCCGGCGCTCGAAAGCTGGAACGAGCCGGAGGGGATCGGCGGCAGTCTGCTTTCGTTCGAGATCGCGGCGGTCCAGAAGGCGGCGGCGCTCGGCGCGCTCCGCGCGAATCCCGCCGTCATCACCTTCATGGGCAGCGGCACGCCGGAACATCCGGCCGCGCTGGCGGAAAACCGGTTCAACGATTATCAGAATGTTTTCTGCTTCCATTCGCATTCGCGTCTTGAGGATACGGCGGCACGGGCCGCGAAGCTTGCTGCGGCAGCGGACGGACTTCCGGTCTGGCTGACCGAAGTCTCCACGGGCAGCTTTCCGACCGATCCGGAGACCGGCGAATTCGCGCCTGAAGCGGCGCGGCAGCAGGCGCTCGATATCCCGAAGGTCTGCGCGGCGCTGCTGGCGGAGGGGGCGGACAGGCTTTTCTACTTCTTCCTTTTCAACCATACGGAAGTCAGCGGCATGAGCTTCGGACTGCTGCGGCATCGTGATCTCTCGCCGCGCCCCGGTTTCGTCACGCTGGCTGTGCTCGCAAACTATTTCCAGAATTTCGGCGGAATCCGGCAGCTGGAAGAATTGCCGGCCGGTGTGACCGGCTACGAGGCGACCATCCTCCTCGACGGAACTCCGCACCGCGTCCGGCTGCTCTGGAGCGACTCCGGCAAGCCGGTCGCGGTCGAAACGGCTCAGGCGCAGTATGCCCGGGACGCCTTCGGGCGCCCGGTCGATATCGGAGGCGGGAAAATCGTCCTGACCGATATGCCGGTTTACCTGTTCCGGACGGCCGCCGGAATCGAGTTCGTCCCCATGCCGGTTCCCGAGCCGCTGAAAGCGCCGTCCCGGGTTGTGCTGAATCTCGAACTGCCGGACGGCATCAAGAATTCGGCCGCCGATACGTTTATGCTGCCGGTCGGGGAGGAGAGAAACTATCCGCTCGCGGTCTGCAACTTCTCCGATGCCCCGCTGTCGGGGAAAATATCGGTCGAGTTCCCGAACGGCGAAGCCGATTCATTCGAGCTGGCCGGAATCGAACTCCCGGCGGATTCACGCGTAGTGCTGCCGCTCAGGCTCAGGCTTGACCGGCTCTCCGGCACTGCGGCGCCGTCGCGGCTCGTCATTCGCGGAAACTTCGGCGGAGAGGGAGAGAGCGTGCTGGTTGCGAACTTCACTCCGGTTCGCACCCGCCTTCTGCCGGGGGACGCGGAGACTCCGGTTCCGGGGTGGGAGAAGGCCGGAAACTGGCGTAAATACCTCATCAAAGGCTCCGAAATGGAGATTTCCGCCGGAGACGGCGACATCCGGTTCGACTACCGTTTTCAGGAAGCGGAAAACCGGGTCGTCGGCCACGTCTGGGCTTCGCCGACGATGTCGCTCGATGTGCGCGATTTTCCCGAATATGTGCCGGATGCGTTCGCCTTCGAACTGCGGCTGCTGGAAGGGGAGGGGCTTGAAACGCTCGGGTTGAACCTGGTGGAAGCCGACGGCGCGACTTACTTCGCTACGCTGCCCTTCAAGACGGAGGAGCTGCGGCGCGGACAGACTTTCATCGTTCCGCTCTCGTCGATGGTGAATCCGAATTTCCGCAAGAAGGATATGAACGGGAAGCTGGATCTTGAAAAGCTCACGAGCTTCGAGCTGCCGCTCTGGGCCAAACCCGGTTCGCGCCTGCGGTTCGCCGTATCGAACCCGCGCTGGGTCAACTATAAGGAGACGAAAATGAAAAAACTCATGAGTTCACTGGTTGCGGCGACGGCACTGACGGCGGCAAATGCCGCCGGGCCGGCCAGAACCGTCCCCGTCGCCAACGCCGATTTTGCGCAGGCCAAGGCGGACGGAACGCCGGAAAAGTGGGGAATCAGTGCGAACAGCGACCCGAATTTTTCGGCGAAAATCGAAGACGGCGCACTGAAGCTTGAGGCGAAAAGCAGGACGAAGTGGTACTCCGTCTACCTGGCTCCGGCCGATGTCAAAGCGCTGCCGGCGCCGAAGGAGGGGGAGGTCTGCCGGATCGAGTTTTCGTACCGCCAGAAGAACGAGGGCCTGAAGGGGCATGCGTTCGGCACGGTCGAAATCCGTACCGGGGACCATAAGCGCCTGGCGCACAAGGACGGCATCGATCTTGCGCCGGATGCGGACTGGACGGAACGCAAGCTGGTTCTGGACCTCGCGGAGATTCCGGCGGACGGCAAGTACATTCTGCTCTCCTTCTTCCTCGGAGACGCGACGGGGACGGCCCGGTTCGACGACGTGAAACTGACCGTGCGGACCGTGAAGAAATGACGGAACTTCCGGCCGCCGCCGGGCGTTGCCCGGCCGGGCGGCGCGCCCCCGGAAGCGATGATGCGGAGGGGGCGCGTTTCTGCAATGTCCGCCGTTCTTACCCGAGGAAGATCGTTTCGCCGAGTTTGCGGGCGAAACGGGTTTTGTCCTCCAGCACCGGGCGGGGACAGCCGCGCTCGCCCGGAATCTCGAAGTTGATGAGACCGTCGTAGCCGGTTTCGCGGAGCGCCGCGGCGGTTTTCACCCAATCGACCGAGTTGCCGATATACGGCAGCCTGTGATCGTCCTTCACTCCGAAATTGTCCGCGATATGCAGCGCCTTCAGCGTTTTTCCGCAGTTGCGGATGAAGACGTCGTGCGGTTCGGCCTTCGAGAGCGCGAGATGCCCGGTATCGAGACAGATGCCGAACTGCGGCGAACCGATCCGGTCGATGATCCGGAGCAGGTCGGCCGACGAATAGGCCGGCTGGAGTTCATAATTTTCGCCGTACATGTTTTCGAGGCAGATCGTGACGCCGAACTTTGCGGCCTGTTCGCCGAGCTCCCGGAAACTCTCCAGCGCGACGGCCTGCGTCTGCTCCGCCGTCCACCCCGCCGCCCGCGCCTTTCTGCCGCCTGAATGCAGCACCATCGCGCGAACTCCGAGCACGGCAAAGAGCTCGATCTGCTCCTTCAGGCTGTCGATATGATGTCGCCGCGCCGCCGGATCGGGGTCCGCCGGGTCGCAGGTCACGAAGTCGAGATGCGCCTGCGGAATTGAGAAGCCGCGGTTATCGATATAGCTGCGGAATTCCGATCCGGCTCCGGCCGCGCTTCCCCGCTTGAGCAGCACGGCGGCGTGTTCGTACGAGAGCTCCGTCGCGGCGAGTCCGCAGCGCAGAAACGTTTCGACCGCCTCCTCCGGCGAAAGCTCCATGAACATCGATGACCAGACCGACAACATCTCCGTATTCATAATGACCGTCCTTTGATTGTTTTTTTATAAGTGAGTGGTCGCGGGTTTTCAGGTAAGTCCGGCAGAATGCCTGGTACGGCGCGATTCCGGCTCCGGCCGGAAACTGCCGGAGTTGAAGAAAGCGAGAAAAACTGCGCGGTCAGCTCCCGGATATCCACATCGTCGCGCGCCATCGCCCGCATCTCCGGCGAAATGTCGACGCCGCCCGACGCCGCAGCCGTGGTCGAGCAGGAGCTGGTTCTTCCTGAGATTGAGTTCGCGGCAGAGTCCGGCCGCAAGTGCCGGCGTCTCCTTCCGCCGGCACTCACCGGTATCCGCGGGACCTTCGTTCGTCAGAATGATCCGGCGCGCTTCGTCGAGATTGCGGACCCGGAAGATATCGGGGTTGTAACAGAGTTTTCCGTCGGCCACGGTTTCTCCTCTCTCCTCCCATGCGGGAGTTTCGCATTGACGGAAAAAAAGCCTTCCGGGCAGGCAGGGCTCCCGGAAGGCTTTGCGGCGGAATTACTTTTCGCAGCCGCATCCGCAGCCGCAGTCACCCTCTTCGCAACCGCATCCGCATCCGCAGTCGTCGTCCTCATCGGCGCAGACGAAGTGGTCGCCGATCCGGTCGAGCACGCCTTCCGGCGTGAAACCGAATTTCTCGGCCAGCACCTTGTACGGGGCCGACGCGCCGAAGTGGTCGAGTCCGATCGCGAGACCGTCGCGGCCGATGAAGCGTTCCCAGCCGAAGGTCGTGCCGGCTTCGATCGAGACGCAGCACATGCACCACGACGGCAGGACCTCCTCCTGATAGTCGATCTCCTGCTTCCGGAAAAGCTCCTGGCTCGGCATCGAAACGACGCGGACGCCGACGCCTTTTTCGCGCAGCAGCTTGGCCGAATCGAGCGCGAGGTTCACCTCGGATCCGGTGGCCACGAGGATGATGTCGAAATCTTCGTCCTCGTCGATCACATAAGCGCCCTTCGAGACGTCGACCTTCTTCGCCGTTTCGGCGTCATACGGGCGGAGGTCCTGGCGGGTCAGCAGCAGCGCGACCGGGCCGTCGGCTTCGAGCGCAACCGCCCACGCCTGTGCGACTTCGTGCGCCTCGGCCGGCCGGATGACCGTGAGGCCCGGAATCGTCCGCAGCATCGCGATCTGCTCGATCGGCTCGTGGGTCGGGCCGTCCTCGCCGACGTAGAAGCTGTCGTGGGTGAACACGTAGATCTCATGCAGCTTCATGAGCGACGCCAGGCGGATTGCCGGCTTCATGAAGTCGCTGAATACGAAGAAGGTCGAGGTGTACGGAATCGCCGTTCCGTAGAGCGCCATTCCGTTGCCGGCGCAGCCCATCGCGAATTCACGCACGCCGAAGTGGAGGTTGCGTCCGGCCGGATTCTCCGGCGTGAAGTCTCCGCCGCCCTTGATATCGGTCTTGGTCGAGGGCGCGAGGTCCGCGGCGCCGCCGAAGAGGGCCGGAACCAGCTCCGCCGCCTTCTGGAGCACGACGCCCGAAGAGGCGCGGCTCGCAACCGGCTTGTCGACCGGGGCTGCCGCAAGCAGCTGCTCCTTGATATCGGCCGGAACGGTCCGGTTCAGGTAGGCGTCGATCTGCTTCGCGCGGCTCTGGTCGGCATCGAGGAACGCCTGGAACTTCTTGTCCCATGCGGCGGCCTCTGCCACGAGCTCTTCGACGCGGCTGTGCAGGAATTCGGTCACTTCCGGCAGCACCTGGAATTCGCCTTCCGGCATGCCGAGGTTCCTGCGGAGCGCTTCGACCTCTTCGACGCCGAGCGGTTCGCCGTGGGCGCTGGATTTGCCCTGCTTGTTCGGGGCCCCGAAGCCGATCTGCGTTTTGCCGATGATCAGGGTCGGGCGGCCGTCGGTGTTCTGCGCTTCGGCCAGCGCCGCGTCGCAGAGCGCGGGGTCGTTCGCGTCGGCGAGCGTGATGACCCGCCAGCCGTAGGCCGTGAAACGGGCCGCGACGTTCTCGCTGAAAGCGAGGCTCGTCTGTCCTTCGATCGTAATGCTGTTGTCGTCGTAGAAGACGACGAGCTCATCGAGCTTCAGGTGCCCGGCGAGCGAGGCGGCTTCGCTCGCGACGCCCTCCATCATGCAGCCGTCGCCGGAGATGACGTAGATTTTGTTGTCGGCGAGCCCGGCCTTGTCGAGCCCGGTCTTCGCGGCGAAATGGCGCTTCGCGACGGCCATGCCGACCGCCGAGGCGAACCCGGTGCCGAGCGGTCCGGTCGTGATGTCGACGCCGGCGGTGTGGCCGAACTCGGGGTGTCCCGGCGTTTTGCTCTCCCACTGGCGGAAGTTTTTGAGTTCATCCATCGAAAGGCCGTATTCGAAGAGATGCAGCAGCGAGTATTCGAGCATCGAGCCGTGGCCGGCCGAGAGCACGAAGCGGTCGCGGCCGATCCAGGCCGGATTTTTCGGATTATGGCGCATGTACTTGTACCAGAGGGTCATGGCGTAATCCGCACAGCCGAGCGGCATGCCGGGGTGGCCCGATTTTGCCTTCTGAACGGCCTCCGCCGAAAGCATCCGGACGGTGTTGGCGGCAAGGCGCGCCTTCTTGAGATCGTACATCTGCTCGAATTCCTTTCTTTTTCTTTTGAGGAACTGGAAATTTTCCCGTTGTTGCGCTATCTTCTTTATATGACGTGACGATATTAAATTTAACACCTCTTCCGCCGGAAAACAAGTCATGCGGCGATACAATTTTATGAGATTATGACGGAACGATTCATCACATCGACCCTGAACAAGCGCGACCCCGCGAAGGAAACCAGTCTGCGCCCCCCGAAATTCGCGGATTTCCCGGGGCAGGAGAAGGTCAAGGACCAGCTCGAGCTCTTCGTCGCCGCCGCCAAGGCGCGCGGCGAGGCGCTCGACCATATCCTGCTCTGCGGACCGCCGGGACTCGGCAAGACCACGCTCGCCTACATCATTGCGAACGAGCGCGGCACGAACCTCAAGAGTTCGAGCGGCCCCGCCATCGAAAAGCCGGGCGACCTCGCCGGGCTCCTGACCGCGCTCGAACCCGGCGACATCCTGTTCATCGACGAGATCCACCGGCTCAACACGACGGTCGAGGAGTATCTGTACAGCGCGATGGAGGATTTCTTCATCGACATCATGCTTGAGCAGGGGGCGGGCGCCCGCTCGGTCCGGCTCACGGTGCCGCGCTTCACGCTGGTCGGCGCCACGACCCGGCAGGGGATGATCTCCTCGCCGCTGCGGTCGCGCTTCGGTTTGAATATCCGGCTCGATTACTACGACGTCGACAGCCTGACCCGGATTCTGAAGCGTTCGGCCGGCATCCTCGACATCGAGATCGACGACCTGGGGGCGCGGGAGATCGCCGGGCGCTGCCGCGGCACCCCGCGCATTGCGAACAACCTGCTTCGCCGCGCCCGCGACTACGCCCAGATCCGGGCCGACTCGGTTATTACCGGGCAGGTCGCGGCCGACGCGCTCGGCATGCTCCAGATCGACAACGACGGGCTCGACGAGATGGACGTGCGGATTCTCGAAACCATCATCGCAAACTTCCGCGGCGGCCCGGTCGGGCTCAAGAATATCGCGGTTTCGGTCGGCGAGGAGGAGGATTCGATCGAGGAGGTCTACGAGCCGTTTCTGATCCAGCGCGGCTTTCTCGTGCGCACCCCGAAAGGGCGCGTGGCGACCCCGAAAGCGTGGGAGAAGCTCGGGCTCAGCCCGCTTCGCGGCAGCGAACAGCAGACATTGTTCTGAAAACCAGGAAAGGCTGTCTGATGAAAATATATTGTCCGTTCTGCAACAAGGCGCATGAGGCGGAAGATGAATCCGCCGGCCGGGAAATCCGCTGTGACGGCTGCGGCCGTTTTTTCACGGTCCGTCCGCCTGAAGCCATGAATACCTGTCCGTTCTGTCTCGAAGAAATCAAGGCCGGGGCGCGGAAGTGCCGTTACTGCGGCGAATATCAGGAAGGCGCGGGGGCTCTTCCGGTCCGGTCCGTCCGGGCGAAAGCCTCCATCAAAGACGAGGTTCTCATTGCGGAACACCATCCTTCTTGGAAAAACTTCTACGGCGATATTATTTTCGTCGGGCTGTTGTGTTTCGTCGGAATTGGATTCGTCATCCTGCCGGTCATGCTGATCAACTATTGGCTGATCATTCGCTGTTACCGCTATGAGATCACGACGGCGCGCATCATCTGCAATACGGGTATCCTTCAGAAAAGACAGACCGAGATTCGAATCAGGGATATGCGGGCAGCCAAGCTGAATCAGATGTTCAAGCAGAGAATTTTCGGCGTCGGGGACATCATGATCGGAACGGCCGCCGGAGCGGGAGATGAAATCCGGATCATCGGCGTCGAACAGCCTCAGTTGCTGGTCAATAAAATCAACGAACTGCGCTCGGACGACTGAGCACGGACAACCGGGAGGATACAGAATGGCGGCAAGATGGGCGGAAGCTCTTTTGAAACTGCAGAGGGTCGATCTGAAGATCCGGGAACTCGAAGCGCGCCTCGCGCTGCTCCCGAAGGAGATGACCGAGCTCAAGAACAAGCGCGACGCGGCCGTGGCCGAAGTCAATGCCGCCGCGAGCGCGGCGAAGAAGATCGAGCTTGAACGCAAGGGAGTCGAATCCGAAATCGAGAAGCTGAACGCTGAAAACAAACGGCTTCAGCAGCAGTCCGCCATGGTCAAGAAAAACACCGAATATCAGGCCATGCTCGGTACGATCGCGCTGAACGAGAAGAAGGTCGGCGACCTCGAGAGCCGCGAACTCGAGCTGATGGACCGGTTCGAAGAGGCCAGGAAGGCCTATCGGAAGATCAGGCAGGACAACGAAGCCGCCGTCAATGCGATCCGCGCTGAATTCGACGAGCTCGTCGCTTTCGCGGGCGATCTCAAGAAGGAGATCGCGCAGCTGAAGGAGGAACGCCCGGCGGACATCCGCGGCGTCGACGGCGAGACGCTCGCGCGCTACAACCGGCTGCTCGCCGGCAAGGACGGCATCGCGCCGCTCGTCCGGGTCGAGAACGAAATCTGCGGCAGCTGCCATCTCCGGGTCACCCGGCAGGCGCTGACCAACATGCAGAAGGGGGCCGTGACCAGCTGCGAGAACTGCATGCATTTCATCTACCTCGAAGATGTGGAGTAACCGGTGACTTCCGATGGATAAGCTGCCCGGAAAACTTTCGAACGATTTCGCCGAACTCGTCCACCGCGGCGTCGAATCCGACGTGCTGGACTACAAGGCGGCGCTCTGCTGGACGAAAATGACCCGGCAGGCGAAGGGAAAGATCGTGCGCCACTGCCTCGCGCTGGCGAATACGAAGGGCGGCTGCATCGTCATCGGCGTGGGGGAGGACGCCTCCGGACACCCGTCGGTCTACATGGGCCTCTCCCGCGAAGAGGTCCACTCCTTCGACCCGACCACCGTCGGCCAGTTCGTGAACCGCTACGTTGAGCCGCCGATCGAATTCACCATCGAGCGCCCGGTCGTCGACGGCAGGCGGTATGCGATCTTCATGGTGCGCCCGTTCCGGACGCTGCCGCATGTCTGCACGAGCAGCATCGAAGGCGAGCTTCAGACCGGCGTTTTCTATATCCGCACGCCGGATGCATCGAGCCGGCCTGCCTACCGGGCGATCGAGATGCAGATGCTGATTCAGCGCGCGCTGCGGAACCAGCGCGAAGAGCTCGGCCGCATGCTGCGCGGCATTCTCTACGAAAACCGCATGTCGGCCGAGGCGGAGAGTGACGAGGAGTTCAAGGCCGCCGTCGCGAACGCCGCCGTCTTCTTCAAGCGGCGGAAGAATCCGCCGGCCGGCGTTCCGTCGCTTCTCGTGAATCTGACGGTGACTCCGCCGAGCTTCCACTCCGAGGCGTTCAGCCTGAGCGCGCTGCGGCGTGCGGTGGATGCGGCGCTGCCGTCGCTGCCGACGCCGGAATTCCTCGACTCGGACGAACTCAGGAAGGCGTATGTGACGAATACCTCGCTGCGGGCGCTCTCCCGGAAGGAGCCGCGCATGTGGCAGGTGTTCAAAAGCGGAATGTTTCACTATATCGCCTATCTGCCTGTGCCGGAGCGCGAACTCGAATTCACACTGCTTGTCCGCAAGATCGCCGAGGCGTTCCGCTTCCTCGGCAATCTGTACACGGAGCTCGGTTATGCCGAAGAGCTGCTGACGCTCGCGTTCACGCTCGAAAACACCGAGGATGTGCGGCTCCTTCTGCCCGAGAAGCCGCGCGCGAAGTTCATCTGCCGGATTCCGAAAATTTCGATTGAGATGACCCGCAGCGCCGCCGATCTCGCCAGCGGCGAGGCCGCCCACGCGGCCCGGCTCACCAGCGAGATCGCCGAGCGGTTCAATATTTCCGACCAGTATCTGCAGAATTTGCCGGCGCTGATCGACGACTATCTGGAGCAGCGCTGACGGCGATGATCAAACCGATCGATTTCAACCTTCCGCCCGGGGAGGAGCCGGATGATGTGCCGGAAGCGGCGGCTCCGCATTTCGACCCGTCCGAATTCAATGTCGAGTACGAGTTCGATCCGCCGCCGGTGGAGATCGACATCCGCTCCGAATGCGAGGCGTTTTTCGCACCCGGCGGCCCGCTCAAGGCCGCAGCCGAATACGGCGGCCGCCCGTATGAATTCAGGCCGCAGCAGCTTGAGATGGCCGGGGCGATCGCCGACGCGCTGTGCTGCGGCGACAACCTCTGCATCGAGGCGCCGACCGGGGTCGGCAAGAGCTTCGCTTATCTGATTCCGCTCATCTACCGTTCCCGCCTCGCGGCGCGGCCGGCGCTGGTTTCGACCGAGACGATCAATCTGCAGGAACAGCTGATCGACAAGGACATCCCGCTGCTCAGGAAGCTGACCGGCATCGAATTCAAGGCCGCGCTCGCCAAGGGACGGCACAACTATCTGTGCCGCCGCCGGTTCGCGCTGCTCTCCGGCGAACAGCGCGACGCGCTGCTGCCCGCTCCGGCGCTTGCGCTCGACATCGGCCGCCTCGGGCGGTGGATGGAGTACACCACCGACGGCGAACGCGATTCGATCGATTTCCGGCTTGAGCCCGAGACCTGGTCGCTCGCCTGCTGCGACGGCGCCAGTTGCCTCGGGCCGAAATGCGAATTCTACCGCAACTGCTTCTACTACCGGGCGCGGCAGTCGTGGGAGACGGCCGACATTGTGGTGGCGAACCACGCGCTTTTCTTCACCGACCTCGCCATGCGGGCGGCCAGCGGGGCGGCCGGCGCGCTGCTGCCGAATTACGGCGTCGTGCTGCTCGACGAGGCGCATACGCTCGAGGATAACGCGGCCGACCATCTCGGGCTCCACCTGTCGCGGTTCGGCATCGTTGCGACGCTGAACCGGCTCTACAATCAGGAGAACGCGCGCGGGCTGCTGATGCGGAAGGGAGCCGACCCGGCTCTCCGCGGCGCGGTGGCCGACAGCCGGGACGAGGCGTACGGGTTCTTCACTCCGTTCGAAAACGTGCTGCGCGAGCATAACGAGAGCGCGCTGGAGATTCAGGACCCGTCCCGCTTTCCGAACCGCCTCAGCGCGAAGCTCGAGCAGCTCTACCGGAGTCTCGCGCAGTTTCTCGAGGGGCAGGAGGACGCAAGCTTCCGGACCGAGGTCGAAGCGCAGCTGACCCGCTGCCGCGAATTCATCGTCGGCATCGACCAGTTCACCCGCAAGCTTGTGCCGGATGCGGTCTACTATGCCGAAAGCGAGCGCGGCAGCGTCAGTCTGCACGCTACGCCGCTGAATGTTCCGGAGCTGCTTTCGGAGCTGTTGTTCCATCAGGATTTCCCGGTCATTCTGTGCAGTGCGACGCTGACCGTGCGGAATTCGTTCGACTACTATACCGGGCGCACCGGTTTCTGCAACGGCAGGACACTGCTGCTCGACTCCCCGTTCGGCGCCGACCAGGCGCGGGTCTATATTCCGCGCGACATGCCGGACCCGAAGGACGACGGCTATCAGGCCGCGCTCGAGCGGGAGGTGCCGCGCTTCGTCGAGTTGACTCAGGGCAAGGCGTTCGTGCTGTTCACGAGCTATGCCTCGCTGCGCCGGACGGCGGACGACCTGCGCGAATATTTCCGCGGCAAAGGGTGGCAGCTGCTGGTCCAGGGGGAGAATATGACCCGTTCCGGGCTGCTGCGCGAGTTCAAGGAGGATACCGACTCCGTGCTGTTCGGCACCGACAGCTTCTGGACCGGCGTGGATGTTCCGGGCGAGTCGCTGTCGAACGTGATCGTGACCCGGCTGCCGTTCGCGGTTCCGAGCCATCCGCTGATCGCGGCCCGCATGGAGCGGCTTGAGCGTGAAGGGCAGAACTCGTTCGCCGCCTACAGCCTGCCCGAAGCGGTTCTGAAATTCCGTCAGGGCGTCGGGCGGCTGATCCGCAGCCGGAACGACCGCGGCATCGTGGTCGTGCTCGACCGCCGCGTGATCTCAAAACACTACGGGAAAATGTTCCTCGACTCGATTCCCTACCGCTTTGAACTGGTCTGATTCCGCGATATTCTAAGAGGACAGAGACGGCAGTGTGTTCAGCAGCCCGGCATAGCGGCCGGGCCGGGCGAGATGGCGGATCCAGCGGCGGGCGACCCGCATGCGGAAGAAGGGCGACCGGCCGAAGGTCAGGTCGAGCAGACGGATGGTGCGCTGCATGGCTTCGCGGCCGATGACGTCTTTTCCGGCCGCCAGCGCATAGGCCGAGGCGAGGGTGAAGGCGACGGGAACCGACAGCAGCAGATGGGCGAACCCGGTTTCGTAGTCGAAGTTGTGGATGCGGCTGCCGCAGAAATGCATCGAATCGAGTTTCCCATAGAAAAACTGGCGGAAGGGGTCGAGCGCGGCCGGCTCGCAGGAGAGTCCGTGCGCCGCCTCCGGCAGTCCGCGCATGGAACAATTCGGCGCTTCGGCGTTCAGCTCCGACATGAGGCCGAAACCGGAGTAGGCGCGGAAATGGCGCCAGCCGCGGCGGAGCCGTTTGGCGGCGGAGCGGTCGAACGGATCGTCGTCGCGCAGGTAGGCGCAGATCAGGTTGCGGAATTCGGCGCGGATCAGCGCATCGCACCGCCCGGAGGCGAGCTCATTTTCGAGTTCCTTCGCCGCTTTCCCGACGAACTCCCGCAGGTCGCTGCGGAAGCTTTCACCGGCGGTCCGGACCGCCCCGGCCATGTCGGGACGGGCATGGAAGTCGAGGATGCGCGCCGCGGCGTAGAGCCGGAAGGCGAGCGGCTTCTCTTCCTCGTGCAGCAGGGCGCGGAAGGCGCCGTGAACGCTGCGGACCGCGGCGAGGGGGGCCGGGTTCGCGTGCGAGTAGATGCAGTCGTTTCTGCCGCCGAGTCCGGCGAGCTGCCGCGAATAGATCGCGATTTCATCGAGCATGTCGCCGGTGCGTTTTCCGTCGGCGGAACCGGCTGACGGACAGATGAAGCGCAGCTCGGCCGATATGCGCCCGTCCGCCCACGACTGGATATTGAGCGGAAAAATCCGGCACGCCAGCGGTTTGGCCGCGAAGCCGTGATGCTTGTGGATCGCGCAGAGCCGCCCGTCGGCGAAGACGCAGTGGTGCTGTGCATCCTTGGCGATTACCAGCCCGGCATTCATGATGCCGGGCCGGAAGCAGTCGTCGAAAGACGGCGCGCCGGGGATATGGAGCGCGTCGATGGCGCGCGCCTCCTCCGGGCTCACCGGAATTTCAAAACGGTCGCAGCAGCCGAAGCTGCAGCAGAGACAGCGGAAGCGCTGTTCCGGATACAGATCGCACTCGAAGCGGCTCATCGCCGTTTCATTTCCCGGCTTTGACCGTCCATTTTCCGGCGCCGTCCTGGACCCAGGTCCCTTCGGCGGAACGTTCGGCCATGCGGGCTCCCATGCGCTGCGCGACCGACTCGACCGGGATGTTCTGTTTGCCGGCGATGGCCTGGAAGACGAGCCGGCGGTCGGCGTTCTCGGCGTCAACCACCTTTTTGACCGAGTCGCTGAGGCTGCCGTCGGCCGTGCGCGCTTCGAGGAGCCCCTTGTTGTTTTCGCCGATCAGCTGCGCGCTCTTCCACGCCTTGATCTGGTCGCGGCGCGAACGGCGGCGTTCGCGCACGTCGCTGCTGTTCGGGTCGGCCTTCACATTCGGTTTGTCGGTCGAAAGCGCCTGATTCAGCTCCTGATCGACTTTCAGATTCACGTCGAGCGTGATCTGGATCGGTTTGATGGTCACCTCATTTTCGGTTTTGATGGTCGGGGTGCAGCCGGCCAGGATCGCCGCAGTGACGGCGGCAGCCGGGAGAATCGTTTTCGCGTACTTCATTTCTTTGCCTCCTTTGGAGCGGCTGCGGGAGCCGCTTTGGGTTTCTCTTCGGGTTTGTTTTTCTTGAACTGCTTGAATTTATCGTTGAGCTGCAGCAGCCGGTTGAGCGGCAGCCGCGTGTTGATGTTGAGCTGAATGCCTTCGAACACGGCTTTTCCGGCCGGGTCGCGGCGGAGCTGGCCGGAATTTTCGTCGTAGGCGAACGGCAGCGGCTGGTTCGGCCGCCCGTCGAACTGGAGCGAGAGAACGAGGTTCTCCTTTTCCGTCGTGAAGTTCAGTTTCGCCCAGCTGTAAGTGAAGTCGCGGAGCGCCTCAAGCGCAAAATCGAGCTGGGACTGGCGCAGCGCCGCGTCGGCCATGCCCCCCGCGATCTTTTCGGGATCGGCGAGTTTGATCGTATTGCTGCCGCCGGGACGGCTGTACAGATAGCTCGATTCGATCAGAATGCCGCGCTGGGAGCTGAAGCGGACCGGGATTTTCCCGAAAAGCGCGCCGTCTCCGCTCGCGTTGCTGAGTCCGAGCTGGCTCACGAGTTCGGCCAGCGACAGGTTTTCGCAGTAAAGCTCGGTGTTGACCGCGAACCGGTCGAGGTTGGAGGGATTCAGCCGGATCGAGTGGACCATGACGGTCCCGCCGCACCATTCGACGCTGGCGCGTTCGATATTAGCCTGTTCCTTCGAGGCGATATCGAAGAGAATGGTCGCATTGCCGAAATCGAGGTCGCCGCAGCGGAGGCGGCCGATCCGGAAACTCTGGCCGCCCGGCGTGTTCATGCCGAGCAGGTCGTTGAAGCGCAGGTCGAGCCGGATGTTTTCGGCGTCGAGTTTCAATTCCGGCCATTGAAAACTGCCGTTCTCGAGCAGCAGCTGGACGCCGGTGGTCAGTTTCCCCGCCTCGAGCCGGGCCGCGCCGCCCAGCGAGACGATGCCGTTTGCGGTTGCATCCCCGAAGGCCGGATTGATTTCGGCAAGTTTGACCGGCGACTTCGGCGACCAGGGCGGCACGTTCATCTCGAACAGCATGTCCGGCATCTGGCCGGGACGCGGCATGACTTCCCCCCGGAAGTCGATCCGGGCGCCCGGAATGAGCTTGTTCTCGAAATCGCCCTTCATCCGCATGCCGCTGCCCTTGATGTGGAAGCTGCTGCGCAGAGCGCCGAGCTCGCGTTTGTCCATGCGGATCGACCCGGCATTCAGCGTGGCGGGCAGCTGCTCAGTCGGCAGCAGCGGAATCAGCAGGTTGATTCCCGCCGCCTCGAGCTTCAGCTCCGGATTCGAGACCGTCATGCCGGAGCCGGTGATCGTGTAATGGTCGTTCAGCCGTTCGAAGCGGAGCTGCGGCGCATTCAATGTGAAGCCGTGGGCGTCGAAGCGGACGCGGCCGGTCGAGAGGCCGGCCTCCGCAAAACGGAGCCCGTCGGCGGGAGTGCTCGACAGGACGAATTTCCAGCGGACCTTTTCCCCGGTTTCGGCCCGGATCGCCTCCTGGTCGAATGCGATCGCGGTCGGCGCCATTTCGCCGTCGAGAATGGCGTGCAGTTCCCGGGCGGCCGTCCGGTACCGCAGGTTCAGGTTCTGGTGCAGTTCGACCGGGCAGCGGAACACGACCGGCAGCCCGCTTCGGTCCCCGAGTTCAAGCGTCGCATCGAACGTGCCGACCGCGTTCAGGTCGCCGCCCGCAAAGCCGGCCGAGAGGTCGTAGCGGAGCGCGGCGCTGCCGCCGGCCTTCACGCCGGTCAGGTCGGAAAGCGCTTCGAGCTGCAGCTTCGCGTCGCCCGTGAGTTTGACCGTCGAAGCGACGGAATCGTATTCGACGAGGGCGCCGATCCGTTGTCCGCGCGGCGTCAGCGTCAGGTCGGCGCGGATGTTTTTCCATTCATTGTTCTCGGAGGTGACGACGGCTTTGACCGGGATGACGATCAGCCGCCCCTCAAGGTCGAGGTGGAGGCGGATATCCCGGAGCGTGATTTTTTCCAGCACGACCGCGGCCTCCCGTGCCGCTTCGTCGTCCGGGGCGGGGGCGGGAGCACTGAGGGCCGCCACGCGTTCGAGCACACGATCAAGCTCGAATCCGGAGATGGCGAGTCTGCCGTCTTTCACGGAGGCCCGGATGTCGCCGCCCGCCAGCGTCAGGTTCGTGATATCGAGCGCGCGCGGCGTGCGGAAGGGCAGGTGCGGGGTATAGTCAGCCCGGATCGAATCGATCGCAAGCGTCCGCCCGTCCGCGCCGGTCAGGGTGAAGGTCTCAAGATCGAGCCCGGAGAGGCCGATCCGGCGGATCCTGAGCTCCATTTCGTCCAGGCCGAGCTGCTCGCGGACCGGCGGGAGGAGCCGGTCATTGATGTAGTCCGGCAGATACCAGTTCCAGTAGATGATTCCGCCTGCGGTCGCGGCGATCAGCAGCAGCGCGAGGCCGCAGACGGCCCAGAGCAGGCTTTTCAGAATGATCTTCCGGAGATTGCGCGGTTTCTTTTCCATGAAAAAATTATTTCCCTATGCAGAAGCGGCTGAAAATATTGTCGAGGATGTCCGGCTCGACGGTCTTGCCGGTGATCTCTCCGACCCGGTTCATCGCCGTGCGGATGCCGATGGCGGCGAGCTCGTACTCCTCCTCGCGGAAACGCGCCGTCGCTTCGGGCAGCAGCTCGAGCGCTTCGGCGAGAAGCCGGGCCGCGCGGGCGTTGACGGCGACTTCGGGGACGGCCGGACGAGGCGACTTCGCGACCATGACGGCGAACGCTTCGCGCAGCTCGTCGAGTCCGGCTCCGGTCCGTGCGGAAATCCGCACGGCGGGGCAGGGGAGCTCCGGCAGCGCGCGTTCCGGCACGAGATCGATTTTGTTCCAGACCGCGATGCGGTTCACCGCATCGGCCCTCTCCATTTCGGCAAGCTCGGCTTCGAGTTCGCCGCCCGACGCATCGAGCAGCCAGAAGGTGACCGACGCGGCCGCGATCGATTTGCGGCTGCGTTCGACGCCCATCTGCTCGATCGGGTCGGCGCTTTCGCGCAGCCCCGCGGTGTCGGTGATGCGCACCGGCAGATTGCAGATGACCGTCTGCGCTTCGACCGTGTCGCGGGTGGTTCCCGGAATCGGCGTCACGATGGCGCGCTCGTAACCGAGCAGCCGGTTCAGCAGGCTCGACTTGCCGGCATTCGGGCGCCCGGCGAGAACGACGGAGACGCCGTCGCGCAACGCGCCGCCGATGTCGCGTGTGTCGTAGAGTTCGCGGAGTTGAGCGGTGAGCGCTTCGAGCCGTGCGGGAACATCCGGCTCCCACGCCAGCTCTTCATCCGGGAAGTCGAGGTGCGATTCGCATTCGGCCCGGAGCGCGTTGAGTTCGTCGTAGGCCGCTTCGAGCCGGCGGGAAAGGACGCCGTCGAGCTGTTTTTCGGCAATTCTGAGCGCCAGGTCGCTCCCGGCGGAAATCACGTCGTTGACCGCTTCGGCCTGGGCGAGGTCGAGCTTGCCGTTCACGAAGGCGCGGAAGGTGAATTCCCCCGGCTCCGCAAGACGGCAGCCCGCCGCGAAGACGCTCCGCAGCGCCTGGTCGGCCGCCGACTGGCCGCCGTGGCAGTGGAGTTCGACCACGTCGTCGCCGGTGTAGCTGGCCGGGCCCGGCATGAAAACGGCGAGGGCGGAGTCGATGCCGACCCGGCCGAGCAGCAGTTCGCGCCTGCTTTCGGGCCCGAGCTCGCGCCTGCCGCGCCAGACCCGGCGGCCGATGGCCAGCGCATCCGGGCCCGAGATGCGGATGATCGAAACGGCCCCCCCGATTCCGGTGGCCGGAGCTGCGATGTTGTCGAATGTGTTCATATGAAGACAATATAGCATAAGTAGTGCTAAAATCAATGCTGCCCGGCGAAACGGGCGGCATAGGAATGCGGATGTATCCGGACGCGGCGCCGGCGCGGCTTCCGAGTCCCGGTCCGCTAGGGCCCTCCCGTCGTGCCGGAAAGCCCTGTTCCGGTCTCCGGAAACCGCTGCTTTTCGGCCGGATGGCATAAAATCGCCGTTTTTTTCCGCCGGCCTATTGACATTTCAACCGGATTTTGGTATAATATATTTAAATCGATTAAAATAAAATTAAATCGATTTGGTTTTCTTTTTAAATCGATTAAAACAGGGAATGAAAATGACCATATACGATATAGCCGAAGAGCTGAAAGTGTCGCCTGCGACGGTTTCGCTGGCGCTGAACGGGGACCGGAGGGTGGCGGAGAAGACGCGGCTGCGGATCACGGAATTCGCGGCGCGGCGCGGTTTCACCCGGAACGAACAGGCGCGGAATTTCCGGCTGCGGCGCACGAACAACGTGGCGATCGTCGTGCACAACATCGACAACGACTTCTGGTTCGGCGTCGTCCGGGCGGTCGAAAACGGGCTCGGGGAGTCGTACAACGTCATCCTCTGCAATACGGAGGGCGATCTTGAGAAGGAGCGCAAGATCTTCCGGAACCTGATGCAGCGCAAGATCGACGGCATCATCGTCCAGCCCGCTTCGGCCGAGGAGAGCCATTTCGTCGAGAGCATCGAGGCCGGGATTCCGGTGGTTTCGCTCGAGGAGACCGACCATGAACTGATTTCATTCGTGAAGGGGCACGACTTTCAGAGCGCCTACAACCTGACCGGCGAGTGCATCCGGCAGGGGCATCGGCGGATCGCGTTCCTGACCTTCCGATTCGACTGCATCGGGCTGGCGGAGCGGGTCAGGGGCTTTCGGGCCGCGGCCGAGGAGGCCGGGATCGAAAAGAATTGTGAAGTCATTACCGCCGAAGATCTTTCGTTTGAAGCGGTCGACAAGGTTTTTTCCGGGAGGGAATATGATTTCACTCTTGTTCTCGGCTCCGACGACCGGATCGCCTGCCGTCTGCTGCGGGTGCTGGCGGCCCGGAAAATCCGGGTGCCGGAGCAGGTGTCGGTGGTCGGCTGGAACGACAGCCGTTTTCTCGAATACCTGACGCCGCCGCTCGCGTCGGTTTCGATTCCGATGGCGAAAATCGGACAGAAGGCGGCCGAGATCATCCTGGCGAATCTGAATGACGGTCCGACCGTGCTGAAGGCGTATGTGCAGGAGGAGATCATCCTGCGCGAATCGTTTGCACCGGTCCGGCCGGTCCGCTCCGGCCGGGAGAACCGGCTCCCGGAGCGGTAAGCGAAGCATCATCAACCCTGAAAGGTTCTGTCATGTCAAGATCGATTCTGCATCTTCTGCTCGCGGCGGCGTCGTGCCTGGCCGCACTCTCCGCCGCGGCGGCCGGGGCGCCGCCCTCCTTCTGGTACTGGCACGAGGCGAAGCCGCTCGACCGGAGCACACGCTTTTTCCGGGTCGAGCTGGAGCTTCCCGGAGAAGTGCAGAGCGCCCCGGTCTTTTTCGCCTGCGACGACCGCGGCATCATCCGGGTGAACGGTACGCAGCTTCAGAAATTCCAGAGCTGGCACGCGAAACGGCACAACCTCGCGCCGCTGCTGAAGGCCGGGAAGAATGTGATTTCGTTCGAAGTCTACAACGGCCTGCCGCCGGCCGGCGTGCTGTTCCGCGGGGAGATTCTGCTGAAGGACGGCACGGTCATCCCGCTGGCCAGCAACGGGAACATCCGTTCCTCCGCCGAAGCGCCGGAGGGGTGGACGCTGCCGGAATTCGACGCGTCCGGCTGGAAGATGGCCGAGAAGATCGGCCCGGCCGACAGGAAGCCGTGGTCCGAACTGGCGGACATGACCCCGTTCTATGCGGTGGAACGCCCGGTGATCGACGAAAAGAACCTCGGCAGAATACCGCTCGACGATTTCGCCGACATCTCAAGCTGGCTCGGCGGCTATGGCCCGGGCGCGCGTCCGGGGGCGGCGCATCCGTTCAGTTTCAGCTTCGGTTCGGTTCCGGACCCGCGCCGTGAGGACGGCTGGGCAGGCGCGATGCATTTCGACACGGTCGCGCCGCGCGGGGAGGCCCGGTTCGGCAAGAACAGCATCTTCAAGATGCCGGCCGTGCCGGCTGCGCTGCTCTTTTCTGCGGACCCGGAGGGGAATGCGGGCGAGGTCCGCTTTGCGTTCGTCGACCGTTTCGACCGCACGTTCACGACCGTTCCCGTCCGGATCGAAGGGCGCGGCTGGAAGGATTACCGGCTCGACCTGAATGCGGAAACGCTGCCGGGCTATGAGAAGATCGGGTTCCCGATCGCGCTGCGCACGATTTTCTACCGCAACGACAAACCCGCGAAGAGCCGGATTCTGCTCGACGATTTCTTTTACATTGCGGATATGTCGAATCCGGCCAAGCAGCTTGAGGTCCGCCCGGATTACACGGCGCTCAACCGTCCGGCCGGGGAGCCCGTGTTGCTGAGCTACCGGCTCCGGAACGCCCGGAACGAACGGATCGACGCTTCGCTTGAGCTCAAGGTGTACGATCCGGAACGGAAGCTCGTGCAGAGCCGCCGCGCGAAAGCTTCGGTCGGCGCGGGCGGTTTCGGGCGCGTCTCGTTCCGGCTCGACCCGTTCCGCCGGTTCGGCGGCTACTGCGTCGAAGTGACCGCCTCGAACGGACACGTTTCGCATACGGTTCGCGGCTGGCTCGGCGTTTTTACGCCGAACAACGGCAGGTTCAACAAAATCCCGATGTGGTTCGGCGTCGAGGACCAGGAGGTCAACACCGCTCCGTACGAGGCGAAGCTCCATGCGGAGTGGATGAAACTGCTCGGCGTCGATATGATCCGCGGCGGCCTGCTCGGGCACGGTGTCGAAGGCGCGCGCGGTGAATCCATCGGCTTCGACGGCTACCGGCGGCTCTGGCAGCCGCATGTCGATGCGGGGCTCGACATCTGCCTCGATTACGCGGGCGGCATCCCGAACTGGACGAAGGGGAAAGATCCGAAGCCGGCGGGGGCGCTCTGGCCGTCGGGCCGGAATCCGGAACTGTTCCGCGAGCACATCCGCCATGTCGCGGAGTTCACGAAAAGCATCCCGGCCGTCAAATACTTCGAGTGGTTCAACGAGCCGAACCTGAGCCGCGGCATCAATGTGCCGGAGTATATGGAGTCGATGCGGCAGCTCTACCCGATCTTCAAACAGATCAACCCGTCGGTCAGGATCGGGACCGGCGGCAACGTGATCGGGCCGCACCCGAATGCGGCGCCGGGATTTCTGGAGCAGGCGTACCAGGTCAATTCCGACTTCTACGACATTGCGCTCTACCACGCCCATGACGGCACGCGCGACTACAAACGCTTCACACAGCGGCTGCGGGACATGCTTGCGGAGAAGAAGCTGAAGAAACCGTTCGCGAACACCGAGACCGGCTACCGCTCGTACCAGAACCAGCCGGAGCTGTTTTACAACCAGGCCCGCATCCTGGTTCAGAAGCTCGCGTACTCCCGCTCCGTCGGCATGGAGTTCTACGTCTGGTTCATGCTGCAGGACTACTGGGACAAATACATCAATGCCGACGACTCTTTCGGTCTCGTGACCGTCGACAACCAGCCGAAGCCGTCGTTCGTCGCTTACAACGAGCTGATCCGGCAGCTGGCGAACACGGTTCCGGCGGCGGCTCCGGAGCTCGATTCGCGGCTCGAAAGCTACCGCTTTACGACCGGAGAGGAAGAGGTGTACGCCGCATGGCCGAAACAGGAGAAGGCGGAGTTCAGTTTCTGTCTCAGGAGCGAGGTTCCGGTCCGGCTCATCGACATCTTCGGCAACGTCGAGGTGCTCGCTCCGGTAAACGGCATCGTCTTTGTGAATACGAAACCGCTGCCGTTCTATCTGCGGGCGAAGAAGGGGGCCGTCTCGGCGGTCGGCGAACTGGTGAAAACGGCGGAGAACGCGGTCCGGCTGCCGGGAGAGACGCGTCCGCTCGAACTCGAGTTCCGCAATCCGTACCGCGAGACGGTCAAATTTACGCTCAGACAGGGGGACGAAACGCTTTCGGGCTCCGCCGCGCCGGGCGAACGTAAAAAGCTTGCGCTGAAGCTGGCGGTCGGCGCCGATGCGGAACCGGGCGTGCTGCGGCTGCCGGTTTCGCTGGAGCTGGCGGCCGCGAAGGGACGGCTGCTCTATCGGGGAGACCTGGTTCTGCGGGCTTTCATCGCGCAGCCGGTCGGCGCGGTCGATGCGGCGCGGCCGATCCGGCTCGATGACGAATCGAAACTGACCGAACTGGTGTTTGATCCGACTACGCCGCGCTGGGCCGGCAAAGACGACCTGTCGGCGGAAATCCGGGTCGGTCGCCGGGCGGACCGCCTCGTGTTCGAGGCCGACGTGCGCGATCAGGATCACTCCGTGCCGATGAGCGGCGCGATGAACTGGCGCAATGATTCGATCCAGCTCGGCTTTGCGAACCGGAGGGGGGAACACTCCGAGCTGACCGTCTCCGGCGGACCGGACGGCAGGCCGATCGCCTGGTGCCACCATTCGCCGGACCCGGCGAAGATCGGAGCCGCCGCGATTCCGCTAGAGATCACCCGGGAGGAGGGCGTGACGCATTACCGCTTCGAGATTCCGCTCGCGTTCCTGAAAATCGGGACGCAGCCGGGCGAGCTTTTCCGGATGGCGCTTCTCGTGAACGACAACGACTCCGGCAAGCGGCTCCGGCTCATGGAGCATTTCGGCGGAATCGAAGGCGGCAAGGATACGGAACTTTTCGGCTGGTGCCGACTCCAATAAGAAAGGAAAACGGATATGAGAAAGTCGTTTACTCTGATCGAGCTCCTGGTTGTGATCGCAATCATCGCGATCCTCGCTTCGATGCTGCTGCCGGCGCTGAACCAGGCGCGGGCGCGGGCCAAAAGTGCGAACTGTCTTGCGAATTTGAAGCAGATCGGGGCGTCGAGCCAGTTTTACTCCTCCGACCACAAGGATTACTGGCCGATCGGACAGTACGTCATGTCGGCGAACGGCAAACCGGTGACGCACTGGTACATGCGCCTCGCACACCTGTATGGGGCCGGCGCGAAAATTTTCTCCTGTCCCGGCGCCACTCCGGTCGAAGGGTACAACAGTGAGACCAAAGGCGGCGGCAGTTTCACCGAAAATCTCGGAGACACGCGCAGCGATAAAATGAATTATCGGATAAACGATAAGCCGACCTGGGTTTCGTATGCCTGCATCGCGACGACCGCAGGCGTCTGCAATCAGGCGTGGACCGGCGGTTCACAGCAGTACAATCCGCTGCCGGTGACCCGGATGCGCCGCCCGTCGGTCACCGCCTATGTGATGGACGGCAGAGACATCTTTCACCTCGGGTCGGAGATGGCCGGCGTTACCAATGCGCGCTATCCGCAGATCTACCGCCACAACGGGCTGGCGAACACGCTTTTCATGGACGGCCATACCGGAACGATCCGGTCGGGTCAAAGCTGGGGCACGCTGTCGCACAAGTATGTGTTCCAGTGGCCGGACAGCCCGAAAATGAATGACCGTTGAGCGGAGAGGTCCGAAGCATATGAAGGTGTGGTTGTACGGCGCCCTGGCGGGAGTGCTCTGCTGGGGCGGTTGGAACGCGGCAGCGGCGGAGTCCGGCGTGGTGCGCGAGTGGCGGCCGGGGACGGACACGCCTCCGGCGAAGGTCGCCTGGACTCCGTCGGGCGGGGCGCTGCTGAAGGTGAAGGAGCCCGCGGCAGCGGCGGAGGGAATCGGCAGGGTCTGGCGCTTCGACTCGAAAGAGACCGACAAGGCGCTGGCCTGCTCGGTGAAGCTGGCGGAGACCGGCCTGAAGCTCGAAAACGGCTGGTTCGAATTCACCTACTGGCTGCCGGAGGATTCCAAAGTTGTCAAGCTGCGGCCCGGAGTGCGGGTGCGCGAAGGGGAGCGCAAAGGCAAACTGATCGCCGCCGACGTGACGCCGGTGAAAGGGATGTGGACGACCGTCCGCTGGCCGCTCGACGGCGCTTATTCGGCGGCCGCGCGGCGGGCCGGGGGAGAGCATGCCGATTCGCTTGAGCTCGGCGTTCTTGCCTCCGGCGGGCCGATCGTGCTGGAGATCGGCCGTCTTGCGGCCGGAGTGAGCGCGCCGCCGGCATCGGGCGGCGCGGCGGCGGCCGATGCGGGCAACATCTATTCGGCCGCTCTCGCTCCGGAGGTGCTCGGCGTCTGGAACGCGGGGGAGGAGCTGCCCGCCTTCGCCGGAGTCTGGGCTCCCGGCCGGGTGACGCGAGAAAGGGCGAAGCCCGCCGCGTCTTCGCCGCCGATGGGGAATCCGGAACAGGTGTTCCGGTTCGAAACGGAAGCCAATGCGCTGGCGCTGACCTTCCGGGTCGAGGCGCCGCTGGCGGACACCTGGCTGGAGTTCGCCTATTTTCTGCCCGAAGGGTCGTCCGTGCGGTCGGTGAATCCCGGCATGACCGTCAGGGAGTGGGACGGCAGGAGGCGGACGCTCCGGCTGCCTCCGGTCACCGGACGCTGGCAGCGTGAAAAAATTTCGCTTGCCGAACTTATGGGCGGCGACACCTGGCGCGGCGGCGCGGCGGCGACCGCGTCGTCGTTCGAGATCGGCTTCCTCGGCGACAAGGGGTCTCCGCTTGCCGTGGAAATCGCCGAGGTGCGGCTGACCCGAGAGGCGACACCGTTCACGCCGCTCGTCCGGCCGCAGTGGCTGGTGGAACCGGGATCGTATCGCCGCACGTTCACAGTGAACGGCACGCCGGAAAAGGCGTGGATCATGGCGCTGGCCGAACCGGCCTTCACTTTGCGCGTCAACGGCCGGGAGATCGGCCGAGGCGTCCTCGGCAACCACAACGGCTGGGCGATGAATCCCCGATGGCCCGTCGCGGCCGAGTGGCCGCTCGACGGCGTGCTGCGGGAAGGCGAAAACCGCATTGAGTTCGAGATCGCGCCGGGAACGGCGCGCGGCATGGTTGCGCTGGGATGGGTGGAACAGGATCTCCGCCGGGTGATCGTCTCGGATGCGGCGTGGAGCGGAGCCTCCGGCAAGGCGGCGGTCCGCCCCATCAGGGAACAGCTCCGGCTTCGGGGACTGGACATCTATCCGGTCCGGATGCCCGGGGCATGGCGACCGCCCGCCGAACGGCCGGATTACGCCGGCGGACCCGCCTTTCGTCCGGCCGCCGCCAGATTGCAGGTCGCGCCCGAGGCGGGCAGGTGGAGCACCGTTGAGGTGAACGGCCGCTGGTATCTGCGGAGCCCGTCGGGCAAGCCGTTCTTCTTCAACGGGACCCAGGTGGTAGGCCGCATTTATGAGAATTACAGCTATTCCGACTGGGCGCGCCGCGCCTATTCCTCCGAGAAGGAGTGGGCCGACGAGGCGTCGGGATTCGTGCAGCGGCTCGGCTTCAACGGGCTGGCGGTCTCCGCCACGAGCGACACGGCGTTCGCGGCGGGTGCCCGCCGGGGCATGGTCTACTTCACCTACCTCGGATGTCACGACGGCGGTCCCGGCCTGATGAACCGGAACGGGGAAAAGCTTCCGGGCGTTCCCGATCCCTTCAGCGAAGAGTGGCGGCGGAAGCTGCGCCGCCGGGCGGCGGAGGCCGGAAAACGGTGGAACGGCGATCCGGCCTGCGTCGGGTTCTTCGTGAACAACGAAGCCCATCTGGAAGGCAATCTCGCCGGGCGCTCCTCCTCCGGATTCGTCTATTCGGAGGCGTGCGGCCGGGAGTTCGTCCGCTGGCTGCGGGAGCGTTACCGGGACGATCTGCGCATGTTGAACCTCGCCTGGTTCGGCAAGGCGGAAAAGGAGTACCTCGACAGCTTTGAGGATGTTCTCGTGAAGAAGCCCGACCCGCTCGGCAAAGTTCCGTTCATGGCCGATCCGACGGCGGCCGCGGCGATGGCGCAGATCGGCCGCCGGCTGGGCGGCGACGAGCGCGACGAAAAGAAGGGACGCATGCGCCGGGACTTCGACGACTTCGCCGTGTACACCGTCGGCGTCTATGCCGATTACGTGCTCAGGACGATGCGCGAGTTCATGCCGGACAAGATCATCGGCAGCAACCGCTTCATGGGGGCGTCGACCGAGGAGATGCTGGCGGTCTGGAAGGATTACGATGTGATCGCGTGGAACTCCTATCCGATGTGGGTCTGGAAGGATGCGAAATACGTCGACCGCCAGATCGCCGAGATCGAAAAGGCGCACCGGGTGACCGGCAAGCCGGTCCTGCTGACCGAATGGGGTGTTCAGGCGCTAGATGTGCGCATGGCGTCGCCGTCGGCGCAGCTGACCACGCAGCACGAGCGCGGAATCGGCCACGGCAAGGTCGTGAAACAGGTCGTCGAGAGCTTCCCGTTCGTGGCCGGCATGGTCCATTTCGCCTATCAGAATCTGGCGGACAGCGAAGGGCAGGGGTGGGGCCTGGTGGACAACGAGGGCAGGCCGTACCGCGATTTCGTATCGGGCGTCGTCGCCGCCAACCGGTGGCTGGACGGTTATTTTTCCGACAAGTGAAGCGTGTTGCGGAATCATTTCCGCATGCAGCCCGAAGCGGCGGGGCGGGGTGGAAACGCCTCCTCCGCCGTATTTTTTTTAAGTTTTCAACCGAAACAAGCATCAATTCGATTCGCACGTATTGGCAAAACCGCCTTGCCGGTGTATCTTCTCTCCTGCGGGAGAGCGGACGAATCATGAGATTTTTTCAGATAAAACGTTTTTTGCCCGGGCATCCGGTCTGGGCCGGGTGCATTCTGCTTCCGCTGTTTCTGATTTTGCTCTGGGCCGGGTTTGTTTTTTACTCTCGACTTCAGCTCGAGGCGGCGGTGCGGAGGCAGGAACTGCAGGGGATTGCGTGTTCCGCTCCGGGGTTGCAGAAGCGGGTGGGATCGCCCGATTCCGCCGCATTCGACCTTCTGATGGGCTCGGTCCGGCGAATCGTCGAAGCGGCTCCGGAAGAGACGCAGCAGTGGTTTCAGGATTTGGAGCCGGAAGAGCTGGCCCGTTTTCTGGCCGCTCACCGTTCCGATATCGAACAGGCGGACCGCATTTGGGAACAGCATCCGGAGGCCGGATATGCGTACCGGGTCGTCAGCGGGAAAATCATGGAAATCGATTCGCCGTATTGGTGGTTCATGCGGAACTATATGCTGTTCCGTAGTCAGCATTTCCGGTATCTGGCGGGGACGGGTGATATTGCCGCGGCCATCCGGGTTTTCGATACGGGTTCCGTGTTGTGGAAGCGCATTTCGCGTGAACCGTTTTTTACTTCGCGGATTCTGGGCAATGCCTTGCTGCAAATTCACTTGGGCGGTTTGATGGATGCCGCTCGGGAGGGAACGATCGGGAAGTTCGATTCGGCGACGCTGCAGCGCTGGGCGGACTCCATGCCGCCTCAGGAGGCGAAATGGCGGGAGCGCTTCTCCCTGGCTTTGGAGAGCGAACAGTCCATGATTGCCGACTATGCCTTGAACTGGCCCCGCACCTGTGTTCTTCTCGGATTTGGTTCGGATATCCCGGAGTGGCTGATTTCGGTTTTGAAGCCGCTTTATCTGCCGCATGTCTATTCGGAGGCCCGGGAATTTATCGACCGCAATATGCGCCTGCGGCAGCTTTGCCGGGCCGAGTGCCTGGAGGACATCCGCGCGGAACTGGTGGAGATGTCACGGGGGCACGACGATACGATTGCATATCCGTTCGAACCGTTTCGGCAGGATGCGGAGTTTCTGATCATCAGGCGTATGGGGCGGTCATGTGCCTTCATGCGGACGATCCGCGCCGGACTGGCGGTCGAGCTGTATCTTCGGAAGTACGGGAAACTGCCGGAGGGGCTTTCGGCGCTGGTGCCGGAGTTCCTGCCGGAAGTCCCGAAGAACCCGTTCACGGGCGAACCGCTCCGGTTCGAGCGGGGCGTATTGCCGTATTGGAACATGGAGAGCGAAGCGGTCGAAACCTTCGAAGGATACCGGGTTTACGGCGGCGGCGATCCGGAGGTGGCGGAAGTCGGTGACACCCGTTCCGACAAGGATGGCCATATCCCGGTCTGGAACCGGCGCATGACGGGGGAGGGGAAATGAGCGAATATCAGGACGTTGAAACAAAATCACGGACTGCCGTCTGGCTGAGGGGCACCGGACCGGAATTTGCCTCTGTTCAATTCTGCTGCTGCCGGTGCTGCTCCGGCTGGCCTTCCTGTATGCGGACTGGCGGCTTTCGGCGGCGGTTCGCCGGACGGGGAGGAGGCGCTTCCTCCCTCCTGCGAGAGATTCCGGAGCCCGGATGCAAATGGTGAGACGCGGGAACGGAAGGTGCGCTGAACGTTCGACCGGGTCCGTTTATAACCCCGTTCCGCACAGGCTGCTCCGGGCCGCGCGTCTGCGCTGCACCCGGAGCCGGCCGTTTCGCCGGTTCAGTTTTTCAGGCTCTGGATCGGGGCCGGGATGCGGCCGCCCCGGCCGATGAATCCGGCCGGAGAGCAGGTGTTCACCGGGATGACCGGAGCTTCGCCGAGCAGGCCGCCGAAGGAGATGGCGTCCCCGACCTTGCAGCCGATGGCGGGGATCAGGCGGACCGCCGTGGTTTTCGAGTTCACCACGCCGATGGCCATCTCGTCCGCGATGATACCGGAGATCACCTCCGCCGGGGTATCGCCCGGAATCGCGATCATGTCGAGCCCGACCGAGCAGACCGCCGTCATCGCTTCGAGCTTTTCGAGGCTGAGCGCTCCGCAGCGGGCCGCTTCGATCATGCCGGCGTCTTCGGAGACGGGAATGAACGCGCCGGAGAGCCCGCCGACGTGCGACGAGGCCATCACGCCGCCCTTTTTGACGGCGTCGTTCAGCATGGCCAGCGCAGCGGTTGTGCCGTGGCAGCCGCATTTCTCGAGTCCCATCGACTCGAGGATGTAGGCGACCGAGTCGCCGACGGCGGGCGTCGGGGCCAGCGAGAGATCGACGATTCCGAACGGGACGCCGAGCCGTTCCGAGGCTTCGCGGGCGACCAGCTGGCCGACGCGGGTGATTTTGAAGGCGGTGCGCTTGATTGTCTCCGCCACTTCGGTCAGGTCGCAGGCGCCTTTGCGGCGGATCGCGGAGGCGACCACCCCGGGACCGGAGACGCCGACGTTGATGACGGTCTCCGGCTCTCCGATTCCGTGGAAGGCTCCGGCCATGAACGGATTGTCCTCGGGGACGTTGGCGAAGACCACGAGCTTCGCGCAGCCGATGGACTGCCGCTCCCGGGTCCGCTCCGCGGTTTCGCGGATCACGCGCCCCATTTCGGCGACCGCATCCATGTTGATGCCGGCCTTCGTGCTGGCGACGTTGACCGAGGAGCAGACGCGTTCCGTCTCGGCGAGCGCCTGCGGGATTGAAGAAATGAGCGTGCGGCTCCCGTTCGTGAATCCCTTCTGGACCAGCGCGCTGTAGCCGCCGATGAAGTTGATTCCGAGCTCGTGCGCGGCGCGGTCGAGCGTCCGGGCCAGCTTGACCGCGCCGTCGACGTCGAGTCCGCCGGCCATCAGGGCGATCGGGGTGACCGACACGCGCTTGTTGATGATCGGAATGCCGTATTTCTTTTCGATCTCCTCCCCGGTTTTGACCAGATCGCGGGCGCGGCTCATGATGCGGTCGTAGATGCGCGTCGCGAGACGGTCCGCGTTGTCGCACTGGCAGTCGTAGAGCGAAATGCCCATGGTGATCGTGCGGATGTCGAGACACTCCTCGCGGATCATGCTGATGGTTTCGATGATGTCTTTGGCTTCGAACATGATCAGATCCTGTGCATGGAGTTGAAGATGTCCTCGTGCATGACGTGGATGTCGAGACCGTCCTTTTTGCCGAGCGCGCTCATGCGGTCGACGAAATCGTTGAACGGCATGGCCAGCTCGCGGATGTCGACGATCATGATCATGGTGAAATATTGGTTGAGGACGGTCTGGGAGATGTCGAGAATGTTCGCGCCGCACTCCGCGCAGCCCGCACTGACCTTGGCGATGATTCCGACGGAGTCCCGCCCGATGACCGAAACGACGGCTTTCATGATGAATTCCTTTCCTGATGCGATTTACCGCAATAACATAGCGCCGAATTGCGGATAATCAAACCGGGAACTGTTCGAAAACGGAAGGTTTTGTCCCGCGCCTCGGAGGGGCGCGGAATTTGCGAAAAACGGCGTGCGGGCTTTGACAACGGCTTTTTCCGGATGTAGTGTATGGCGGAAGGCGGAATGGTTGCCGCCTGTGGAAATCAGGAATAAGGATCTGCTCATGAAGTACACTGCCGCCGTTTGGGTTGTGGTTCTCGCCGTCGTGATGGCCGGCTGCGCCGGAATGCCGGGGAGCGATGTGGCGGAGAGCGCGGCGGCCCGGCCGCTGCCGTACCGCCAGTTCGTCGTCGGAGCGGAACGGCCGGGGCCGTTTGCGCTGGTGCTTTTTCTGCACGGCGCCGGGGAGCGCGGCGACGACAATGCCGCGCAGCTGAAGCACGGCAGCGCCGAGCTGATCGGCTACTGCCGGAAAAACGGGATCAAGGCGGTCCTGCTGTTTCCGCAGTGTCCGCGCGACCGCTGGTGGGCCGGGAAGGAGCCGCCGGAAGGCGGTTCGATGCTGACCGCTCTGGAGGCTTTGCTCGACGCCAAGACGGAGGAGTTCAAGCCGGACCGCGTGTATGCGGTCGGGTTGTCGATGGGCGGATTCGCCGTGTGGGAGCTGGCGCTGCGCAATCCGGAGCGGTTTGCCGCCGTCATGCCGGTTTGCGGCGGCGGCGATCCGGCCCGGGCGGCGAAGCTGACCGGGCTGCCTGTGCTGGCCGTGCACGGCTCCGCCGATACGGTGGTCCCGGTCAGGCTCTCGCGCGAGATGGTGCGGGCGATCTGGAACGCGGGCGGCGAAAACGTGGTCTATCAGGAGCTGCCGCTTTGCGGGCACGACGCGTGGACTCCCGCCTTCCGCTGCGCCGACAACTGGAAGTGGCTTTTCGCTCAGCAGAATCAGCAGAATCAGTAGAAACGGGGGGATTGCATGAAACGACTGTTTTCCGTATTCGGGGCCGGGTGTCTGTTTGCCGGGCTCACTCTTTCCGCGGCGACGCTCACTGTGGACCGGAACGGCGGCGACGGAGTTTTCCGGACGATCGGGGAGGCGGCGGCGAAAGCGGCTCCCGGCGATGTGGTCCTGGTCCGTCCCGGCGTCTACCGGGAGCATGTCGCGCCGGAACGCGGCGGCGAGGCGGGCCGCCCGATCACTTTCCGGGCCGAAGAGCCCGGCACGGTTTTCGTCCGCGGCAGCGAGGTGTGGAAGCCGGTGCTGACGCCGGTTGCGGGGGCGGAGAACGTGTTTGCGACGCCGGTCCCGGAGGATGCCTTTTTCGGTGAATTCCCGAATCCCTTCCGGCGCAGGCTCAATGCGGGCGGCCGGGATAAGCAGGAGGCTCCCCGGCCGGCCGACGGCGCGCTGCTGCCTTATTCGCTCGGGCAGATCTTCTGCGACGGCGCCGAACTGCGCCAGCTGCAGACGGAGAAGGAGGTCCGGCGCGTGCCGGGCAGCTGGATCATCACGGCGGACGGAAAATCGCTGCTGATCCATTTCCCGGCCGATTATGACCCGGCGGAGTCGCTGCTCGAAATGACGGTCCGCGACCGGGTGTTCGCCCCGGCGCGGCGCGGCCTCGGCCATATCAACCTCGAGGGGTTCGTGTTTGAACACTGCGCGAACCAGGCGCCGTTTCCGCAGCTCGGCATGGTTTCGACCCGCAGCGGCCACGACTGGGTCATCCGCGACAACGTGATTCGCCGCGCCAAGACGGTCGGGCTCGACGTCGGCAGCGAATATTGGCGGACGGACCTGATTCCGCGCACGCTCCCGGAGGATCAGAAGCTGCTGCGCAAGGGCGGCCGGCATCTGGTCACCGGCAATCTTGTCGTCGACAACGGGCTCTGCGGCATCGCCGGGTGGAGCTGCCGGGGCGTCCGGATCATCGGGAATACCGTCGAGCGCAACAACGCCCTGTCGCTGACCACGAACGAGTGCGACTGGGAGGAGTGGGCCGGGATCAAGCTCCATGAGGCGGACGAGGCGCTGGTCGAGGGCAACCTGGTCCGCTTCAACGGCGCGCACGGCATCTGGTTCGACAACGGCTACAACCGGGCGCGGATCACCCGGAACGTGCTGTTCGGCAACGTCGGCTCCGGCATCTTCATCGAGCTCGGAGCCGGCAGCGTGCTGGTGGACAACAACATCGTGGCGAACACCACGCCGTACTCCGGGCTCTATCCGGGCCGCGGCATTTACGTTCACGACGCCTCCGGCGTCAGGGTCTGCCACAATCTGGTTTTCGACAACGCGGCCGAGGGGGTGTACATGCACAATGTGACCGACCGGAAGTATCACGGCAAAATCGTCGAAACCTCCGACGAGCTGGTGGTCAACAACATCTTCTGCAACAACGGCGGCGGGGTGAGCCTGCCGTACCCCGGCGACCGTTCGGAAAACTGCGTGTCGGACCGGAATCTGTTCGTCGGCCGGGTCGGCTTCCGCTACAGCGGCAAAACGCCGTGGGAGAAGATCGCCGCCGGAGCCGCGGAGCGCCTGACCCCGGAGGAGCGGACCCGCGCGGAAATTCTGCGGAGCTTCGTGCCGGAGGTCTGGCCGAAGGTTTCGGGACGAGAAGAAAACTCGGTGTTTCTGGCCGAACGGGAGTTCGGAGTCCGGATCAAGCCGTTCGAGCCGTCGCTCTATCTTTCGAACCGTTCCGGCCGGGAGTTCGCCCTCGAGCCGGTTCCGGGCGTGGACCGGGACTTCACCGGCAACCGCTACGGGGAGAAGGTGCTTCCGGGGCCGTTCCAGGATCTCGGGAAGAAGAACGAATTCCGGCTGCTGTTCCCGGTCATGTGACCGCGGCGCCGGGAAGAGCGGCGGGGCGGCTCCCGCTTTCAGCGGCAGCGGGTGCGCAGGCCGGCGTTGAGTTTCTCCGGCACGGCGATGAAGGCGTCGAGCTCCTCCGGCGGGATATCCCGCAGCAGTTCATCCATGACGGTGTTCCGGAATCGGAAATGGGCGTCGCGGCAGCGGCGCCCTTTGTCGGTCAGCCGGATCACGACCGCGCGCCGGTCGGCCGGGTCGGCGGAGCGCTGCAGCAATCCCTGCCGGACCAGGTTTTCGATGCCGGTCGACACCGTGCCGGGCGTCAGGCGCAGTTTGCCGGCAAGCTCCTTCAGCCGCGCGCCGTCCGGGAACTGCCGGGTGAGCACCCGCAGCAGCTTCAGCTGCGGGAAGGTGATGAGTCCGATTCCGGGGGCGATGGAGTCGTTCCGCACGGCGCGGATATTGTCCACCAGCTCGAGAAAATTTTTGCCGATTCCGGAGTCGTGACGAGCCTTTCGGCCGGAACGGGCGGCCCGGAACGCTTTCTGACCTGCGAAACGACCCCGGTTCAGCCGAAGTTGTACGGGGCTCCGTCGGCGGGACGGCCGGACGCCTGACGCGCGGCGAACTCCGTCCGGAGCGTGCCGAGCAGTTTCTTCAGTTTGTCCAGCGAGACCGGTTTCATGAGGATTCCGTCGATGCCGGACATGTCGAAGTTGCTGTGGCTTTCGGTATCCGCCGTGACTGCGATGATCGTTATGCCGGAGGCGGCCGGAATGGCCCGGACCCGGGAGGCGAGTTCGGCTCCGTTCATTTCCGGCATCCACATGTCGGTCAGCAGCACATCCGGAATCCCTTTTTCGAGCATGTCCAGCACCTCGGCGCCGGAGGCGGCCGTGGCGATTTCGGCGCCGAGTTTCTTCAGCATGGCGCCGAGCACCTTGAGATTCATCGGCACATCGTCGACCAGGAGGATGCGGAGATTCCGGCTCATTTCTTCCGGGAGCTGCGCCGATGCTCCGTCCACGGGAATTGCGGCCACCTCGATGACCTTGTCCAGCCGGAAGGTGAAGGTGCTGCCTTTGCCGGGCTCGCTTTCGAGCGTGATGTCGCCGCCCATGCAGCGGGCCAGCCGGCGCGAGATCGCCAGCCCGAGGCCGGTCCCCTCGCTGGAGTGGCTGTCCCTGACCGTGCTCTGGCGGATGAACGGATCGAAGACGGCCTCCTGCGCTTCCGGCGCGATGCCGGACCCGCTGTCCGAGACGCGGATCACCAGACTGCCGTTCCGCCAGGCGAAGAGGACTTCCACATGTCCGCGCTGCGTGAACTTGACCGCATTGCCGATCAGGTTCAGCAGGATCTGGCGCAGGCGCAGGCCGTCCAGCATCATCGGCGGCAGCGCCTCCGGACACTCGACACGATACTCCAGGCGGCGTTTCGCCGTTTCGCGGCGGAACATCGCGTAAAGTTCGCGCGCCACGGCGGGCAGTTCGGTCGGCTCCGGCGAGATTTTCATCTGGTTCGCATCGATTTTGCTGAGGTCGAGAATGTCGTTGATGAGCTTGAGCAGCGTGTTTCCGGCGAGGTTGATCGACCTCAGGTAGTCGTCAAGCTCCTCCGGCGGGATCGGGTTGTCGCGCAGGAGCTCGCTGAAGCCGATGACCGCATTGAGCGGCGTCCTGAGCTCGTGGCTCATGGTGGCGAGAAACAGGCTTTTGGCTTTGTCGGCGTTCTGCGCCTCCGTCAGCGCGCGGGCGAGCTGGCGCTGCGATTCGTTGAAATCGGTCATGTCGACCAGGGTTTTCAGCACATAGGAGAGTTTGCCGTCGATCAGGATCGGGTATGAGCTCATCAGGTAGTCCCGCTCCTTCAGGCGGATGTCGCAGTTGTGCCCGCGCCGCTCGATCGCATCGTCCGGCTGCTTCGCCTTCTGCCCGCAAAGCTCCGGGAATCTCCGGCCCGCGCACTCCTCCGCGTCGACCCCGAGCAGGGATTGCGCCGCATTGTTCAGGCGGACCAGCTTCAGTTCCGGATCGAAGAGGAAAATCGGAATCCGGATCGAATCCATGATCAGGAGCTTTTCGTACTCGCTGCGTTCGAGCCGGACGCGGCTCAGCTTCCGCGCCATGATGATTTCGATCACATGTGCGGCGGCCCGCAGGAACTGCAGGTCGTATTCCGTGAATTTCCGCATCGGCGAACCCGGGTCGTTGACGATGCCCAGGTGGCCCCAGAGCTCGCCGTTCACGCGGATGGCGGCGCAGTAGAGCGAGTTCATATTGAACCGCTCCGCGTCACTCCGCCAGCTGCCGAGGTCGGAGACGAGCGTTCCGGTACAGACTCCGCCCCAGATGCCGTCGTGTGAGAGCCGCCGGAACCAGCCCTCGTTCCGCAGCAGCGGACGGCGTTCGAGGTTTTTCACATAAGGCGCATACCCGGGGGCGACCCATTCGGCGGCCGGATACACCTGCCAGTGCTCGAAGTCGTATTTCATGATGTAGCCGCGGGTGGAAGCCAGGTGCCGGCAGACCGTGCTGATCACGATTTCGATCGCGGTGTCTTCGTCCTCGTTGAGCATGACGGTTTCGAGGCAGGTGTTGAGCTGCCGGTTCTGTTCGGAACGCTCCTTCAGGTCTTCGAGCAGTTTGCGGCGCTCGTTTTCGAGCTGCCTCTCCTCGGTGACGTCGAATGCCATGACGAGAACCAGGTCGCTGTTGTCGGGGCTCTCGACCTTGCACAGCTGCGTACGGAGACTGCGGGGGGCGTCTCCGGTGAAAACGATGGATTCGTCCAGCGCGATGCCGTTTCCCGTGCCGTGGACGTACATGTCGTTGCGGCGGAATTGTTCGGCCGTTTTCCGGAAACATTCCAGCTCGTAATCGGTCCGGCCGAGCACCCGTGCCGCCGGTATGCCGGTCAGCCGTTCGGCCGAACGGTTCCAGAGCACGTAGCGGAAACCGTTTGCGGCGTCTTTGGCCGCGATCATGGCCGGAAGCTGGTCGAGGATTTTCTGAAGCAGTGAGTTGAGCCGGGCCATCTCCCGTTCGTCCTCCTTCTGCCGGGTCACGTCGATTCCCATGCCGAGCAGCCGGCGCTTGCCGTCCGGACCGGTCAGCAGAAGCCTGATGCTCCGGATGAAACGGCGCTTGCCCGTATGCGGCTCGTTCAGCTCCTCGAACAGATCGACCGGCTGGTCGCTGCCGGCGGCGCTGAGGTCGTTTTCGCGGAAGCGGGTGGCGACCGCTCCATTGCGCAGCAGCTCGAAATCGCTTTTCCCGACGGCCTCCTCCGGGCGGAAGCCGTACAACCGGCAGAAGTTGCGGTTGACCATCAGGTAGCGGAAATCGTCGTCGGCGTCTTTCAGGAAGAACTGGCAGGGCAGGTTGTCCATGATGCTCCGGAGCAGAATATTGGCGTGTTCGAGCGCATTGCGGCTGTTCAGGAGTTCGGTCACGTCGAAGCTGATGCCGAGGAGAATCCGGCGGTCCGGGCGGTAGCCGGTCAGCGGCAGCTTGGCCGTGTGGACGATTCGTATGCCGCCTTCGCCGTCGCGCACCTCCTCGTCGCATTCGAAACGCTCGCCGGACTCGCGCACACGCAGGTCGTCAGCTTCGTATTTGCGGGCGAATTCGGGCGGAAACAGATCCGCGTCGCTCATGCCTGCAAAGTTTTCTTCCGGCACGCCGAGCAGCCGGCAGAGGCTGCGGTTGCCGAGGATATAACGGTTGCCGTCCGAGACGTCCTTGAGCCAGAGAGAGCAGGGCAGGTTGTCGATGATCGTCTTCATGAGGTGGTTGGTTTCGCGGAGCTCGGCCTCCCGGGCGCGTTCCTGCGTGATGTCGCGGATGATTCCGAAGATTTCCGCCTGGCGTCCGTCCTCTCCCGGGACGTGTCTGAGCTGCATTTCGAACACGGTCCGGCGACCGCTTTCTCCGGCCCGGTAGACGATGGTCTCCTGTTCCGATGCGCCGGAGAGCACTTTCCGCCAGGTATTCCGGAAAGCGTCCCGGTCTTCCCGGCAGATCCAGACGTCGATCGGATACGGCCGCCCGTCCGGATATTTGCCCCAGAAAGCCGGATCTTCGATCTCCCGGATCGGGGTCTGGTCCGGCGCATTGCAGAAATAGTTCATCCGCACGGCCCGGGCGGAAGCTTTGAGCCATTCGTTCTGGCGGTACATCCAGTCCCGCTTCTCATACTCCTGCGTGACGTCGCGGAAGATCAGCACGGCGCCGGTGACGGTTCCGTCCGCATCCCGGATCGGGGCGGCGCTGTCGGCGATGTGCCGCCGGGAACCGTCCTTCCGGATGAGGTCGGTGTGGTTGGCCATCTCCACCGCACGTCCTTCGCGCAGCGCCCGGCTGAGCGGGGACGGCACCGGCCTGTCGTCGATGTAGCTGCGGAGCCGGAAGCGTTCGTCGAGGCTGTGCCCGATCAGCTCCTCCGCCTTGTAACCGGTCAGTTCCGCGGTGACCTGGTTCACGAGGGTGACGATTCCGTTTTCATCGGTCACGACCACGCCGTCGCCGATCGACTTCAGCGTCAGTTCGAACCGTTCGGCGAGCGCTTCGGCGGAGCGGCGCAGGGCGTAGAGTTCGGCGATGTTGGTCGACACCCACAGCACGGTTTCGCAATTGAAAATACGGTCCGGCAGCTTGACGAATTCAGCCCGGCGGCGCTCCCCCGCCGAATCGTATTCGAGTGTGATGGGCCTGCCGGTGTTCATGACCGTGTCGACCGGATCGCCGAATAGCCGGAGCAGGTCGTCCGGCAGGTCCTTCAGGTGCCGGAGCTTCGTGAGGCTGTCGTATTCCGGCCGCCCCGAGGCCTGCAGAAAATGCAGCTTCCCCTTCCGGTCCACCGCCGCCACGCGCACCGGAAGATTGGCGAAGATGGCCGAGAGGCGGCGCGCCCGCCGGCTGCTTGAGATGTAGTTCAGCAGCATGAAGACGAGCAGCGCGCCGGACAGGGAGCCGGCCACTGCCAGTTCGGTTCGGTACTGCGTCGTGAAGGGCGGCGGCAGCCCGGCGAGAAGGGAGCCCGGCGGGAGCTTGTCGACCGGAATGGAGAATTTCCGCAGCGCCTCGTAATCGAAGATCGGGAGGATTCCGGCCGTCTTCACCTTGATCGCATCGGGATTTTCGCCGTTCAGGATTCGCGCCGCAAGGGCCGCTGTTTCGCCGCCGTGCTGTTTGCCGGGGACGAAGAAGCCGCCCACTACGCCGACCTCGAACCGGTTTTCCCGCGCGAGCAGAACCGGATTCGGATTCGCATCGGTCAGCTTGGAGAAAATGGCGAAGAAAGGTTCCTTCGGTTCCCGCTTGCTCGATCCCCAGTTGTTCAGGATGACGAACGACTCCTTCGGCATGGCCGCGATCTGGTTCAGCATTTCCGCCGTTGTGTACTCGCTGCCGTTGATGAGCCGGATTGTGATTCCGGGCCGGTCGGGCGGCGTCTGTTTCAGCCTGGCGTGAACGTTGAGTCCGCCGGCGCTCCCGTCGGTCAGAATCGCGACTTCGCGGGCCTCCGGCCAGAGGCGCCGGCCGAGCTCGAGGTTCTGCCGGTTCGAGGATGGAACGGTCAGCCCGGTCATGCCGGGTTTCCGGGGCGGAAGCCCGGATTCGGCGGCATTGTAGCCGCTGAATACGAGCGCGGTTCCGGGCGGCAGTTCGAGCTGCCCGCTGAAAAACAAGTCCGCCGCCGGATTGTCCAGCGTGACGATGAGGTCGTAGTTCCGGGTGCGCAGCTGCTCGCGCAGCGCTTCGATCTCCTCCGGGTCCGGTTTCAGGGCCGGTGCGGTGTAAACATTGAGTTCGACCGTGTCGATGCTGGCGGGGATGCCGCTCTCCTGAAGGTGGGTGCGGAACCCGATATTGTTGTTGCTGCACCAGAGATAGGTGGAGTTGGAGGAGTTGATGTAGAGAATTCGTTTTTCCGCCGGAACGCCGTTTCCCCCTGCCGTCAGGGAAAGCGCGGAAAGCAGAAACAGGAAAAACGCCGGAAATAATTTTTTATCTGCAAATAACATGTTCTTTGCCGTGTCTGCCTGTCTGCCGGAGGCGGAAACCGCTTCCGGCCCGGAGTTCATACGGTTGTTTCGAGCCAACTGTCTGATGGAACCGGAAATACGGCAGGTCTTGATTGTGTTTGAATCCTCTTTGGCTAATATACCGCCTCTTTCCTCGTTTGCAAATGTTCGGGGGAGAAAACGGCGCCGGATGCTCCGGCGCGAGTGAATGCCCGGTTGCGGAAACACCGGTCCGGGTGTATATTAAAGACCGGCTTGCGGAGAAAGGGAGGTCCGGAGTGTATCAGGATGACAGAAGACGGCGCTGGGCGGTGTTTGCCGCCGGGCTTGCCGTGGCCGGCGTCGGCGTGGCGCTGACCACCCGGGCCGGACTCGGAACCAGTCCGATTTCAAGCGTGCCGTATGTGTTGACTTTCGTTTTCCCGCTGAGCTTCGGGCTGCTGACGCTTCTGGTCAACCTCCTGCTGGTGGCCGGACAGGTCGCGCTGCTCCGCCGTGAATTCCGGGCGGTTCAGTATCTGCAGATCGCGGCGACCGGGATTTTCGGGCTCTTCATCGATCTCGGCATGTGGCTGACCGGGCCGCTGGAGACCGGGCTGTATCCGCTTCAGGTCGCCGAGCTGGTGGCCGGGTGTCTGCTGCTGGCCGCCGGGATCAGTCTGCAGATCGTCGCGGATGTGATGTACATTCCGGGGGAGGGGATGGTCAAGGCCATCGCCGGCAAATCCGGCCGGGAGTTCGGCACGGTCAAAATCTGCTTCGACATATCGCTGGTTCTGACGGCAATTGCTCTGTCGGTGCTGTTCCTCGCTGAAATCCGCGGCCTCCGCGAAGGGACGCTGTTCGCGGCGCTGCTGGTCGGGACCTTCACGCGTTTTCTGCTCCGCCGCGTCCGCGGAATCCGGCTCTGGTTCTATGTCCGCCGCCCGGCGTAAGAGCTTATCCATGAATAAAGAATCGGCATGATGCCGCACCGAAATGTCAGTCGCGAAGCCGGATAAAATTGACGATACTGGAGGTATCGGCGATTTCAGCGGGCAAACGAATGGCGTTTCGCAGCAAATCAGGATGATTTGGCTTATTTCGGGATAAGCTCTAAGGCGATAATGCCGCTGCGTTCGGCGGCCGCGCCTGTTCCGGGGCGCAGGGCGGAAAAGAAAACCGGGGCCCGGCGCGCCGGATACGCCTGACTCCGGTTTTCTCCCATAGCGGAGCCGCCGGTTCAACCGGCGGCGACCGGGCGTTATTTCTTCAGCAGCCGCGGCGCGGCCGTGATGCCGAAAGGCTGGACCTGGTAGTCGTAGCTGAACATGTCGCCCTCTGTCCGCCAGGCGCCCGGGCCGGCCCAGCGGATGCGGAACGTCAGATGCACGGAGCCGGCGCTGTTGACCCGGCTGCCGTAGAGCGTCAGATCGAGCGTATGCTCGCCCTTCGCGACTTCCCCGAGTTCGCTCTGGTACGGGGCGAACGCGAGCTCTCCCGCCGGTTTGCCGTCGAGCGCGGCGCTGACGAGGACGCCGCGGTAGCCGCCGAGCGGAACTTCGCGCGCCGCGACGCCGTTGTTCAGGGAATCCGGCATGCTGGTCACGCGCGACGGAATCCGCAGCAGCAGCTTTTCCGCCTCGTACTGCATGAATTTGCAGTGATAGGTGATGTTGCCGCCGTAGAACGGCAGTCCCTGCCGGGTCACGTCGCCCCAGACGAGTTCGCGGACCGGTTCGACGATGCGGGCCGTGTCGCCGCGCAGCTCGACGCCGAAATCGCCGAGCAGGAAGCAGCGCTCGACGTTGCCGGAGCGCGTATAGGCGATTTTCACGACGAGCTCATGCGTTCCGGCGGTCAGCTTCGGCAGGAAACCGGTCCGCAGCGAGCGGTCGGTCCAGTAACCGTTGTCCTCGAACGGGACTTTCACGCCGTCGAGGAAGAGTTCGGCGTTGTCGGGCTCCTCCATCGCGAAGAGCGGAGATTCGACATCGATCAGCGTTTCGATCGTGTAGGCGAGCTCAAGCGTGCCGAGCACTTCGGTCGATTTGCCGTAGACCCACGGCTGCACGATGTGGCCGCCGCGCTCGCGCTGGCCGAGCCGGGCGCGCACTTTGTTGTCGAGCCGCAGGATCTCTTCGGCCGGCTGCCACTCCGCATCGCCGGCCATGCGCCACTTCGGGCGGTCGAGCAGCAGGACGTTCGGTTCGTCGAGCGACACCGGAATGGTTCCGGACAGGTGTGCTTCGGTCGCGGCTTCGGCCTGCGCGTCGGTGAGCAGCGGGGTGCCGATCCGTTCGCCTTTGCACTCGTCCGACGGCGTCAGTTTCACGAGCAGGTGCCCGTGCGGATAGATCGCGTAATCAAAGAGCGTCCAGCCGTTCTCCTGCCGCCCTGCGACCGGCTTCGATTCGCCGGTCATGGTGTCGAGATATTCGACCTGCCAGCTGCCGCGCACCTTCACGATCACGTCGCGGGCGAGGCCGAGGCGTTCGGTGTTGACCAGGAACAAGTAGCGGTCCGCCCCCTCTTCGCGCATCTGGTAGAGGAGCTTATCCATCGGGTAGCCGTCGGCGCTGCGGATGACGGCGACGTCGCGCAGATTGTTTACCGCGGTCAGGACGGCATTCCGCGTGAACGGGATGGTTTCGGACTTTTCGGCCAGCTTCTTCGCGCGGTCCGATTCGACCGCATCGCAGCAGACCGCCACGTCGCCGGCGAAGATGACCCGGCCTCCGGCCGCCTGGAATTTTTCGAGCCGCTCCAGCGTCGAGCCGCGCAGCGTGAGGGTCGGCGGCACGATGACCACATCGTAGCCCATCTCCCCGACGATAAAGGTTTTGCCGAGCTGGACGGGGGAGAGCTCCGGCAGCAGCGATTCCGCCACGAAGTCGAAGTCGACGAGTCCGTGCAGCAGCCAGTGGATCAGGCTTTCAAAAGTTTCGTGCAGCATTTCGCGCTTGCCGGCGGTCATGTCCTGCGGCCCGTAGGCGAGCCAGTAGGATTCGACCGGATGCACGACGGCGACCCGCACCCGGGCGCGGCCGCGGGTCATCGCGGCGTTGACCCGCGCGAAGTGATCCGCGATGATCGGATATTTTTTGTACCACGGCGACTGATAGCTGATCGAGGCCGGATAGTCGCGCTTCGCTTCGCCGCCCATCGACAGCCAGGAGAGATGCGGGACCCGGACCGTTACGCCGAGCGCCGCCTGCCAGTCGCCATGTCCCTTGTGCCCCTTGAAGTCGAAGTCCCAGTCGGTTACGCCGTTGAGTTCGGAGAGCACGCCGCCGCGCCCGAACTGGCGCGAAGCGCTCTGCGCCTGCTTGGCGGTGCTGAACTCGTACGCATCGCAGAGCATGTCGATGCCGGGCAGCTGGAACGAGCGGTAACTGCGCATCGCTTCCCCGAGCGCGCAGGTCTGGGATTCGAGCGACCCCTCTTCCATCATGTGTCCGGAGAAGCGGATGTCGTGCTTTTCGCACCAGCTGCCGATCGTGTCGGCGAACGCCGAGGCGAACCGCTCCGAAACGTGGTCGTGATAGCGGTAGCGGGCGAGCGAATATTTGCCGTCCGGCAGTTCCCAGATCACTTCGGGAAAGGTGTCGAGAAGGTCCGCGCCGTAGGCTTCGCGGTAGGTTTCCGGCAGGTCGTCGGTGAACGGGAACACCGCATCGCGTTTTTCCTGCGCGAATTTGAGCGCGCTTTTGCGGGTGAACTGCGGTTCGTCGGTGAAGATCGCCGGAACGGTCCTGTCGAACTCGCCGCCGACCGCCTTGAAATACGCTTCGTAGGTCACGTCGACGAATTTTTCAATCGCCTTCGGATTCAGCGTATCGACATAGGTCTGGTCGTTGAACCACGGATGCGGCTCGGCGACGATAAGGTAAGCGTAGAACTTCCCGGCTCCGGCTTCAGGTTCATCGTCTTCGCCGAGGCGCCTGTAGCTCTCGAGCGCGCCGGAGGCGTCGAGTTTGACGGAGTAGGCGGCGAGAAAGCGCCCGGAGTTGTCGTTGGCGGCGTCCGGCGCGGCTTCGCGCTTTTCGGGCGTGAACAGGAGGTGGCGGGCCCGGAATTTCGGATCTCTGGTGACCAGTCCGCCCGCCGCGCCGGAGGGCCAGCGGTCCTCGTCATAGAGCCAGGCGAGCATATCGAGTTCTTTGGCGGTGCTGACGCACTCCTTGACCCGCTCCATGAATTCGGGACTCAGGTACGGCGTGCCGAGCCCGGTGCGGGCGTGCATATGGAAACCGCCCATGCCCATTTCCTTGAACACGCGGATCTGCCGCTTGAGCTCCTCCGGATCGAGATCGCAGTTCCACGCCCAGAACGGCGTGTCGCGGTAAAGAGCACCCGGCGATGCGAAAACCGCATCGAATTTTTTCCGGTTGTCGGCAGCGTAAAGAGTTTCCATATCCCACCTCTGTTTTGGATTGATTTTCAGGGTACGGATATAGAATACTCGGGAAAGTGCGGATTTTCCATGACAATCGAATCAAAAAACCGCACAAAACAATCAAATGACGAAAAATGGAACCGGCAAGAGGAGAGACGCGCATAAAATCCGGCCGCTCCCTCCGGCCGCTCCGGCGGCCTCCGGGCGCTTTCGCCCACGCCGCCGGGGCCGGATGGCCCGGGAGCGCGGGCCGTTCCCCTTGCAACCGCCGGTACGGTCAGAAATTGTGCGAGACGAGGCCGTCGCGAAGCTTCGGCTCGAACCAGGTCGATTTCGGCGGCATGATCTCGCCCGCGTCGGCGATCGCCATCAGCTGATCGACCGTCGTGGCGTGCATCGAAAACGCAATTGCATACTCCTTCGAGTCGACGAGCCGGATCAGCTCCTGCGTGCCGCGGATTCCGCCGATGAAGTCGATCTCCCTGCTCGTGCGCGGATCATCGATTCCGAGCAGGGGAGCGAGCACGTTGTCCTGCAGGATGCTGACGTCGAGCTGTTCGATCACATTCAGCTTCGAGAGGTCGAATTTCGGCCGGGCCAGATACCATTCGTGCGCCAGGTAGAACTTGAATTCACCCGAATGGGCGACTTCACCGTCTTCGGCCGGACTGATCCGGAATTTTTCGCCGATCAGCGTCAGGAAGGTCGCCGGCGTGTGGTGGTTCAGCGTGCGCACCGCCCGGTTGTAGGGCAGGATCTTCAGCTGATCGGCCGGAAATGCGACGGTCAGAAAATAGTTGTAATCCTCTTTGCCGGTGTGGTTCGGGTTCTTCGGCGCGCACTCGGCTGCGGTGCGTGCGGCTGCGGCGCTGCGGTGATGGCCGTCCGCGATATAGAACACCGGCACCTCGGTCCGGAACAGTTCGGAGAGCTTTTCGCTGGTCGCCTCGTCGATCCGCCAGAGCGTGTGGCGGATGCCGTCCTCCGCCGTGAAGTTGAACAGCGGCGTCCTGGCGAGCTCCTTCGCCACAACCGCGTCGATATCGGGTTTGCCGCGGTAGGTGAAGAAGGCCGGGCCGGTGTGGCTGCGCAGCTCCATGACGTGGCGGGTGCGGTCGTCCTCCTTGTCCTGCCGGGTCTTCTCGTGCTTTTTGATGATCCCGGCCTTGTATTCGGCAGCGGAGGCCGCGCCGATGATGCCGGTCTGGACCTGGTCGCCCATCTGCAGCTGGTACAGATAAAGATGCTTGCCCGCGTCGACGGTCAGCGGCACCTCGCGGCAGAGCCGCCGGAACGCCTCTCCGGCCTGGCGGTAGACTTTTTCGTCGTGCAGATCGATGCCGTATTCAAGGTCGATTTCGGGGCGCGAAACATGCAGGAAGCTGTAGGGATTCCCTTTGGCCAGCCCGGCCGCTTCGCGCGTATTGACCACGTCGTACGGAACCGCCGCCACGGCGGAGGCGCGTTCGACCGACGGAAGCAGTCCGTGAAAAGGAAGAAGTTCGGCCATTTTTTATGATCTCCTCATTGAGTTGAGTGGTTTGTCTCGCAAATATCAGTCGTCCCGGCCGGAATCGAGGATCTCGTCCTCGAGCGCCGGCAGCGTCCCGTTCCAGTGGGCGAGGCGGACGATCCGGCTGTGCACGCATTCGCCGGGCGCGATTTCGCAGTTTCCATGCGGTTTCACACCGCCGCAGGGGCCGTTCGGCAGCCGTTTCGGACAGCCTTCCGTGCAGATGAACTCGGTTTTCGGCAGCCGGCAGCTCGAACAGCCTCGGCACGAGGCGAATAGCTTTTTCAGCAGCCGCCGCGACTCGGCGCGCTGCCGGTCGGCATGCGGGAACAGGAAACGGCGCAGCTTGAAACGGAATTTTTCGCCGGGCGTGATCTCCGGTTCCCCGAAGTCGCGGGCGACCGGAATCTCCTCATCCGGATAAGCCCGGCGCAGCGTGTGGTCGTACAGGTAGAAACTCCCCGTGAACGGCGACATCTCGGCCCGGGCCAGGTAGGAGTTGTACTCCTCGAGCCAGCTGTCGAAGCTGTTGAATTCCCGGAGCGCGTTGCCGATTCGCTCCGCCGCGATTTTCGCGCGGCCGGGCGTCTCCGCCCCGGCCAGTTGAATGCCGCTGAAGCCGAGCAGCCGGCAGCCCGCCGCCTGCAGCTCGAGCCGCCGGTATTGCGCGGCTTCGAACTGGTTCAGCGAATAACGGAGCTCTTTCTCGAGAATTTTCTGGAAGTCCGGCGAGATATTGATGCCGGGATACTCTCCGGCCAGGATTTTTTCAACCAGATTCGGTGTCAGCAGCACGAGGCGGGCGATCATCGGGTAAAAGAGGCTGCGGCCCGAGAAATACCAGCGCAGCGACTGAAGCTTCAGCATGTCCCAGCCCGCCTGCGCCACCACAAAGGAGGCCCCGGCATTGAGCTTCTTGACCAGTTTGAAATACTGCCCCATCATCGTGAACGGCGTATAGGCGTAAGGATTCGTGGTGCCGCCGAGAAAGAACGGCTCCTTCCGCTCCGCGAGGTTGCGGATCACGCCGACGCTCTCCGAAAATACCCGCTTGCGGCATTCGCGGAGCGTGTCGCCCGGCACGCAGTTGCCGCTGACCGGGACCACATTGAACAGGCGGCTCTTTGCGGCCGCATCGGAGAGCTGGCGCAGCTCCTCGCCGGTCGTGTTGCGGCCGGAGAGGTAGATGACGTGACGGTCCCGGTTCTCCTCGCGCAGCGCGTTCGCGTACTCGACCGCGCGCCAGGCGTCGAGCGACAGGTAGCGGTCGGTGACGGCGAGCGCCGTGTTGACGTTCGAAACCGACAGCACGGCCTCTTCAAAAGCCGCGAGGCGCTCGCCGGCCGCGATCGGGTCGTTCGAAAGGCTCGGCGACGAGCTCTCCACCAGCAGCACGAATTCTCCGTTGCTGAGGGAATCGCGGAAACGGTTGGCGGGTGCGGCGGGCGTCACGGGGTCACTCATCGGCGGTCTCCATCTCTTTTTTCAGAATCTCCTCGGTATGTCTGCGGCCCGGGTCCAGCAGGAAGAAGAGCCCTCCGAACAGATTGAAGAACAGGACCACCGCAGTGTACAGCAGCTGTCCGGTTTTCGCGTCGCCGGCCGCGAGGCCCCCTGCGACGAGAATCGTGATGGTCACCACGTCGCGCCCGCCGATGCCGCCCGGAAAAAGCGGGATGAGCCCGGCGATGTTGCCGATCGTGACCGCGGCGACCAGCGTGAGCACCGGCACCGAAACGCCGAGCCCGGCCAGCAGGCAGCCGAAGGCCGCCACCGTCATCAGGTGAACGAAAAAGACGCTGACAATGGTCAGCAGCGTGAGCTCTTTCCACTGCTTCGCATAGGTGTCGGTAGCCGTGGTTAGGCGCGTGACCATGCCGTGCGTGATCTTATCGCCCCAGTGCATGAGCGCGCCGAGCAGCGGAAGCTTTTCGATCCAGCGGTGAAAGAAGATCACGCACGACGCGCCGAGTCCGGCGAGGCAGAGTCCGGCCAGCGCGAGGATGCCGAGCTCCCGCATCGTGTCATTCAGCGCGATCTGCGGCAGTTCGATCTTCATGAGCAGCGGAAGGGACGGCACCAGCAGCACGAGCGCGAGCGAAAAGAGCGCGATCATGCCGATGATGCGGTCCATCAGGATCGTGAAGGCCCCCTCCACCCGGCTGCCGGCCGCCGAGCGCTTCGAAAGCACCCCCATCTTGACCACGTCGCCGCCGATGGCGCCGCCCGGAATCACCAGGGAGAAGAAATACCCCTGCATGGTCAGCGAAAGCGCCTCGAACGGCGACAGCTCGACGCCGAGCATCCGGGTCAGCCGGAACCAGCGCCAGGAACAGACCAGCATATGGGCGAAGTAGATCGCTACGGCCGGAACGAGCCACTTGTAGTCGAACGCCTTGAAGCCGTCGGCGATCTCGGCCGGATTGCGGGCGACGAGATAGCCGACGATGCCCCCCGCAATCGCAAGCTTCAGGAAAAACCAGAAAAACTTTTTCAGCTTTACAAGAGAACTCATTTGCAAAAAACCTCATTGTATTGTCTATTAAAATAGCACCGCATTCCCCGTTCGGCAATCGCGGAAACGGTCTATTTTTTGTTTTTTAGCTGCATGGAAAGAGGGAGGACGGCAGATGGCTGCGCCGGCAATTTCACACTACTGGTCCTGGGGGGCGGTCCCGGAAAAATTTTATGGGAACGTGATGGCGGAATTCCGCGACAACGGCGTGAACCGGCTGATTCTGACCCACTTTCTCCTGCCCCGCTTTGCGGAAGAGCCGGAGTTCCGCAAATCGGTGCTTTCGCTCTGTTCCCGGTTCAGCATGCGTTTCGACGGCGCCCATGCGCCGTGGGGAAACGCCTGGGACCTGAACGAGACGGATTCCGATGCGCGGAAACTCATGCTGCGGAATCAGAAACGCATGATCGAAGCCGCCGGGGAGGCCGGCGCCGGCAGCATCGTGATCCATATCGGGGATTCGATCTGCAAACGCGCGGACGCCCCGCCGGTGCCGGTGCTGCGCGACCTCGCCGTCGCGGCGCTTGAGGAGCTGCTCCCGGCGGCGGAGAAAGCCGGAGTGACCGTGGCGATCGAGAACATCATCGCTCCGACCGACACGATCGGGGAGCTGCTGGCGATTTTCGAACGGATCGATTCGCCGTATCTCGGCTGTTGCTACGACTCCGGGCACGAGAACGTCATGACCGCGACGCCCGGCAAACGGCCGGACATGCTGTGCGAATATATCCGCGACACCCTCTGGCACGGAAAGCCGCAGCTGCAGGAGCGGATTCTCGAGCGGCTGACGCCCCATATCGTCTGCTGCCATCTGCACGACAACGACGGTTTGAACGACGCGCATACGCTGCCGGGGCTCGGCACGATCGACTGGGCGGAGAAGATTCCGCTGCTCAGACAGTCGCCGCGGCTGATGAGCGTGCAGAATGAAATGAACTGCGTCGGCCACGAAATTTCGGTCCGGCGCATGGTGGAAACCTGTGACGCACTGTGGAGAGGAGAGCATCTATGAAATATATCGGAGCACATGTCAGCATTTCGGGCGGTGTTGAAAACGCGCCGCTGAATGCACACGGGATCGGCGCGACCGCGTTTGCGATGTTCACGAAGAACCAGCGTCAGTGGAGCGCGCCGCCGCTGGCGGAGGAGTCGATTGCGGCCTTTCGGGCGAATTGTGAAAAATACGGCTACAAACCGGAACTGATCCTGCCGCACGACACCTATCTGATCAACCTCGGCCAGCCGGATGCGGAGAAGCGGAAGCGTTCGCTTGCGGCCTTTATCGACGAGCTGAAGCGCTGCGACGCGCTCGGGCTTGTGAAGCTGAATTTCCATCCCGGCAGCCATCTGAAGGAGGTGACGCTCGAGGAGGACCTGAAGCTGATTGCTGCGAGCGTCCGCGAGGCGGTTGATACGGTTCCGAATGTCTGCGCGGTTTTTGAGAATACCGCAGGGCAGGGGACGAACGTCGGTTTCGCCTTCGAGCAGATTGCGGCGATGTTGGAGCTGACCGACCGGCCCGGCCGCGTCGGCGTCTGCCTCGACACCTGCCACACCTATGCGGCCGGCTACGATCTCGCTACGCCGGAGGGATATGAAAAGACCTTTTCGGAATTTGAACGCCTGATCGGATTCGAATATCTTCAGGGCATGCACCTGAACGATTCGAAGAGCGTCCTCGGCGGCCGGCTCGACCGGCACAACAGCATCGGCAAAGGCGAGCTCGGGCTCGATTTCTTCCGCCGGCTGCTGGCGGACGACCGATTCGACGGCATCCCGCTCATCCTCGAGACGCCGGACGAAACGCTCTGGGCGAAGGAGATCGCGTTGCTGAAAGAGTTCGCGGCGGAAGAGTGATGCGCGCGTTGCGTCAGATTCGGCGGCCCTGCCAGCGGGCTTTCTTCAGATACCAGAGGGACGCGGCGAGCATGACGAAGCTGTAATAGAATTCGGTGCTCCAGCACCAGCCGGTTCCGAGCCGGCGGAAAAGGACAATGTACCAGACTGAGACGAGGTAGACCAGCAGTGTGCCGACTTCGATGAAAAGCGCGGTCCGGGTGCTGCCTGTGCCGGAGACGACGTTGAACCAGATTCCGGCGACGATCTGGAGCGGCTGGATCGCGGCCATGACGATCAGCGTTCCGGCCGCGGCGGCGATCAGCTCCGCATTCCCGGTGAAGACGCCGAGAACGGTCTGCGGGAACAGCGCGACGAAGAGCAGGAACGGGGAGACGATGACGAGGGCGAGCACGGCGATGCGCCGCCCGAGTTCCATGACTTCATCGGTGCGGTCCGCGCCGATCAGGTTGCTGACCAGCGAGCTTGCCGCCGTGGCAAAGGCGTTCGTGAAGATGAAAACGAGAGCCGAGACGTTGCGGACGAGGTTGATCACGGCGAGCGGACGCTCTCCGAGATGTTCGACCGCGATGAAAAAGAAGAACCAGACGCTGACCGAAACGAACGACTGGAGCATGGTCCACACCGAAAGATTCAGCACGCGCCGCAGAACGGCGAAATCGAAGGTGAATATCTTTTCGAGCCGGTATTTGTGCAGGTCGACCCGGCAGCGCGTGTAAATGCAGTAGAAAAGCACGGAAAAAAGCTCCGCCGCGCTTGAGGCGATGGCGGCGCCGGCGATTCCCATGGCCGGGAAACCGAATTTGCCGAAGATCAGCGCGTAGTTGAGTACGGCGTTGGCCAGCACCATGACGACGGAGTTGAAGGTCAGGATGTGCGTGCGGGTGATGCCGACGTAAAAGGCGCGGAACATGACCGCCAGGTAGACGAAGAAGAATCCGTAACTGCGGTATTCGAGATAGCTCGCCGTGGCCGCACAGACCTCCGGGGAACGGATCATGCGGGGCAGCAGGAGCGGCGACAGCAGCCGGGAGAGCGCGAACACGATGCAGGCCAGCAGGAGCTGGAACGCGATTCCGGAATAGAAAATCCGGCCGATTTCGCTGTGGTGTCCTTCGCCGTTGCAGCGCGCGATCAGGATCTGCACGCCGACGCTGAAGCCGAAGCCGAGCATGTAGACGGCGAGAAACCAGACGCTGCCGAGCGCGGCGGCTCCGAGCTCGACTTCTCCGACCCGTCCGAGAAAGGCGGTGTCGGTGAGGCCGATCATCTGCTGAAACAGGAGACTGAGGAGAATCGGGCCGGCGACCCGGAAGATTTCGCAGTTGCCGAGCCGGTTCATCGGCTGTTCTCCTGCGGCGGAATCCGCCATCCGGTTTCGATGAGCCAGGCCCGGCAGCGGGCGCGGTGCCGTTCGAGCTCCTCCCGGGTCGGGCGCCTCGTGTCCCGCTTGCGCATTTCGGCGGTGACTTCGGCGAGCGGGGGCAGGCCGAGCGCGGCGCGGCGGCGGTCGACCAGTGCCGGGTCGTCGCACGGGACGGGCGAAAGCAGGCCGTCGTCGTCCCGGTCGAACTGGGTTCCGTAGCGCTGCGGCTTTCCTTCATACATCCGGATGCGGTCCTCAAGGTAAGCCGCGTTTTTCGGGTCGGCCTCGTGTTCCGGCTGGGAGCGGAGCACGGCGAGCATCCGGCGCAGGAAGGCGGGGCGGCTGATGGCGTGCTGGATGATGAGCCATGCCGCGTTCGAGGCGTCCGCCCCGACCCGGCCGATGGTCGGGTAGCCGTATTTTTCGACGACGGCTTCGAGCCAGGCGGCGTTGCCGAGATGGACCGCCTCCATTTCGGGGTCGTAGCCGTCATTCAGCCGCCCTGCTTCGAGCAGGCGTTCCCGCACGGAAAAATCGTGCTCGCGGCGGCGGACCAGCTCTTCGGCGATCATCCGGAAATCTGCGTCCACGCGATCACTTCCCCGGTTCGAAAAGCTCTTTCGCCTTTTGGGCGACCCGTTCGCCGAACGTGCGGAACATCGGCTTGCTCGCCTCGAAGTTCTCTTTGAGCGCGACGGCGCCGAGATGGATGTACGGCAGCCCCCAGGCGCCGCCGCCGGAATAGACCAGCATCCCCTTGACCAGCATGTGCCCGAGCACGCTCTGGATCGCGACGTCGGCGCCGCCCTGCGCGAAATCGGCGGTGGCGAATACGGCGCCGAGTTTGCCGGCCAGCGGATACATCGTCGATTCGTCGAACCACTTCTTGAGCTCCCAGCAGGTGCTGGCCAGATAGGTCGGCGTGCCGAAGAACACGGCTTTGCATTCGGCGAGGTAACTCTTGTCGATGCGGTCGAGCTCGAACAGGCGGACCTCGACGCCGGAAACGCTTCCGGCGCCGTCGGCGATGACTTCGGCCATGGCGCGGGTTCTGCCGGTTTTACTGAAATAGATAATTGCAATTTTCATGACGGGCTTCTCCTTGCCGGACCTCCGGGCGGAGCGGAAGCAATTCCGTCCGGAAATGGGTCCTCCTCATTTCACTTGTTCTTTTTTACATATTATACTCCCGGTTTGCCGGGAAAGAAAGGACAAATTCCGTGTTTCTCCGAAATAAACTTGCATTTTGTCCGCGGCGCCTTATATTCCTGTCAATTACAACGGGAGGCAGGATGATGATTTACAGAGAGCTCGGCGGAACCGGAATCGCGGTTTCGGAAGTCGGATTCGGCGGTGAACACCTCGAAGGCAAGGAGTCCGCAATTGTGGAGCGGACTGTGCACGCCGCGCTCGACGCGGGGATCAATCTGTTCGATGTTTTCATGTCGGAGCCGAATGTCCGGACGAACATCGGCCGGGGACTGGCGGGGCGGCGGGACCGTGCCGTCGTGCAGGGCCACTTCCGCGCCGTCTGGAAAGACGGCCAGTACGGCCGGACGCTCGACCTTGCCGAAACGAAGTTCTTTTTTCAGGACCTGCTCGACCGGCTCGGAACCGATTACATCGATATCGGCATGATCCATATGGTCGACAACAAGGCCGACTTCGATGCGATTTTCAACGGGGAAATCTACCGGTACGTGCTTGAACTGAAGCGGAAGGGGGTCATCCGGGCGATCGGGCTCAGCAGCCATATTTCCTCGATTGCGCTCGAAGCCGTGAACCGCGGGTTGATCGATGTGCTGATGTTCAGCTTGAACCCCGCCTACGACCTGCTGCACCAGGAGGCGATCGAGGAACTGATTCAGATCAATGGGACGGCCTTTGAGTCGGCCGAGATCCGCGGCGTCAGCCGCGCCCGCAGCGAATTGTACCGCGCCTGCGATGCAAAGGGGGTCGGCATCGTGGTCATGAAGGGGCTCGGCGCCGGGCTGCTGCTGGATGCGAAGCGTTCGCCGTTCGGTGTGGCGATGACGGTGCCGCAGTGCATCCATTATGCATTGACCCGGCCGGCGGTTTCGAGCATCGTGGTGGGAGTGCAGACGCCGGAGGAGGTGGCGGCGGCGGTCCGTTACGAGTCGCTGCCGGAACGGGAGAGGGATTACTCGCACATCTTTGCCGCGGAGCCGCGCTTCAATCCGAAGGGGCATTGCATGTATTGCAACCACTGCCTGCCGTGCGTGGCGCATATCGACATCGCGCAGGTCAACCGCTACCTCGACCTGGCGGAGGCGGAGGGGACGGTTCCGCCGACGGTCCGGGCGCATTACGACAGCCTCGCGCACAAGGCGGCGGAGTGTGTGTCGTGCGGGGCATGCGAAAAGCGCTGCCCGTTCGATGTTCCGGTGATGGCGAGAATGAAGCAGGCGAAAGCGCAGTTCGGAGCGTAAAAGTACCGGCGGCCTGCCGTGCGGATGCCCGGAGAGCATGCGCCCCGGGAAGGCGTGTGCTCTCCGAATCAGGCGTTGTCTCTGACTCCGCCGGAGCCCTCCGCGCCGGCACTCCCCTTGCGCCAGCCTGCCATAATCCCGCAACCCGCGAAAATGGCGTTAGCGGGGTGTGGAGTAGAGAAACAGGCGCTGTCCGGCATTTTCGGGGAGCTCGAAAGGCTCCGTCGCATGCCAGAGCACCGGCAGTTTCCGGCAGGCGATTTCGAGCGCCGGGAGGTCTTCTGCGGCCTGCTGCGGAGTTTTGTACAGGATGAACCGCCCGCTCTTGCGCTTGATGAAATCACAGGCGTCGAGATAGATGACCGGGGCCGGAGCCACGGCGCGCGCCGTCACGACGTCGAACTGGTGCCGGATTTCGGGGCGGCGGTTCAGTTCGCAGCTGCGGCCGTGGATCACCCGGACGTTCTTCAGCCCGAGTTCCTTTGCCGCCCGTTCGACGAAGGCGGCCTTTTTGCCGGTCGAGTCGATCGCCGTCAGGCGAAGATTCGGAAAGGCGAGCGCAAGCACCAGCGACGGAAAACCCGCACCGCAGCCGATGTCGGCGATTTTCGTGTATTCGGAGGTCAGGAACGGAAATTCGCGGGCGATGGCGATCGAATCCGCGACATGCTTGACCGCAAACTCCTCCGGTTCCGTGATGCGGGTCAGGTTCATGGTCCGGTTGGTTTCGACGATGATTTCCCGGAGCTGCCGGCTCAGCGCGGCGAATCCTTCCGGGTCCGGCACACCGCACGAAGCGGCATAGGAGGCAAGGCTGAAACTCATGGCGTCATTCTCCCGTCGTCATGGCGGCGCTCCAGAAGAGCGCCAGCGTCAGGATGCACCAGAACGCGGCACTGACCGAACGCCAGGTTTTCGACCCGGCGCAAAGCCGGATCCAGTCCCGCAGCGCGCACGGCTTGCCCGACACCCAGATTCCGGCGATGCCGAAAATCCACGCCGGCACGACCAGAGCGCCGAGAAGCGGCGTATGCCATTCGAAGCTTTTGTGGATGAAGTAATACGCGCCGAGAATGGAAATTCCGCCGAGCGCCCGCGCCAGCGGATAATCGACGAAAAAGTAGCCGAGGATCGGCACCGCAATCGCCAGCGGCCACAGAAGCGGCACGAGGAAGCCCGGCGAAACCACTTCCGCGTGCGGGACGCAGATCGCCAGCGCCGCCCAGCCGATCAGCATGCCGGGCAGCCGCCGCCGCGGCCATGCTTCGAAACGGGAAAGATTTCCCGGCGACAGCCGGAAGGTCCACGCCGCGAACAGTGCGAAGAGAATCCCCGCGGCGCCGAGTGCGATCCGATAAAACAGAAGTTCATTCATCCGTATGCGTTCTCCCATAAGTTTGCAACCAGTTGTCGATCAAGGTCCGTGAAATCGAGCCGGGCGGCGGGACCGCCGGCATTTCCCGCGGAGTGAAGAAACCGGCGTCGGTGATTTCAACGCCGTCCGGCCGGAGAACTCCCCCGGCATATTCGGCCGTGAAGCCGATCATGAGCGAGTTCGGGAACGGCCAGCTCTGACTGCCCATGTAACGGAGATTTTTCACTTCGACGCCGACCTCCTCGCGGATTTCACGGTGAACCGCCGACTCCATCGATTCGCCCGGCTCGACGAATCCGGCGACCAGGCTGTACAGCCCCTCCCGGAATTTTCCGTTGTGCGCCAGAAGCAGCCTTCCCGCGGCATCGGTCACGGCGACGATCACGGCCGGGGAGATCTGAGGATAGAACACGGTTCCGCAGCCGGGACACTTGCGCGCACATTCGTCGGCAAGATCGACAAGTTCGAGTCCGCACGCTCCGCAGAACCGGCGGTTGCGCCGCCAGTTCGCCAGCGTGCGCGCGCGGCAGACCGCGATCTGCTCCGGTTCGGGCAGGACCGTGAAAGCGAAGCGGACCTCAATCTCCCGGAACGTCTCCGGCACGCGCAAATTTTCTTCGCCGACGAGTGAACAGGCCGCCCCGTCGAGACGGCCGAACTCCAGCCGGTCGCCGTCGACCGGCCACTCGGCGGCACGCGGCAGATGTCCGGTGCCGGAGAGGATCACCCGGTCGCCGGGCAGCGCGATCAGAACCTCGTCCGGAGCGGCCGGGACCGTCCGGACCGCCGCCGCCGCGGGGAAGAAAATGCTCATGGCTCCACCTCGATCCGGAAAAACCGGCGCGCGTTTTCCGTGGTGAGCCGGGCGATCGATTCGAGTTCGCGCCGCCGTTCGGCGGCGACGCGGGCCGCGATCAGCACGAGAAAGCCGGGGTGATTTTCGACGCCGCGGTGCGGCACCGGCGCGAGATACGGCGAATCGGTTTCGATCAGCAGCCGGTCGTCCGGAATCACGGCGAGCGTCTCGCGGATATTGTCCGCACGGTTGAAGGTGACGAGCCCGGTCACGCCGAGACAGGCGCCGAGCGCGAGAAACTTCTCCGCCCACGCCGGCGTGCCGGAGAAGCAGTGGACGACGAAACGGCCTCCCGCCGCCGCGAACGGCGTCAGCAGCGCAAGGCCGTCCTCGTAAGCGGTCCAGACGCCGTCCTTGTCGCGCAGATGGACGATTGCCGGCAGGTCCCAGGCGAGCGCGAGCTCCAGAAAGCGCCTGAACACTTCCATCTGCTCGGCGCGCGACGAGTGTTCATAAAAGTAGTCGAGCCCGAGCTCTCCGATCGCTTTCAGCTTCGGGTGGCCGCGGAAAACGGCGAAATCGTTCGCTTCGGCGAGAAACTTGTCCGCGTTGTGCGGATGCACGCCGGCCGCGAAATAAGCGGTTTCGATGACCTGCGCGAACTCGCGCGACCGGCAGCTTTCGAGGTAGTCGCCGCCGGCCGCCATCAGGTAAAGTTTCTCCGGCACGCCCGCATCGCTCTGCGGCGGAACGGCCGCTTCCGCCATGACGTTGCGGAAATATTCGACCGGCGAGGTTTCGCCGTAATAGTGAAAATGTGAGTCAAACAGTTCCATTTTTCAATTCTTCCAAAGTTCTTTGAATAAGTTCTGAAGCTCGCGGATCGTTCCGGCGCTCGGCAGCTTGTCGATCATGATCACGGGTTCGAGTTTGTCCGGGTCTTCCGGGTCGGCCGAGGTGCCGATCAGATTCAGCTCCTTGATTTTCTTGAGCAGTGCGCCGAGCGAACCGGCAGCGACCGCCTCAAGGCGGACCTCCGGGTCTTCGATCGTTCCTTCGATCGGGATCGTCGTCTGAATGCCGCCGACGGTCAGGACCGAAGTCAGCTCCAGCCGTCGCTCCCCGGCCAGGTCGAACCAGCCGGAGAAGGCGAGGCGGCTCACCCAGTCTCCGAAAAACGCGCACTCGTCGACCTGGACCCGGCCGTCGTTCGCGTGCAGCTTGACCCGCCCCTCCGCGAGCTCGACCGTCCGCAGCTGCCGCTTCAGCGACTCGCTGCTGATCACGCTTTCCTTCCAGGCCGCCAGGTCTTCCGGCAGCAGGGAATTCAGCTGCCCCGCCATCTCGATCGGGAACAGCAGCAGCTTGCCGAACGGACCGTTCGTCACCGTGTTCGGGATCACCATATCGCGCAGCTCCATCGCCAGCGAACCGGACATGGTGTCGAGCCATGAATCCGGCCGGCCGTCTTCGAGGAAGCGCAGCGTTAGATTCAGATCCCGCAGGGTTCCGGCTGCCCCCGCCTGGGAGCTGCCGACGATCAGTTCCATCAGGGGCGGCAGCGAAAGCGGCTCGCTGCCGCGCAGCGCGGTCGAAAACGCGATGCCGCGCGGCGTGTTGATTCCGCGGAACTCCCCGTCATAGCGGGCGTTGTTGACCTGCAGCAGCAGATGGTCGGTCGAAATGGAGTCGGCGCGCAGGCGCAGCCGCGTATCGAGCTCCGCCGTCAGTTCCGGCGTAAACCGGATATTCGAGAGACGACAGCCGAAATCAATCGGGCGGGGCCCGAAATCGAGCTGCGGCTTCTCCGGCGCGGCCGCGGGCGGAGGAGCCGCGCGGTCCGGAATCAGGGCGAGCAGCTTCGGCGCGTCGATCGACGAGGCCGCGAGCTGGGCCGTCACCGCCCCCCCCGGTGAAGAGAGGTCGACCCGGCACTCCCCTTCGAGGTCGAAGAGCGGCTCCTCGCCCTGCTTGAGCCCGGCAACCAGCCGGCGCAGCAGGAGGCGGCGCTCATCACGCTCCAGCGTCAGCGAAAAGCTGCCGGAAAACACATCCGCCGACGACGGCAGAACGAGTTTGGCGAGGTCGAAAGCTGCGGCCGCCTTCACCACACCGAAATTCTCCCGGGCGCTGACCTGGACCTTTCCGGTCAGCTGGGCTTCGGAAAACCGCGACGGGTCGAGCAGCGTGAGAAACTGTTCGTTCAGATAGCGGACCGCCCATTCGCCGGCATAGCTCTCTTTACCGAGATCCCACGAGCCGGGACATTCGAGACGCAGGGCCGGTTTACCCGCGCGCCGCAGATAGAAATTCAGTGTCCGGAACTCGACCAGCCGCATATTCGGCATATAACACGAAAATGCGCATTGGGCGGAGAAATCCCGGTAATCCTTCCCGTATGCCGCCGCCGCAAGCTCGTCGAACGACACTTCCCCCGAAAAAACCGCCGAGCGGAAGTCATGGGCCAGCGAACCGGCCGCCGAAAGCTTTACCTTGCCCGCGTCGAACCGCATCTCTCCGCCGAGATATTCGTTGAAAGCCGATGCGGGCAGCTCGCCGGCGAGCTGCAGCTTCAGCTCGCCGATCCGGTTCTCGCCGGTGTTGCCGAAGCGGTAGGAGCCGGTTTTGAGCTCGAGCGCCGGCTGTCCGCCGCGATCGATCCGGGCCGTCAGCTGCTTCAGGATGACCGGGTCGTCCCCGGTCGGTTTCTCCACGGAAAAGCCGACTTCGGCCGCACCGAGCTTCAGTTTCCGGTACTCCGGCAGAAACGGTCCGAGGGACGGAAAGAGCCAGGCCGCCAGCTCCGGCGTCAGCCGTTCGAGCCGGCCGGTGAGTTTTCCGGCCAGGTCGGTCAGCTCGCCTTCTCCCGAAAAATTTGCGCTTCCGAGATCGGCGTCGCGGCTTTTGAGCGCAAGGGAGAGATTCCGCAGATTCCAGTGGAAATCCCGCCGGATTTCAACATCGAGCCCGGCCAGGATCTCGGCCAGTTCGAATTTCCGCCCTTCCCAGCGGCACGAGCTGTTGTTGATCCGCCCGCTGCCGAGCAGTGAAAACGAGGAGAGGTTGTGCCGCAAGGTCAGCTGCATGCGCGATGTGAAGTAGCCCGAATCGAATTGAAACGCCGAGTCGCCCGGAATCAGGAAACGCAGCAGCTTCAGGTCGAACGCGCTGCATTCGAGGTCGAACGTCGCGCGCTGGTCGGTGGACTCGGCCCCCTCGCGCCAGGAGTAACGGATCGGCCGGCGCAGCCGGAACGAAGCGGATTCGCTCTCCTTCTCGTTCAAGGTCAGCGCAAACTTCCGCAGGTCGATCGAGCTCTCCTCCAGATCGACCGCAAAATCGTATTCGCCCTCCAGCCGCAGCGGCGGCAGCGCGATCCGCTCCAGGTCGAAAATCGCGTCGCCGGTCCGGTCCGCCCGCAGCGTTCCGGTCGCCGCCAGCCGCCGTTTTGCATAGGAAAAATCGCCGCGGTACTGAACGACCGCACGTCCGGGGTTGAAACCGAAACCGAGGTCGAACAGGAGAGACGTGACCTCTTCGGAAAGGCGTCGGATGTCGACATCCGCCCGGATTTCGAACGGCTGGTATCCGACTTCGCCCGACAGCTCGACTTCGCTCTGGACCTTGCCGCCCTGCGATTGCACGAGGGTCAGCTTCTCCAGCGCCAGCCGCCCGTCCCCCTGCCTGCCGTGAAATGCGAGCTCCAGCGCGCCGTCATTGAACGGCTCCCCGCTGATCGAACCGAACAGCCCGGAGAACCGGCAGTCGGCCCGGAAGCTCCCCGGCACGAGATCTTCCCCGAGCCCGGCTTCGAAAACGAACGCCGCCTTGCCCGCGTCGATGTGGTTGGCCCGGCTCGATGCGAGCCGCAGCCTGCCGTTCCCCTCCAGCCGGAACGGTTTCCCGTTCGCGAAGCGGTCGGTCGTGAAATCGAGCCCCGACAATTCAAAGGCGCTCCCCGCCTCGGGATCTCCGAAGATCAGCCGGAGCCTCGAGTCGCGCACCGTGACCCGGCTCAGGTCGATCCGGAACGGCTTGCGCGGCTTTTTCGACGGAGCCGCGGACTTGTCCGGCGGCATCTCCGCCGCTGCCGGAGGAAACACGTTCCAGCTTCCGTTCCCCGTGTGGTAGAGCGTCAGCGCCGCTCCGTCGAGCGTCACATCCTCGAGCTTCGGAGCTCCCCCGGCCAGCATCGCCCAGTCGAAGCCGCCCTCCGCCCGCGCCGCCTGAAAGATCGGGCTTTTTTCCGCGCCGACCCGCAGTTTTTCCATGCGGACCCGGGAGCGGAATACCGACAGCTCGACCCGTTCCGCCGTGATCTCCACCCCGGCCCGGCTGCTCAGGAACGGCAGTGCAACCGTGGTCAGGAAAAAGGAGCCGGTCAGGAAAAAAAACGCAAGGACCAGCACCAGCGCGGCGGGAAACAGCACAAAAAAGGTAAATTTAAGCAGCTTCTTCATCCGCACAGACCGGCTCCTGCTCCGCTTCTCCTACCTGCCGAGCTGTTTCTGCAGCTCGGTCTGGAAGTCGCGCACATCCTCCTCGCCCGGATTTTCGCCCTGGAGGTTTTCGATTCCGAGCCGCCCGTACGAATCGACATACCAGTCGGCCGTCGCTCCGTTCCGGAACCGGACCGTGCCCGAAAGTGCGGTGCCGGGACGCACGAGCTTGCTGATCTCGACCACAGTGCCGCCGTCGCCGGCGGCCGGAGCGGATGCCTCTCCTTCGGCCGGTTCTTTCTTTTCCGGAGCCGGGGCCGGCGCCGGGTCGAGCGCACCCCAGTCGACGTCTTCGAGTTCGGAGGCGAGAATGCGGATATCCATGAAGGTCATCCGGGTCCCGAACGCCTCGTTCACGAGTTTCTGGATGTCGGAGAGCGATTCGCCCTCTTCAAGCTTCTGCGCCATGAAGCGCTTGATTTCGATCTCTTTGCTGCTCATTTTCTCCCTCTCTTTTTCGGTGCGCCCTTACGGGGCGCGGATTTTCCTGCGGCGGGTTTCCCTGACTTTTTCTCCGGCGCGGCGGCGGGCTTGCGGGAACCGCGCTTCCGCGGCATCCCCGGCTCGCTGCGGATGCTCAGGACCTTTTTGGGCCGTTCGCGCAGCTCGATCTCGATCGGGAGCCCCGAGAGGTCGAACGCGTTGCGCACCACATTCCGGAGAAACGTCAGGTAGTTGTCCGCGCAATATTTCGGATTGTTCACGAACAACAGAATCCGGGGCGGCGTCATGCCGATCATCGACGCGTAAAAGAGCTTCAGCGGAGCCGCGCCGACCACCGGCGGCGTATGCCCCTCGAAGGCGTCCGTGATGACCCGGTTCAGCACGCCGGTCGGAATCTTCAGCTCAAGCTGCTCCATGACCCCGGCGATCCGGTCCAGCAGCCCGTCGAGGTTCCAGCGGTCGCGCGCGCTCACGAAAACAAGCGGCGCATAATTCATGCCGGGCAGCGAGTAGCGGACCTCGGACTCCATCTGCTTGACCTTGTACGTCTCCTTGTAGACGTCGAATTTGTTCGCCACCAGGACGCACCCCTTGCCGGACTGCTGGATCAGCCCGGCGATGCGGCGGTCCTGCGCGGTCACGCCGTCGGGACTCGCCTCGACGACGAATAAAATCAAATCCGCCCGCTCGATCGCGCTCTTCGCACGCATCACGCTGAAATATTCGACGACCGTGTCGACCTTGGCGGTTTTGCGCAGCCCGGCCGTATCGACCAGCGTGGCCGGATGCATTGCACCGCGGAAACGCAGCTCGAAGTCGACATCGATTGCATCGCGGGTGGTCCCGGCCACATCACTGACCATGACGCGCTCCTCGCCGAGCAGCGCGTTCACGAGAGAGGATTTGCCGACGTTCGGGCGGCCGACCACGGCGATGTTGAGCTTGCGGGCGATATTTTCGGAGTCAAGCCCGTCCACGCCGCCGTCTTCCCGCGGGCGCTCCGTCTCGGGCAGCAGCCCGATCGCGGATTCGACCAGCGCATTCACGCCGTTCCGGTGCAGACACGACACCGGGTACACTTCGGCGAAACCGAGCCGCATGAACTCCACCGCCTGGTCGGCCAGCGCCGGATTGTCGCACTTGTTGGCGGCCAGCAGCACCGGCTTGCCGGATTCGCGCAGCTTGCGGGCGACCTCCTCGTCGAGGTTCACGACGCCGTCCTGGACGTTCGCGACGAAAATCAGCACGTCGGCGTCCTCCACGGCGACCTTGACCTGGTCGGCGATTCGGCTGTCCCAGACGTCGACCTTGCGGCTTTCGCCCGGCAGCATCCCGAGCCCGCCCGTGTCGATGAGCTGAAAGCGGCGGACGCCGCGCGCAAGCGGCGCCACGACGCGGTCGCGGGTCACGCCGGGCATCTCATGCACGATCGAAACCCGCCGTCCGACGATCGCGTTGAACAGCGACGACTTCCCGACGTTCGGGCGGCCGACGATCGCGATGGTCGGCAGCGCGGCGCTTTTTTTAGTTTCCGGTCCTGATGTGATCGGCATAACGGTTCTTTCTGTTCAGTCGCGGAAGGAGTTCACGAGGTCGCGCAGTTCGCGCGCGGCGTTCCCCGCTCCCGCGGCAAAGTTTTCGGTTTTATCGGCGTAGATGATGCCGCGCGACGAGTTGATCACGATGCCGTGCCCGGTCCGGTCGCAGCCGAACTTCACGACCTTCTCGACGTCGCCGCCCTGCGCGCCGACGCCCGGCACGAGAAACGGCATGTCGGGGCAGAGCTCGCGGACATGCCGCAGCTCTTCCGGATAGGTCGCCCCGATCACCAGCGCCGCGTTGCCGTTGTAGTTCCACCTGTCGCGGGCCAGCAGCGCGACGTGCTCATAAACCATCTTTCCGCCGCAGACCAGGTTCTGCAGGTCGCCCGAATTCGGGTTTGAGGTGCGGCAGAGGATGATGACCCCTTTGTCGGCATGGTCGAGGAACGGTTTCAGGGTATCGAACCCCATGTACGGGTTGACCGTCACGGCGTCGGCGTTGTAGCGCTCGAATGCCTCCTTCGCGTACATCGTCGCGGTCGAACCGATATCGCCGCGCTTCACATCGAGGATCACCGGAATCTCCGGCGCGCGCTCATGGATGTAATCGATGGTCAGCTTCAGATCCTCGTCGGCGTTCTGCCCGGCGTAATAGGCGGCCTGCGGCTTGTAGGCGCAGACCCAGTCGGCGGTCGCGTCGATGATCGCGCGGTTGAACTCAAACAGCGCATGCTCCTTCTCCCGGACGCACTCCGGCAGCTTCGTGCGTTCCGGGTCGAGCCCGACACAGACCAGACTGCGGTTCACCTGCGACGAATGCTTGAGCTTCTCCATGAAAGTCATATTCGGAAATCCTTCTTATTGCGGGGTTATGACCACGGTACGGTCGCTGTCCCCGATCGTTTCGGGGCCGGCCGGCTCGATTCCGAACCGTCCCGGCATCAGCCGGCGCATATAATCGGCCAGCGTGACGATGGTCGGGCCGTAGCCGTCTTTGTAAATGAAATATTCGAGATCGCGCGCCAGAAGCGCCGTATCGGAATAGCGTTCACCGGGGTCCGTCGCCAGCATGCGGCGGAGCATGTCGGCCACCTCTTCCGGCAGCTCCTCCGGCAGCAGCGTCCAGTCGATGCGGTTTTCGCGCGCCAGAGCCAGCTGCTCGTTCGGCGGCAGCGTCACATCGCGCGCCATTTTGCCCGATACCATATAGAAGAGGACGATTCCGAGCGCATAGAGGTCCGCCCGGAAATCCACCTCCTCGAGCCGCGCCTGCTCCGGCGCCATGAATGCGAGCTTGCCGGAGACATGCCGCTCCGCCGCGGACTTCGAAGTGATCCGCGCAATGCCGAAATCCGTGATTTTCGGCACCCCTTCGGTGTTGATGAGGATGTTGTGCGGGCAGACGTCGCAGTGGACGATCCCGAGCGGTTTGCCGTCCGGACCGCGGCGGCTGTGCGCGTAGGCCAGCCCCCGCGCCACCCGCGCCGCGATGAAGATCGCCAGATCCAGCGGCGTGCGCTTTTTCAGCTTGGCGTGGAAATCGATGAATTCGTAAAGCGATACGCCGTCCACATATTCGATCACGAAATAGTAGACGTCGTTGAAGCGGTCGAGATGGTAGATCTGCACGATATTCTCGTGAATCAGGTTCGCGACGAGCTTCGCCTCGCTGATGAAATTCCGGACATAGGCCTCGCTGTCCGAAAATTTGTTCCGCATCATCTTGATTGCGACGACCTTCTCGAACCCGGCCACGCCGATCTTCCTGGCTTTGAAGACCGTCCCCATGCCGCCCTCGGCGATGAGGTGAATGAGTTCATACCGTTCCCGCCCCTCGAGCACCCGCAGCGTATTCATGCTTTCTCCTCGCGTTCCAGCCGGGCCACCTCGTTGAGGACCCAGGCGCGGTTCCGTTCGAGACCGGCGCCGCGGAGTCTCCGGGCGGCGGCTGTGTAAAATTCCGTTTTCCCGAGAAAGCCGGATTCGAATTGCCAGAATTCCAGATCGGTGAACTGCCGGCCGCAATGGGCCAGCTCGCGCCGCAGCAGGAGCGCGGCGCCGACGAAATCCGCCGTGCCGAGCCGGCCGATGTCGGCATCGCGCATGATCCGCTCCGCCAGCTCCGCCGGTTCCCGCTCGAGGCTGGTGGCCCGGATCAGGCCGGTGACGCGCAGGGTTTCCTCCGGGGTGCAGCCGAGCTGCGGCAGAACTTCCTGCGCCTTGCGCGCCGAGGCCTCTTCGTGGTTTGCGGGATCGATCGCATAACCCGTATCGTGCAGCCAGCCGGCAGCGCGCAGCAGCGACAGCTCAGGCTCCGGCAGCCCGGAGAGGCGCCCGAACTCGGCGGCATCGGCCACAACGTCCCGGACGTGCCCGAGGTGATGGTAGCACCAACGGCGCGGATCGAGGTTCTCCCCGATCCACTTCACCGCCCACTCTTCCACGCGCTTTTCGTCCATTCCGCCGCCTTCCGTTTGATCCTGTGGAATATACACCTTCAGACCCGATAACGCAAGGAGGAATGCGCGATTTCTTCAAGCCTGGCGGAGCACCAGCGCTCCCGAACTGCCGCGCGGAAGATCGAATTCGACCGTGCCCGGAACGCGGCCGCGCACCGGATACTCCCGATTGCCGTACCTTGCGCGCCATTCGCCCGGACCGGTCACGGCGAGGAAGGTCGCATTCCCTTCACCCGGATAACCGCCGATCTCGAGCGACGCGCGCCATTCGTTTTCCCCGGCCGAAAACTCCCGGATGGCGGCTTCGAGGCCGCCCGTCAGCCGCCCCGGCACGAAATACGCCCCGAACCAGGCCAGCACCGGACACGAAAGCGCTGAAAAATGGTGCCAGCCGCCGCCGCGCCCGGCCGCGATCGTGAAGTGCTCGTAGCAGCCGCGTGATTCGGCCGTTTCGCGCTCGTATACGGTGAGCGCGGTCCGGGCGATCCGCCACGCGAAGTCGGCCCGGCCGTCGTCGAGCGCCGCCTTCCAGAAGAACCACTGGTGCGGCATCCAGATCGAACCGTTCCAGTAACCGTCCTGCCGGTAGTACGGCGCGCTGCGGTCGACGGTTGAAATTCCGCAGGGCGTCCAGCAGTGGTCCGGGCTTTCAAGCCGCCGCCAGAGCGCCTCCTTCTGTTCCGGCGTGCAGATGCCGGCCAGCAGCGGCGCGGCGCCGTCGAGCCCGAGATTGAAGTTTGCGCCGCTCTCGTGCCGGAGAATCCCGCACGGCCGGTCTCCGGCGTCGTGCCGGACGTAGCTGAAAACGCCGGCAGCCTCGTCCCACGACTCTTTCTGAAGCAGCCCTTCGAGCATCGCGATATCGGCGTTGTACATGCCGATGTCGTCCTCAATGCCGAGCTCGGCGGCCGTGCCGCGCAGGATCTTCGCGGCGCGGATCACGTGCGAGCTGCCGACGGCCGGAGCCGCGTCGTGCAGCTTGTGCGCGTGGATGTAGAGCTGCGGCGGGTAATCGTCCCAGCCGCCCGAATTATAAAAATAGTCCCAGCTGCGGATCAGCGTATTGCGCCCGCTGCCGCGCATGGTCGAAGAGGGCGCGCGGCCCGCCATGAACCGGTAGTAATGACGGAGTTTCGGGTAGAAGTACTTCGCCAGCTCCCGGTCGCCGGTCCGGTTCATCAGCTCGGCGAACAAATAGAACTGCACCGGAACCGGGGAGCCGTGATGGATGAACGCGCATTCGTCATCCTCCGGACCGGTCAGGTAGGCGTTCAGGTTCTCGACCGCGAGCCGGGTTCCGAGCTCAAGCAGCCCGAGCCCGATGAAGCCGGAGTCCCAGGTGTAGAGGCAGTTCCAGCGCCGCCCCGGCGCATGGTGCCTGACATTCTGCCCCTTGAACCAGGTCGGGAAAACCACGTTGGTCAGCGTGACCGCCGCGAGCCGTTCCCGGCTGAACCGATAGGGCGCGCCGGCTTCGGTCGACTCGGCCCGGAAGCTTCTCCGGCGCGACTCCTCCGCCATTTCCGGAAAGCGCGGCTTGTTCTCCGCCGCTTCGCGCAGGGCCGTTTCAACCTCGCCGCGCGAGCCGGAACAGACCACGGCGTAGACCGTCACCGACTGTCCCGGAGGCGCCACGAGCGGCTGCATGACGGCATCGACCCACTCCTCTTCCCCTTCGCGCAGGGCGCTGCCGCCGAAGAACGGCTGGTGAACCTCGTCGTTGTAAAGCAGGACCTCGTTCATCGACCTTGCGCGGTAGTGGCGCACGAAATCCGAATCGAAGCTCCAGAGGATGCCGTAAACCGGGGCGACCGATTGGTACGAAAGAATCCGGCTGTTCGGGACAGGCCCCGGCGCGATTTCAGGCGTTACGCTCATCTCCGCCGGAACGAAAGCGCTCTCCGCGGCCCGGGCGCCGACGGCGATGCCGTCAATCCGCCACGCGGCGCCGCCGGTTGAAACAAGCTCAAGCTCCCCGGCTTCGACGGCGGGAAGTCCCGCCGTGACCAGCTCCCACTCTCCGGTTCCCGCAATCGCGGCCGCAACGCCGTTGATGAGAAGTTCAGCCGTTTTCCCGGCCGGGACGCGGCAGCGGAGCGCCGCGACGGTCGGTCCGGCGACCGGGGACGGCAGCCGGAAGCGCAGCCGGTCGCCCGCCTCTTCCCCCCACTCGATGCAGCCGCCGCGGACCGTGCCGGATATGCGGAGTTCGCCGCGCCGCAGCCCGTCGTAGACCAGATTGTCCTGCGGACGCATCTTTGCCCGGAGAAGCCCGGCGTGGTCGAGCGAGTCGAGCCAGACTACTCCCTCCGGCAGAACCGGGACGACCCGCTTTTCGGGAGGCGCTTCCAGGCTCGAAAGCAGATGGACGCCGAACGCCGCCGCCAGCTCGGAGTTGTTCACGCAGCGGCATTCGACCAGCCGCACCCGGTCCGTGATCCGCGCGAACCGCACGTCCGCATAAATGCGGTCCTTCGATTCGAGCTGCTGGCGGCAGCTGTAATCCTCGAGATCCGCGGAGACGTCCCACGGCAGATAGCCGGAGGGACGCAGCGCGTCCGGCACCCCGAGCTGCCGCCGGTAAATGGCGGGCGCGACCGTGAAATCGAACCGCATGCCGTTTTCCCGGTCGGCGAGGTGGGAGATTCCGAAATATTTTTTCGAGTAAGGGCCCCACTCCGGCAGAGTGAGGTCGTGAAAGCCGTCAAGCCGGTGCAAATCGTTCATTTTTCTATTTCCGCATCAAACATCTTCTTCAAATTTTCCACGCTGTGCTCCTTCTCCCAGGCGGCGCGGGCGGAGGCGAAAGCGGCGTTGTCCGCCGCCTCCGGCAGCCGCCGGGCGAGCTCGATCCGGGCGAAGCAGCATTCTTCGGTGATCCGGAACTGTTCATCCTCGTCCAGCGCAGCGAGGTTATCCTTCCACACCCGGTAGATTTCGTCCCGGAAGTAAGCGGTGACGACCGCGCGGGTGACGGCGCCGTCCCTTCCGGCCGGCGCATCGAGCGCAAAATCGTCGAGCGCCGCGAGCTGGCTGCGGAGCTCCGCCTCCCATACATCACTCAGCGGCAGTGCTCCGGCTTCATACTTCAGCTCGGCGCTCCGGTACAGGGCCGTCATTTTATCGCGGTACTCCCGCACGGCCGCGCGCAGCTCCGGCGTGACGGCCGCTTTCCCGGCCGCGACCGGCGCCGGGCCGTCCCCCTTCGGCCGCAGCAGCGGGGAGATCAGCACGACGACCGCCAGCGAAATCACGATCGTGATTCCGATATGCTTCATCGAATATCCGTGGCTCATCGGCTACCTCGCGTGTCCGGCCGGCACGAAAAGCGCGGTGCCGCGCGCGAAATCGATATGCGACAGCTGCAGATAGATGAAATCGCCCGGCTTGTAGTTCTTGTGCCCGCGCTCCTGCCGGAAGCCGAATTCGCTGCGGCGGAATTCCCCCGGCAGCCGTTCGCGTTCGACGAAGCCGTACATGCCGAGCGCGCGGATATCGACCTGAATTCCGTTCGCGACGACCTTGACGATCACCCCTTCGTAGAAATTGTCGAGCCCGGCGTCGAGGCGCTCCTCCAGATAACGGAGCTTGAGCCGGTCGTTCGCGGCGAAGTAGGCGGCGTCGTTGTTCTCCTCCTTCATCGAACAGTCGGCCGCCACGCGGGTCATGGTCGCCGCGGTGCGGGTGCGCGTTTTCGTGTCGTAATTCCAGAGCTGCTGATGCACGATGAGGTCCGGGTAACGCCGGATCGGGCTCGTGAAATGGGCGTAACGGGTTTTGCCGAGCCCGAAGTGCAGCGCCGGTTTTTCGAGGTAATACGCGCGCGGCATCGACCGCAGCATCAAACTCAGGATCACCGGCCGGCGCGGATCGTCCGGCAGCCCGGCCAGAAAGGCGTTGCACGCCTTGCGCTCGGTCAGGTCGCCCGGAGTGAGCCCGAAAGAGTCCTCCATGATGCCGGTGAATTCTGCGATTTTCTCGGGGTCCGGCTGCGGGTGGACGCGGTAGATTCCGGCGATTCCCTTTTCGCCGAGTTCGGTGCCGACGGCTGAATTGGCAGCGAGCATGCACTCCTCGACCAGCTGTTCCGACTCGCGCGGCATTTTCGAAACCATGCCGAGGATCTTGTTGTCGGCCTCGCTGCAGAGTACGCGGACTTCGGGAAGGTCGAGTTCGATGAAGCCTTCCGCCGCCTTGCGGTATTTCCGCATGTTCCGGGTTACGTCGAGCATGAGCCGGAGCTCCTTTTTGAGCCCGTCCGACCAGTCGGCCGGTGCTTTGCCGTGATCGAGGAACTCCTGCACCTCTTCATAGTTGAGCCGGTGATCGACTTTGACGACCGTGTGGCAGCGGCGGAACGAGACGACCCGCCCCGTCTCCTTCTCGACCGTCAGGAACACCGAGTGCGCATTGGAGTTCACGCCGGCCTGCAGACTGATCTTCGCGGTCAGCGCCTTCGGCAGCATCGGCAGCGTCCGTCCCGGCAGGTAGCAGCTGAACGAACGCTTTTCGGCCTGCTTGTCGAACTTCGACTTCGGCGCGATGAAGGCGGCCACGTCGGAGATATGCACGCCGATCACGACTTCGGACGGCTTTTCGCCGGGCGCAATCGACAGCGCATCGTCGAAATCCTTCGCGTCGAAGGGGTCGATGGTCAGCGTCAGCGCGCCGGTATGATCTTCGCGCGCAATCTCCCGCGGCTCGATTTTCGCGGCCTCCTCGTCATCCTTCGCGGAGTAAACCGGGGCCAGATCGTATTCCGCCATGACGGCGTCGAGGTCGGCGGCGATGACGCCGGCGCGCCCGAGCACCCTACGGACCGCGCCGCGCCAGACACCGTCCTCATGGCTCAGCAGTTTGACCTTCACCCAGTCGCCCCGTTTGGCGCCGTTCCGGGAACCGGATATCTCGATTTCGTCCGGCATGCGCTTGTTGAGCGGCCGGACCCGGTGCCCGGCCAGCAGTTCCCCGACCAGCTCCTCACGGTTCCGGCCGATTACTTCGATGACTTTCCCGGCCGGCCCCCTGTCGCGGTCGCCGGGGTGGTCGTCGCGCGGCGGCAGAAGCGCGACTTTCACGTCGTCGCCGTCCATCGCGTCTCCGACGAACTGCGGCGGAATGAAGACATCCTCCGGCTTTTCGCCCTGCTCGTTCTCCGGCAGCGTCACAAAACCGAACCCGGAGTGCGTGATCGTGATTTTCCCGTTCACCGTCTCGAGTTTCCGTTCGCGGCGCACCTTCGCCCGCTCGGCAATGCGGTGCAGCCGTTTCTTTTTTTCTTTTTTCATAAAAACCCTCCATAATCCGAATTCATCGGTGCATTCCATTCGTTTTCAACATACCACGCCAAGCTCGAAAGTGCAAAAAAAATTTGAAAAAATCCCGTTAACAACGCATATTAATAAAAAGAAAGCGGTCTGCCGGAAGCGGCAGGCTCCCGGAAAGCGGTCTTTTCAACGAATAATTCCGGGCAAAGAGGAGGTTTTTCATGAGCGTAAACAACAAAGTCACCGTCGGGACGTTCCGCAAACGCAAGGCCGCCGGCGAAAAAATTTCCATGCTGACCGTCTACGACGCCCCGGGTGCGGCCATCTGTCACTCCGCCGGGGTCGATTCGCTGCTGGTCGGCGACTCTCTGGCCATGACCGTGCTCGGCTACAAGAACACGCTCCCGCTCACCATGGAGGAGGCGCTGCACCACGCCAAAGCCGTGCGGCGCGGCGCGCCCGATGCATTCGTGATTTTCGATATGCCGTTCATGAGCTATCAGGCCAGCGATGAAGAGGCGCTCCGCAACGCCGGGCGCGCCCTGAAGGAGGCCGGCGCCGACGCAATCAAGCTCGAAGGCGGCGCGGAGGTTGCTCCGCTGATTGCGAAGCTGGTCGGCAGCGGCATCCCGGTGCTGGCGCATCTCGGGCTGCTGCCGCAGCACATCATGACCGCGGGCGGCTACAAGCTGACCGGCAAGACGCCGGAAGACGCGGCGCGGCTGCTCGAAGACGCCAGGAAAGTCGAGGCCGCCGGCGCTTTTGCCACCGTCCTCGAATGCATGCCGTCCGAAGTCGGCAAAATGATCTCGGAAAATATTTCGATTCCGACCATCGGAATCGGTTCCGGTCCGGACTGCGACGGGCAGGTCCAGGTGTTGAACGACCTGCTCGGATTGTTCGAGGAGTTCACGCCGAAGCACGCGCGCCGCTACGCCGAGCTCGGCCGCCTTTTCCGCGAAGCAGTGACCGCCTATGCCGAGGATGTCCGCACCGCGAAATTCCGCTGAACCCGGCCCGTCCGCACGTTCGTCAGGGCGGCCGCGCCGCTGCAGACTTCCTTGCCCGCTTCGATTGCGGGCGGTGAAGCGGGGGTCAGAGTATCGTGATCCGGCCGTTGTCGATGCTGAGTTCGCGATGGAAGTCGAGCGTGGCCATCGGCAGAATGTGGCCGAACGGGAAGTTGGCGATGACCGGCCCGTTCACCTTTGCCGCAAAGCGGCGGAAGAGCTTTCGAAGCTCCGCTTCATCCGCGCAGTCGGTGAATTGCCCGAAAATCACTCCGGCACAGCATTCGAAGAGGCCGTTCTGTTCGAGCATGGTCAGGCAGCGGTCGAGTTTGTAAGCCGGTTCGTTCAGGTCCTCGAGGATCAGGATTCGTCCGGCCGCGTCCGGCAGGAACGGCGTTCCGCAGAGCGTTGCGGCGACGGAGAGGTTGCCGACCAGCGGCAAGCCGGAGGCTCTGCCGCTCCTGAGTTCGGTCAGCGAACCGTATTCGCCGGCCGGCGGCAGCTCATACGCGCCGGGCCGGAAGGCGAGGGCGTGAAACTTCGCCGTATAAGGCGACGCGGCGCTTTCCGCCAGCTTGCCGAGCATCGGCCCGGCGATCGGACGCCCGGCGCCGGCTTTCTCCATCGCCCAGTGCAGCGCCGTGATGTCGCTGAATCCCGCCAGCGGCAGTTCCGGGCGGTTTTTCAGCATCCGCCAGTCGAGCAGCGGCAGCAGGTGGGCCGAGCCGAAACCGCCGCGCACGGCCAGCAGCAGGTCGATCTTCGGGTCGAGCCAGAGTTCGGTCAGGTCCGATGCGCGCGCTTCGGCATCGGCGGAAAGGTAGGCTGTGTCGGAGGGGCCGTTCACATGGGCGCCGAACCTCGGCTCCCTGCCGGTCGCGCGCAGATAGGCGACGCCCGTGTCGAATTTATCCGGCCGGAGCTTTCCGGCCGGGGCGATGATGCCGGGAACGTGGAAGATGTCGTACAACTTGATGCCTCTAGTTCGAATTCCGCTGCCGGAACGAGCGCGGCGTGCAGCCGGTTCGTTTCTTGAACAGCCGTGAAAAGTAGTTGCTGTCGTCGAAACCGCATTCGGCGGCGACTTCGGCGATCGGCAGGGACGGCTTCCGCAGAAGCAGCAGTTCAGCTTCGCTGATCCGCAGATCGTTCAGATAATTCATCGGCGACTTGCCGACGGTCCTCCGGAAAGCGCGGTTCAGGGTGGCCGGCGACATGGCGGCCCGCTCCGCAAGCCCGGCGACCGTCATGGTCTCGGTCAGGTGCTGTTCCAGATAGCTGACGACTTCGCTGAGCCGGAAGAGTTCGTCGTTCTCGCGGAACAGCGTCGAGCTGCTGAATACGCGCGCGATGCGTTCGAACAGCCGCATGAAAAGCGCCACGGCGCGGAACCGGTGTCCGGCCTCTTCCGATTCGGTTTCGAACTTCATGCGTTCGACGAGGAGCGTGAGCTCATCCAACTGGCTTTTCCCGAGCCGGAAATGCTTGCGGAAGCCGAACTGGCGACGCAGTTCCGGCTCAAGCTCGAAAAAGGCCCGGTAGCCGGGTTCGTCGGCCAGGTCGAAAAGCGGGAGATTGAGCCGCTCGGGTTCGTACAGGATGTTGAACAGCGAAAAATCGTGCTCGACCTCGTAGCCGTGCGGATTGCCCGGTTTGATCAGGAAGATGTCGCCGGCCGAAAGCGTGTACTCTTCGGCCGGAGTCACATGACGCCCCTCTCCGGCGACGACCAGGACGAGCTCGTGAAAGACATGCTCATGCACGTCGATGGTGCTCTGATGGTCGAAGTGCAGCACCTTGAGCGGAAAGGAATCCGGCTGGAATCGGGAGAGTCGCATGGCGGGTCGGGGGGCGGGCTCCGGAGGGGGGGCGGTCGTCCGCTCCTCCTCCGGCCCGCTCGGTTATTTGACGATGTCGAGCAGTTCGACTTCGAAAATCAGCGCCGCGTTCGGGGGGATCGCCTGGCCGGCTCCCTGGGCGCCGTAAGCGATGGCAGCCGGGATGTAGAGCTTGTATTTGCTGCCGACCGGCATGAGCTGCAGCGCCTCGGTCCATCCGGCGATGACCTGGTTCACGCCGAATTCGGCCGGTTCTCCGCGGTCGATGGAGCTGTCGAACTTCGTGCCGTCGAGCAGGGTGCCGACATAATGGACGCGGACGGTGTCGCTCGCGGAGGGTTTCGGGCCGCTGCCGGCTTTGATTACTTCATACTGAAGTCCGCTCGGCGTGACGGTGACGCCGGCTTTTCCGGCGTTTTCGGCCATGAAGTTCTTCTCGGCGGTCGCGTTTGCGGCGGCGAGCTGCTCCATCTGGCGGCGCCCGGCCTCCTGCATCTTCTGTTGAAGGAGCTGCATCATGGCGACGTATTCCTCCTGGGAGAGCTTCGGGGCTTTGCTGATGAAATCGGCGATGCCTTCCCGTGCGGCGTCGAGGTTGATTTCGAGCGGGGTACGGGTCAGATACTCGCCCATGTTCATGCCCATGGCGTAGCTCATCCGGTCGATTTCGTTCTTGAACTGGTCGCTCATAATACTCCTTAAGTGTTGAATGTGAAAGAGACGTCCGGATACAGTAGTCGCCGGGACGCAGGTTTTCAAGTCGCAATTGCGGAAAAAACGCACGAAGTCGGGGAAAGCTGCCGGTTTCTTCCGGAATCGGGTGTATCTGAGGGAAGGAGAACGCGATCCGTCATTTCTCCGTTACTTCCCCTCATGGGCAGGAATTGAAAAAACGGATAAGTGACGGGAGTTTTTTGAAAAAAGTTCCGGCCGGGAGATTGAAAAATTATCATCACGCTCCTATAGTAGATTCAGCGGACTGGAAATTTTTTCCAATGGAAAGCGATCAGATATGAAGTCAAATGTAGTGGAACAGGAACCATGAACAAAAGAAAACGCCGAAACTTTACGTTGATCGAACTGTTGGCCGTGATGCTGTTGATGGGAGTTTTGATGCTTCTGATGCTGCCGGCTTTCAACAGGATGATCAAAGGCAACAAGGTCGATCAACTGGCTTCGAATTTGAAGTTGGGATTGGAGCAGGCGCAATCCCTCGCCGCCGCTTCTCGGAAGTATGTCGCTTTGATTCTGCCCAGCAATCGCGCCACTTGGAAAAATGACGAGACCAAATGGTTCTGTTACGGCGGGTTCCGTCTGGCTTATGTGGAGCCGACAGGGGGCTCTGACTATACCTTCGTTAAATGGGTTCCGCAGGGAGAATGGAAGAACAGTCCGAACGGTGCGATGCTGGTCTATGCGGATGATTCCAGTCCCGGCGTTGAATCGGGAGGCGGGTGCAAAGGTGTGTTGGGCAAAACGAGCGGTAGCAACAGTGAGTTCGGCAGCGGCATGTTGAATCTGCTGGTTCCGGATACGACTGAGGCGATGCCGACCGGTACGCTCAATCACTGTGCTGTTGTATTTACCCCGTATGGCGGTTTAAAGAATCAAACAATGTATTTTGTTGTTGCGGAAGCACTTGACGCTCCCTCTGATCAGATAGTCTATCCAGTCCGGGAGTCTGGAGCCAAACTGGATGAGAAGCCGACAAACTTTCTGAAGCTGAGGGTTAATCAATTCACAGGGAAAGTGGAGTATATCCAATGAAGAGCGGAGTATATTCAATCATGAAAAAACGTTATGTGAAACACGGCTTCAATATGGTTGAGGTCGCGTTGGCGCTGGCTGTGATCGGCATCGGTATTACCAGTATTATGGTACTGTTTCCGGTCGGTATCAATGCGAACAAGGCGGCGATTGCAGACAACAACACTGCGGATGTGGCGGAATATTTACTCGGGTATGTTCAGATGCGGATCAATGACGACTTCCGCAAACCGTTGAATATGTCTTCCGGTTTGATCGGAGGTTTGAAGGACACTGACAATCGAAACGAAAAGAATATCGATTCCGATTCATTTGAAAGTATCTCCGGTTTCGACAATCTTCTGCTTTCTCCCAGCGGCGATGTATTCCGGTATGAGCAGAAGAGTTTTGTCAACGATGAGGAAGTTGTTGACTTCAGCGCAGAAGCCAGATTATGGGCCGAGGATGTGAAGATCGAGTACCGTGATTGGGCTCAGGCGGGCGCTCCTTATACGCGGGGAACACTTGCTGTTTCAGACAATTATGAGCGCTTGGTCTACCTTGAATTGAGCTGGCCGGCCGATGTTCCGTACAAGAAGGGCAGCGACTACTTGCGAGAAAGGCGCCTGTTTGTTCTGGATATCTTTAATCCGACCTTCCAACTGACTCCCGCAATCAATTCCACTTATAACGGGGTATTTTAATATGAGCAGGAAAAAATTCGGGAAACAGCGTTTTACGTTGATTGAACTGCTGGTTTCCATGGCGGTTTTTGTTATCATGTTGGCGATGATGTTGCAGTTTTTCGTTGGAGCCCAGCGGGTCTGGACCGGAATGGAAAAGCGAAACGACATCTATGCGAATGGACGTGTGGCGATGGATCTTGTGACGAATCTGCTGCAGTCGCAGGTTTCGACGGAGAAGAACTTGCCGTTTGTCATCACTTACGGCGACTATAGTGATGCAGATAACAACCGCAAGAATGATGCCATCTGTTTTTTTACCAAAACTTCATCGAATGTCGGTGGCGGTGACCGGGTGCGCGCCGTTCGATTTTCAATGGACGGTACAGATAATACGCTGATAGTCCGCACTCTATGCAGCAACGATTTAACTAATAAATACGAAAGCTATTTTCGTGCTTTTGGCTCTACGGGCGGATATGCGAGCATGAATGATTCCGCTACGGATCTGGAGAGTACTGTTCGTAGTGTAGATGGTAGTATTGTGGCGGAACGGGTGACTGGATTCACCATTGCCGATCCAGATAATCGGCGTACTTCACCGTCAGTAAATCCTCCGGATACGACGACGGAGAGGGTTCCCAAGTTGGTGGAAGTTAAGCTCTATATGCTAGATCAGAAGAGCTTCGATATCTGGAAGCAGATGCCGGCGAGCAATGCGGATCAAAAAGAGCGCCGGGCTGAATTTTTGCAGCAGAACGAGCGGACTTTTGTCCGGACGGTATTTTTCGATGATATCACTGAAACGGTCAATTAACATTGTCTGGGGATAATTTGCCATGAACAACCAAACCGACAAACGAATCCGGGAGCGTGGAATTGCCCTGCTTTTCGCTTTGGGGATTCTTTCGCTTCTGATGATTCTGGGACTTGCCTTCGTCACCAATTCGGTGATATCCCGGAAAGTGGCTTATAATAACAGTAGCCGGAGCCAGGCGAAAGTGCTGGCGCTCGGCGCGATCAACCGGGTCGCCGGGGCTGTGATGCTGTACCAGTATAATCTTGGTAATTCCAGAAAAACGAATGATGGTTCTACCGGTACCGATGACATCATTGTGTCGGATCTCTCGACAATCGTCAGTCATTACGAAAAGCGCAGTGATGACGATATTAGTATCAAAGATGACACGGAGACCAAATCAAGCATTGCTGATACCCTTGATGTGGAGTTGCCTGCTTATCAGCGGATTCGTTTCGACCATACCCCCGATGCCGATAAAGTACAGGATTCGGACGATCAGTTTTATGCGGATCTGGAAGGCGTTTCCGGGGATGAGAAGCGTAAACCGGATTGGATTTTTGTTGATAACGGCATGAGCGGGGATGACCGGCGGATCATTGGTCGTTATGCATATCGTGTTTTGCCGCCGCGGTCCGACAGCCGTATCAATCTGCATCAGGTGCTGGACATGAAGAATCCAGCGGCGACGGATCCGCTTTATGGTTCGATCGAAGAAGTTCCGCTCGGTAATACGCCGCTGTCGTTCTGGACGACGAAGCCTGAGACAATCATTGGTTCTCTGGCGCCGACTCTCGATATTTTTCGACAAGGCTGGGCGTCGGAGTGGACAACCGAAGAGATGAAAAAAACGAAGTGGCTGAAGCGTTGGTTTGATGACGGAATTTGGCCGGGCGAGATGGAGGTATTCGAATCGGCTGTTGACGGTACTTCCGGGGAACTGGTGCGCAGATATTATCATCGTTTCAATATGAACAGGGATGATTGGGGTGACTTCGAGGGGACTTCCTTGAATGGTGTCGAGCTGAATTCGGATGCGGCAGTGCAGGAGCTGATGAAGGATCCGGTCGAATTCCGTAACAGTACTACGTTCGATGTTACGGACAAGGATGCGGCCTCGCCGCTGACCTCCGGTCTGCGTTTTCTGAATATGATCGGTTCGGACAAGGGGGGGTTTACGACATTAGAATTCCGGCGCAAGCAGATTGCGGCGAATATCATCGATTATTGTGATAAAGATTCGGTCCCGACTTCGGATGTGCCGGCTTCCGAATGGAAGAACAATGTTATCTCCGGAGGCGCTTTCCCGGAATATACTGGCAATGAGAAGACCCCTTATATCAATGAATTTGCCATCGGGTTGGATATCAATCCGACGTTGACGGGTGCCAATGGCAAGGATTTGAAGGTCAACGTCACGATTACCCCGGAGATGATCGGTGAATTGATCAATATTTATGCGAAGACCAGTTCGGACAATTATAAGCTGCTCATTCATCTGAAAGCGATGACAATCAAACTGAAAATCAAGGGCACGGGAAAAGTTAGTTTCAATCCCCCGGCTGGTTCTTCAGCTGACTTTGAAAAGGAGCAGGAGTTCACATTGGCGACTGTTCCGTTTACCGAAGAAATTGAATGTACCTCAACCCTTTGGAAAGACGGTTACCTGATCGCCAGCAAGACTCTGCCGGAATTGAATGCCACATTGGATTTTGCCCAGGTGCTACAGGAGAAAACGGGAGGTGCCGCCATCACCGGAATCACTGATTTTAAGGCCAATTTTGATATTGTCGAGGCTTCTTTTGAGGTCAATGGAATTGTGCTGACTGGTCCGGACGGCGGTTCTACGGGGGAGCTGACCGGTGCCGATTTTGTCCGTTGGAGTGATGTGATCACATTGCCGGCTAAGCAATTATTTACCAAGAAAGTTACGGATGGAGCCATTCCGATGGCGGATGATTCATTTGCGCTCGAACCGGAATTCCGGAAGCTGGTGATTGCTGGCATGCAGGCGAGGGACCCGCGCCAGAATCTGTTTGCGAAGCTCAATCCTGGAAGTCCGAGCGAAAGCGATTGGAGCCCGTTGGCGGACATTAACTGGGTTGAATATGACCTTTCGGTAGTTGCCGGTTCAAATTCACTCGGGTACGATGAGACGAACTTACTGACGATGAATCTTGACTTGACGAAAGTGACATTTGCCGAATCTCTCGATCATGGGTTGGTCAACAAAGAGGCGGATCCGTCCGGTAAAGCGTCCGACGGAGATGCGGAATTGGTGACGGACCCAGCCTGGCGTGATGATGCCAAGTCCACTACGGACTCCAGCGGTAAAGTGATCGGGCATCTCTCCACTGCCTATATTCGGAATAAGCCGATGCTCTCACTTTGGGAACTCGGGGCGATTCACCGGGCGGCGCAGTGGCAGACGATCAACCTGAAGAATGCTGCTAAAGTCGGGAGTGCATCGGCGACGGCGGATGGGGATACGTTCCCGATTGAAGATCATATGGACCCGCAGTGGAATGCGGGTAATAACGTGGCCGGAACCTCGTACTATGATGGTGACGGAGCGATTCTGGATCAAGTCAAGCTTGGCAATAGAGCGCGGTCCTACGGCAAAATCGACTGGAATATGTTGAAAACCGAAGGAAGCGCATTCCCGATAGAGGATAATGCGTATTGGCTTGGCGCCATGCTGCAGGATACAGAGGCGAATTGGCGCGGTGAATATGACTTGACGATTGCAAGTACGCCGTATACAAATCTCATGGATATTCTAAATGCGGTTGGAGGAATGACAGATACACTTCTGGCCAGATCCGAAATTCTCCGACAGACCCGGGTCGGCGGAGGAAAAGTGCTGATTCCGAGTGATGCGGATACGGATCGTGAGAAAGAGGAAGTCGCTGGTAAGGTCATGAATCTGATGAAAGCCGGTCCCGCACCTCTCACGACGTTTCAGGCGGTCATCATTGCTCAGACGATTCAGGATGTGGACGGCCTGGTGTATCGGCTCGATTCGGACGGTAATTTGGTTAAACATGATGCCAAGTATGGCACATTCGATCTGAATTCCTCGAAAGGAATATATTTCGATGATATTACCGGTGAAATGAAGATTCTCGTTACATTTGACCGGAATCCTGCCACCGGTAAGATCAAGGTAAGGAACATTGAGTTTCTTGAATCCAGGAATTACAACGCTGATCTGTTGTAATTGTTTCCGGAAAAAACGGCAGAGCTGAAAGTTCTGCCGTTTTGTGGTGTGCCCGGCAGGGCGCACGACTAACGGGTGAAAGTTCCGAAGCCGCCCAACAGGGAGAAGGCTACAGCGACTGGGTAAGGGTGTCCGCCGCGAGCCGGAATCTGAAGGAAGTCCATAGCAAAGCATTGGCCCGACGAACAGGAAGCCGATAATAGGCATGAGACATGGATGAGATGGCCACAATCATCAAAGTCCGAAACCTGTCCGGAAACGTTTCATGTAGATCGGACGGGCATAAATGTGAAAGTCGTGCGCATTGTTTGGGGAGATCTGCGCTCTAGCTTAGGCTAATGCGGCAGTGATGTCGTGTGATGAGGGCGCAGAAGTCAGCAGAGGTCATAGTAGTGTGGCAATGCACAAAGGACCGAGCTGAAGGAAAATCAAGACTGTATTTTCGAAGTTGTGGGGAAGCAGAAATTCAGGTGAGGATTCCTGAAGCCGTCGAAAGAGACATGCCCGGCAGGTATGGGGGTATCTATGGTGCATCAAACAACACAGCATTTACAGCAAAGACGATGGAACTTCGGAACCGCCGGATACGGAACCGTACGTCCGGTGGTGTGAGAGGAGGGAAATTTGAGCATCACTCAAATTTCCCTCCTTCTCGATTCAGGGAGAGAGAAGCCGATTAACGGTTATGCGTTTTCGCGCCAGCGGCCGGGAGGCATCAGGATGGCCTGGCCGGCTTTGAGGGAGGCCGGGAGGTTCAGGATGCGCTGGTTCGCGCTGCCGCGGAAGCGCAGCAGAATGTTGCGTTCCCGCTCGCGGTACGGGCCGTCGACCAGGACGTCCGCCTGCTCAAGCAGCCGGCGGACGGCCGGGTTGCGCATCTTCAGCAGCTCCTCGAACCGGTAGCCGGTGTAGATCGCAATCTCGTAGCCGGTCTCCTTCAGCAGTGCCGCCAGTTCCGCAAAGCCGGAGGGCTGTGAAAGCGGCTCGCCGCCGGAAAAAGTCACGCCGCTCACCAGCGGATTGCGGCGGATGCGTTCGAAGAGCTCCCGGGGCGTGCAGTCCCGGCCGGTCCCGAAGGCGTGCGTCTGCGGGTTGTGGCAGCCCGGGCAGCCGTGCGGACACCCCTGCGCGTAAACCACGGCGCGGAGCCCCGGGCCGTTCGTGATCGACTCGTCGTCGAATCCGGCAAGGTTGATGAGGCCGGAGCGGCCGTGAGGCGCGGCGGAAAAAACGGAGGCTGCTTCAGCGGCCTCCGGCTCCTCTTCCGACGGGCGGAATATTTTCTCCTCCGGCGTCATTTCAATTGAAGCCCACTCCGTGCTTGACGCGGGAGCGCTCCTCCGCCTGTTTCGCGTTGTTGAAGCGTTCGAGCGTTCCGACCAGATAGCCGGTGATCCGGCGGATCCGCTCGAATTTCGGCATGCCCGGCTCCTCGTGGCGGTGACACTTCGGACAGGTTTCGCCGATGATGCCGTTGTAGCCGCAGACCGGGTCGCGGTCGACCGGATGGTTGATCGAGCCGTAGCCGATTCCGGCATCGTGCATGGCGCGGACGATCGCTTCGAACGCCTCGAGGTTTTCCGCCGTGTCGCCGTCGAGTTCCACATACGAGATGTGCCCGGCGTTGGTCAGCGCGTGGTACGGCGCCTCCTTGCGGATCTTGTCGAACGCCGAAATCTTGTACCAGACCGGAATGTGGAAGCTGTTCGTGTAATACTCCTTGTCGGTCACGCCCTTGATCTCGCCGTACTTCTTGCGGTCGATCCGGATGAAGCGGCCCGAGAGCCCCTCGGCCGGCGTCGCCAGCAGCGTGTAGTTCATGCCGGTCTGCGCCGACAGGTCGTCGACGAACTTGCGCATTTTCCCGATGATCTCGAGTCCCTTGGCCTGCATTTCGTCGCTTTCGCCGTGATGATGGCCGTAGAGAGCGGTCAGCGCTTCGGCCAGCCCGATGAAGCCGATCGAAAGCGTGCCGTGCTTCAGCACTTCGCGCACTTCATCGTCCATGCCGAGCTTCTCGGAGTCGATCCAGACACCCTGGCCCATCAGAAACGGGAAGTTGCGGACCTTTTTCCGCGCCTGGATTTCGAAGCGGTCGTTCAGCTGGCCGACCACGAGGCGCATCATGTCGTACAGGCTGTCGAAGAACTTCTTTTCGTCGCCTTTCGCCTCGATCGCGAGGCGCGGCAGGTTGATCGACGTGAACGAGAGGTTGCCGCGGCCGTTCGTAATCTGCCGCTCCGGATCGTAGACGTTGCCGATCACGCGGGTCCGGCAGCCCATGTAGGCGATCTCCGTTTCGGGGTGGCCGGGCTTGTAATACTGTTTGTTGAACGGAGCATCCACGAACGAGAAGTTCGGGAAGAGCCGCTTCGCCGAGACCCGGCAGGCAAGCTTGAACAGGTCGTAGTTCGGCTCGCCCGGATTGTAGTTGATTCCCTCCTTGACCCGGAAAATGTGGATCGGGAAGATCGGGGTCTCGCCGTGGCCGAGCCCGGCTTCGGTGGCCAGCAGGACGTTCTTGATGACCATGCGCCCCTCCGGCGTGGTGTCCATGCCGTAATTGATCGAACTGAACGGCGTCTGGGCGCCGGCGCGGGAGTGCATCGTATTCAGATTGTGGATCAGCGCCTCCATCGCCTGATAGGTCGCCTTGTCGGTTTCGGGCTCGGAATCGCGCAGCGCGAACTCCTGCGCCTTTGCCGCGCGTTCGCCGCTGCCGAGCATTTCGGTCAGCCGCGCGAGTTCGCGTTCCTCATAGTCGCGGTTGCCGCCGAGCTGCGGGCCGAAATCGCTCTCTTCCCTGATTGCGGCGGCCATTTTCTTGAAGTCCTCGAGCTTGAGCTCCTTCTCGGGGGCGAGGATCTGCGCCGCCTTGAAGAGGTTCATGAGATAGAACTTCCGGTAGCTTTTCGCCACGCCCGGGGCGAGGCCGTAGTCGAAATTCACGATCGACTGCCCGCCGTGCTGGTCGTTCTGGTTGGACTGAATGGCGATGCAGGCCAGCGCCGAGTAGCTCTGAATGTCGTTCGGTTCGCGCAGAAAGCCGTGACCGGTCGAGAAGCCGCCCTTGAACAGTTTCAGCAAATCGATCTGGCAGCAGGTCGTGGTCAGGGCGTAGAAATCGAAATCATGGATGTGGATGTCGCCGGAGCGGTGAGCCTGAGCCTGCTCCGGAGTCAGCAGGTACTTCTCATAGTAGTCCTTGGCGCCTTCGCAGCCGTATTTGAGCATGACGCCCATCGCGGTGTCGCCGTCGATGTTCGCATTGTCGCGCTTCATGTCCGAGGCGTTGGCGGAGGCGTTGGTCAGCTCGTCGTAAATCTTCATGAGCCCGGTTTTCATCTCGCGGGTGCGGGTGCGCCCGGCGCGGTAAAGAATGTACTGCTTGGCGACCGATTCGTAACCGTTGCGCATCAGGGCGACTTCCACCGCATCCTGAATCTCCTCCACCTGCGGAATCCGGTCGGAGAGCCGTTCTTCGATGACCCGGCCGACCTCTTCGGCGATCCGCGGCGCATCGGCGGGATTGCCTTCGCTCGATGCGGCCATCGCCTTTAAAATTGCGCCGGCGATCTTTGATTCGTCGTACAAAGCGATTCGTCCGTCGCGTTTTACGATATTTTTCAGCATGGTGGCTCCTCCTCAAAATGGTTATCTATATCTTGTGTTGTCCCCATAAGATATCACTATGGATAGTGTCTTTCAAGTGATTTTGATAGCTATTCTTGAAAATATTTTTCCTGAAAAATGCTTGACTTTTCCGGAAAACGGGCTCCCGGAACGGCTCGAATTCCGTAAGTATTGGATGTGCAAAGCGTTTGCGGGAATTTTCGTTTTTAAGGGAATAACCGGCCGGTTAAAAATGCGGAAATTCATTTTGCTTTCCGGAGTTGACCGGCGGGGGGCGAGGGTGTATAGTAAGCAAAGCGACGCGGAAATCCATATTTTTCTGAAGAAAACGTGTGCCGGACCGCCGCGGCGCCGTCCGGCAGGGAGCGCAGGGAAGATGAAAAATCAGTTTGAGGATCTGACCCGTCGGGTCATCCGCAGTTCGATCGACTGGAGCGGCGTCGGGCTGCGGCTCGACGATTATCTGGCCGCGCGCTTCACTTACCGCAGCGCGGACGAGTGGCGCGAGCGCATTGCGCGGCGCGAGATTCTGGTCAACGACCTTCCGGCGGAGCCGGAGCGGATTCTCGCGCTGCACGACAGGCTCGAATATTTTCCGGGGGACCTTCCGGAGCCGGAAGCCGAGCTGTCGTACCGGATCGCTTACGAGGACGACGAGCTTCTGATCGTGGATAAGCCCGGCAACCTTTGCGTGCACCCTTCCGGCCCGTTCTTCCGGCATACGCTCTGGCATATGCTGTGTTCGGTTTACGGGAAAATCCATCTGGTGAACCGGCTTGACCGCGAAACCTCCGGGCTGCTGATCGCCGCGAAGAACCCGAAGGTCGCGGCGAAGCTCGGCAAACCCTCCTGGCCGGTCCGGAAGGAGTATCTCGCGCTTGTTTTCGGCTCCTTCCCGGAGCCGGTCGAGGCGTACGGCTTTCTGGTGCGGGATACGGCGAGCCCGGTCCGCAAGAAGCGCCGGTTCGTCGCCGGGGAACGTCCTCCCGCCGGAGCTGTGGAGATCGAGTCGGCAAGGACGCTTCTCTGCCCGGAGAAGCCGGGCCGGAAGTTCAGCATGGTGCGGGCCGTTCCCGAAACCGGGCGGCTCCACCAGATTCGCGCCACGCTGTTCTCGCTCGGGTTTCCGCTGCTGGGAGACAAGTTGTACGGGCCGGACGACTCGATCTATCTGAAGATCCGTTCCAACGCCATTACGGACGAAGACCGGGCCAGGCTCGTGCTGCCGCGCCAGGCGCTGCATTCGGCCCGTCTTGAGCTGCGCCATCCGCTTTCCGGAGAGACCGTCGTCGCGGAATCTCCGCTCCCCGCGGATCTTTCTGCTTGCAATCTCGGAGATATCGGCTTATATTAACCCATCCTTTAACTAAAACAGGAGGAGAAGAGAGTATGAAAAATTTTTTTCTGATGTCGATGTTCGCGCTGCTGGCGTTCGGCGCGGCGGCGGCCGAACCGGCGGCTCCGGCGGAAGCCGTCAAGGCTGAGCCGGTCAAGGCTTACACGCTGCCGCCGCCGGTCTACCCGTGGACGTTCATCAATCTGCAGTTCTTTCCGGGCGTCCCGACCGACGCCGGGTATATGCAGACCAACGGCGTCAAGGTCGGCGCCCCGGTCAGCGCGGGCGAAGCTCCGGTCTACGGCGTCGAGGCATCGGTGCTCTGGGCCGGCACCGACGAAGTGAACGGTCTGCAGTGCAGCCTCATCGCCTGCGATGCGCAGGAGGTGACCGGCATTCAGTTCTCACTGGTCAACATGTCGGTCAAGGTCTGCGGGCTTCAGCTCGGAATCGTGAACTTCGCCGATGACGAGACGTTCCAGATCGGTCTCCTGAATTTCATCGAGAACGGCCCGGTCTTCTGTCTGCCGATCGTCAATTTCAATTTCTGAAGCGTTACGAAAGAGGAGTAAACCATCATGAAAAAATATCTGTTGTCCGCATTGATGCTCGGCTGCACCGTCGGGATGTTCTCCGCCGCGGCGGCTCCGGTTCCGGAACCGCGCGTTCAGGCGAAGGAACTCTATTACAATGATCCGGATGTCCCGCAGCCGCTGGACAAATGGACGATTTTCCAGCTCGTTTTCCTGCCGAACGTGCCGAATTCGACCTGGAATTCGAATGTTTTCGGCCTCAAGACCGGCTGGGTCGCCTCCGGTGGCATCGGTTCCGTCTACGGTCTGGAGGTGTCGTGGGTCTATTCGGGCACCGACACGATCAACGGCGCGCAGGCCAGCTGGGTCATCGTCAAGAGCAAGGACCTGAACGGCGTTCAGGCCGCGTTCGTGACGACCCTGAATACCGGCTCCCTGAACGGTCTTCAGGCGACCGGGCCGTATGCGCTGGCCGGTGATGTGCAGGGCGCCCAGTTCGCGCTGATTTCGCAGGCCGGGAACTTCACCGGCATTCAGGGCGGTCTCGCGCTCGCGCTGTCGAAGGGCTTCACCGGCTTCCAGGCCGGCGCGGTCAGCATTGCCGACGGTCCGTTCACCGGCATCCAGTGCGGCTTTGTGAACATGGCCGGAGAAAAGGGCGGCTCGCTGCAGCTCGGCCTCTTCAATATGACGGACGGCAAGGGAATGCAGTTCGGATTCATCAATTACAGCAAGGATGCGTGGATTCCGGTATTCCCGATCCTGAACTTCAACTTCTGATCGACCCGTCCGGCCGGAGGAGTTCCGTCTTCCGGCCGGAGAACAGGAAGGAGAGCGGCTTGAATGCGTGACCCGGAAGACGATCCCCGGCTGAAGGAGTTGCTCCGGCAGGTCGAGGCGGTGGATATCCCGGACTATCCCGACTGGAAGAAGGGGCGGCGCTGGGGGCTCACCGCCGGCGTCGCCGTCGGAATCCTGATCGTGCTGTTCCTTCTGGTCTGCGGCCGCCTGGAGCATTTCGGCCGGCGGCTGGCGCAGTACGGCTGGACTGCGGCGATCATCGCAATTACGGTGTTTCTGGTCGTCTGGGCGATCGGGTCGTTCCGTCCGCAGAAGCTGTGATGAAGCCGGTCCTTTCGTTCGAAGCCGGAACCCTGGCGCTCTCCGGCGTCAGCCGCGATGCTTTGCCGGATAAGTTGCTCCGGCTTTTCCGTTATGATGACAGAACCCGGAATTTCCGCGGCAGAGGCTGCGATTACGCCCCGATCGTCATCGCTTTTCAGGAGTCCGGCATCGAGATCGACGACCGGGCCCGCGCCTTTGCTCCCATCGAAGATCTTTCGCTCGCCGTCGAGCTTGTCCCGCGCCCTCACCAGACGACGGCGTTCAACGCCTGGCGTTCCGGGCTCTACCGGGGCGTGGCCGCGCTGCCGACCGGCAGCGGCAAGACCGTGCTGGCCGTCATGGCCACCGCATACCTGAAGCGTCCGGCGATCTATCTCGTGCCGACGCTCGATCTGCTCGGGCAGTGGGTCGGCGTGCTCGAACACTTCTTTCAGCGTGAAATCGGCATGCTCGGGGGAGGGGAGCACACGATTCGCGAACTGACCGTCAGCACTTATGATTCGGCTGTGCTGAACATGGAGTTCATCGGCGGCCGTTTCGCGCTGCTGGTGGCGGACGAATGCCACCATCTGCCGGGTCCCGAAACACGTCTGGCCGCCGCCATGTCGATCGCACCGTACCGGCTCGGATTGTCGGCAACGCCCGAATTGCCGGACGATCGCGCCGCCGTGCTGGAGGACCTGCTCGGCCCGATCGTCTGCCGGATCGAGATCGGCGACCTTGAGGGCAAGGTGCTCTCCCGTTACCGGACGATTCCGGTGCCGGTGGAACTCGACCCGGACGAGGCGGAGGCGTATGAGCGCAACCGCAGAATCTATACCGATTTTCTGGCCGCGAACCGGTTGAATTTCCGTTTCAAATCGGAGTGGGGCCGGTTCCTCGGGCTCTGCGCCCGGCTGCCGGGCGGCCGCGATGTGTTCCGCGCCTTTCTCGAACAGCGCCGCATCGCGCGCGGCGGGGAGGCGAAGATCCGCATGGTCTGGGAGATCGTGAACCGCCACGCCGGGGAGCGGATCATCATCTTCACCGCCGACAATGCGGCCGCTTACGACCTCGGGCGCCGCTTCTGCTGGCCTGTGATCACCCACCGGACGAAGCCGGGCGAGCGCAAGGAGTTCCTCGATCTGTTCCGCGCCGGAACCTATACCGTGCTTGTGACGAGCAAGGTGCTGAATGAAGGTGTTGACGTTCCGGCCGTGGCGGTCGGGATCATTCTCTCCGGTTCGGCGAGCGTCCGGGAGCATGTGCAGCGGCTGGGCCGCATCCTGCGTCCGGCTCCCGGCAAGGAACAGGCGCTGCTGTATGAGCTGGTCAGCGCCGGAACCAGCGAAGAGGGAGTCAGCGCCCGCCGCCGCGAACACAAGGCATACCGGAAATGAAACCGGCGGCAACTCCCGAACTGCTGGCTCCGGCCGGAAACCTCGAGACGGCGCTCGCCGCCTACGATGCCGGGGCCGACGCCGTTTATTGCGGGCTCGGCAAGTTCAACGCGCGCGAACGGGCGCAGAACTTCACTCCGGATTCGCTCGCCCGGCTGCTTGATTACGCCCACGGCCGCGGACGGAAGCTCTACCTGACGCTGAATACGCTGGTGAAGGAGACGGAACTTTCCGAGGTTGCGGCGTATCTGGCCGAACTTGCGAAGCTGCGGCCGGATGCGCTGATCGTGCAGGATCTCGGTGTGCTCAACCTGGCGCGGGAGTATTTTCCGTCGCTCGTGCTTCACGCTTCGACGCAGATGGGAATTCACAACTCGGCCGGAGTCGCGGCGGCGGCCCGGCTCGGAATCCGCCGCGTGATCCTCGAGCGGCAGGTTACGCTCGACGAGCTGCGGAAAATCGCGGCGCGTTCCACGCTCGAACTTGAGGTGTTCATTCACGGGTCGCTCTGCTGTTCGCTTTCCGGGCAGTGTCTGCTCTCGTCGGCACTGGGGGGCTGGAGCGGCAACCGCGGCAAGTGCAAGCAGCCGTGCCGCAGAATATATGATGCGGCCGGCCGTTCCGGATTCCTGCTCTCCCCGCGCGATCTGTACGGTGTGCCGCTGCTGCCGGAGCTGAGGCGGATCGGGGTCGCTTCGCTGAAGATCGAAGGGCGGCTCCGTTCGCCGGATTATGTCTGGAAAACCGTGAAGGCCTACCGGCTGCTGCTGGACGGACCGGTCGATTCCCCGCCGGAACTGCTGCTGGAAGCGGAGAAGCTTCTGCGGTCGACGGCGACGCGGCGGCCGTCGAACGGTTTTTATTTTGCGAACGAATACAGCTCCCTGATCGATGCCGGGCGGCTTGGTTCCTTCGGTGTGGCGGCGGCGAAAGTCGGGAAGTACGCGCGTGCCGGGCTGTCTGTTACGGCGTTGGAACGGCTCCATCTCGGCGACCGGCTCCGGCTGGTGCCGCCCGAGGGCGGGGAAGGGGAGAGCTTTACGCTGATCGACCTGCGGTTTCAGGGAAAAAGCGCGGTGAAGGTCCGGGCCGGGGCGAACTGTTTCATCCCGGGGGAGTTCCGGGCAGAACCGGGCTGGCTGCTCTACAAGATCGGGGAGAACGGTTACGATTTCAGCCGCCAGGCCGCGGCGCTTCCTCCCGGGCGTCATCCGCTCGCCGTTTCGCTGCGCCTGACGGCGGCGGAGTGGACGGGAACGATTGCGGAGCTGCCCGGGGAATGCTGGCGTCGCGCCGTCGATTTCGCTCCGGCCGGAAAGCGGCCGTTCACTGCCGGAATCGCGGCGGCGGAATTTGCTTCGGCTGTCCCGGAGCCGTGGTCGGCGCCGGAGGTCGAAGCCGTGGTGGAGGGCGCGTTCTTCGTCCCGGCGAGCCTCCTCAAGACGCTGCGGCGTGAATTCTGGGAGTGGGCGGCGCAGAGGTTGCGGCCGGAAAACCTGCGCCCCGAGCTGGCCGAAGCGCTGTACCGTTTTTACCGCGACAGCCGTGCGTTGCCGGGGGAGGTTCCTCCTGCTCCGGAAGGGGAGCGGATGATCCTGCCCGGATTCACGCCTGAGGCGGAACTTCCGGCGCTGCGGAAAAGGCTCCGGGCGGCCTGCGATTCGGGCGTCCGCGTGTTTCAGATCGGAGCGCTGCACGGGCTGGAGCTTCTGCGGGAATTTCCCGATGTGCGGATTATCGCGGGTTTTCCGCTGCCGGTCTGCAATTCGGAGGCGGTGCGTGAGCTGAAATGCCGGGGCGTGTGTGCGGTCGAACCGTTTGCTGAGCTGGATGAAGAAGCGCTTGCCGCCTTCCGGGAAAAGTCTCCGCTGCCGCTGGTCGAATCGGACCGTTCCGGCGCGGCGCTGCTCGTCACCAGGCTTGAGCTGCCGGGTTCTGCATGGACGGACGGGCGCGGCAGGCGCTTCCGGGTTGTGCGGGGAAACGGCCTTTCGAAGCTTTACGTCGCGGAGCCGGTCGATTTCAGGAAGAATGAGTGGAAATGATGCGCATGCCGGCGTGCCGCTCCGCGAAAAACAGCGCGGCAGGCGCCCCGCGGCGGATCGTTTCCATGCTTTGCGGAGCCTGAAGAACGCCATGCGTCCGTGCGGTTTCGGATTTCGACGCCGTCCGCGATGATGAAGCCGGTGCTGGAACCTGTGTTTCCTGTGAGGTCGACCGATTTGGCGGAGAGGACCTGGCCGATTACTTCCGATTGTCTGCGTTAAACGAGCCGGATAACAGGCTGCTGCCCGGCAGCATGAACGGTTGCCGTGAGAGCTGCGGCGGAATGATTCAGAGAGAGGAAAAACGTTGACGGCAGTGAAGAAAGCCGTATTTTTCAGTGCTGCATATGTTGACATTACGGGAAATTACGCTATAATATTAATCTGAAGAAAATTAACAGGGACAAGGGAACAGCGAAGTGATGATTTCAGCAGCGATGCCGGCTACGGTATTTTTGTGTTCCCGCTCCCGGAAAACAGTTGCGGAGGAGTCCGCAATGCTTGATGGCGCCGGTCATCGGATCGGATTTTCTGCAGGCAGGTTGCATGCCGGGATTCAGGCAGGGGCTTCGCCCTGTTCCGATTCCCGGAACGAATATAAAAAAATCCAGCTTTGTGTCGTTGAGAGGTTTTTTGTCTCTCCGGCGGCATTTTGCCATTCAGAAAAAGACAGCCGCGAATTCCAGTTCTGAACGGAATGCGGCTGTCTTTCGTATTTGCGATAGCTTTAGAACCCCTAAAAGCTATCGCTTCGCGCTGCCCGGATTACTTGTTTTGAGGTGACAATGGAAGAACACTTGGATGATGATATCTACAGCGATTTACTCAGGGTTCATGAAGGAAGCGCTTGGATGTATTTCAAATCCAAGTCTCTTTGCGAGATAAAGTTATACGAGGCATTAAAAGCACAGAACGTCATCTGTTATTTGCCGTTGATTAAAAAGACAACCGAATACCAGCATCGCATCTATACGAGAATGGTTCCCATGTTCGGGGGAGGATACGTTTTTGCTTCCATTGTTCGTCACGGCTTCGATTTAACACGAATTAACAGAAACCTTCTGAAGGTTTTCTATCTGAATGATTATGATTCTGCAAGTCTGTTGAAAGATTTGCGAACGGTCCGGAAATATGAAATTTTAGCGCAGACTCACAAAGTGGAAGTTATGACGAACCTGCAAATCAATGATCCGGTCGTCATAACGAAAGGTTATTTGAAAGGTGAGGTCGCCCAAATTAAACGGTTTAAAAATCATGAGACCGTTGTTGTGCAGCTTGCCGCCATACCGGTTGTTATGACGGTTGAGCTGCCGGTCGATTTTGTAAACCGCAAAGATTTCTGTTTGTGAATCGTTCTGTCTTTCGGAGAACGCGGTTCGGCAGCCGCTTACGGATCGATATCATGGAAGCTGCGTTTCTGCGGCCTGTGGCCGGGAAGGCAATTCCATTGCCGAATGCTGCCTGAATGCGTTCCGTTCTATTGATTCCCTCCCGGTTGCGGCGGCGGAATCATCAGACAGACGGAAGCGCTTTGCCGGCGGGAACGGCTTTCTGAAACGCGCGATGCGAATCGGCAAAACCTCCTCCGGCTTCCGGCAATCGGTTCCGGAGAGCTGATCGCCGGGCATGAAGTTCGCGCGGTCAGGCGGTCCTCTCGTTTTGCGCGGTCAAGCCGGCAATGGACATCTGCAGGCTGAATTCGACGGCGCTTTCGTAACGCTGTTTTTTCAACAGGTTGAAAATAATCTCCTTTCTGGTATCTCGAGAATAGTTTCTGAGGTGATGAAACGGATTGTTGACGCCATAAAATGAAATTTGCAAAGAACATTGAAACCAAAACATACTTATTTTCAGGGGAGCCGGAAGTATGCTGTTGAAAATTAAGAGTGGAGAGATAAAAATCGGCTTGATCGGGCTCGGTTACGTGGGGTTGCCGCTGGCGGTCGAATTCGGCCGGAAGTATGACACCGTCGGTTTCGATGTGAAACCGGAACGCCTGGAAGCATTGCGCCGGGGGGAAGATACGACGCTCGAAACCTCATCGGAGGACTTGAAAGCCGCGATTCGCCTGAAATACTCCGGCGACCCGGCCGACCTGAAAGACCGGGATATTTTTATCGTGACCGTGCCGACGCCGGTGGATCAGTACAACCGCCCGGATTTGACGCCGTTGTATAAAGCGAGCGAAACCGTCGGCAAGGTGATGAAGCCGGGAGCGATCGTCGTTTACGAGAGCACGGTATATCCGGGCTGCACCGAAGAGGAGTGCGTGCCGGTTCTGGAAAAATTCAGCGGCCTGAAATTCAACACCGACTTCTTCTGCGGATACAGCCCGGAACGGATCAATCCCGGCGACAAGGAACATACTCTGACGAAGATTCAGAAGATCACCTCCGGTTCGACGCCGGAGACTGCCGATATCGTCGATGCGCTTTACGGCAGCATTCTGAAGAACGGGACGCACCGGGCCAGTTCAATGAAGGTCGCGGAAGCCGCGAAAGTGATTGAAAATTCGCAGCGGGATTTGAATATCGCTTTTGTGAACGAGCTGGCGAAGATCTTCCGCCTGATCGGAATCGATACGAACGATGTGCTGGCCGCGGCGGGAACGAAATGGAACTTCCTGAAATTCAAACCGGGTTTAGTCGGGGGACACTGCATCGGCGTCGATCCGTATTATCTGACCCATAAGGCGCAGGCGCTGGGCTACCTGCCCGAAGTGATTCTCGCCGGCCGCCGCATCAACGACGGCATGGGCAAATACATCGTAGCCGAGATCGTTAAACTGATGATCAGGAAAGAGCGCAAGATACTTGGAGCGAAAGTGCTCCAGCTTGGAATCACCTTCAAGGAAAACTGTCCGGACATTCGCAACAGCCATGCGGTTGACGTCGTCAGGGGGCTGCGGGAGTTCGGTTGCGATGTGGATATTTTCGATCCGTGGGCGGAACCGGAGGAGGTTGAGAAATTCTACGGTCTGAAATCCGTGAAGAATGCGGATGTATTGCGCTTCGGCGTTTACGATGCGGTTGTGCTCGCCGTGGCACACCGCGAATTTACGGACATGGATGTGACGAAGTTTTGCGATGGCAACGCGGTGGTGTTCGACATCAAAGGGAGCCTGCCGCGGGAAGTTGTGGACGGCAGGCTGTAGGCAGCCGTTCCGGTGTGACGCAGCGTTTCCGCCGGGAAACGAAAAATAGTCACCGCCGTGTCCGGATTCCGAATTGATTGAAGAGGCATTTGCAGCATTGCCGGCGGCACGGAGATCTGTATGATAACGGCATCCTGTTCCTCGGGTGTTATGGCTGTCTGACCGATTCATCGGGGAAGGCTCCTCCACTGTAAAATCTGCATTTCCGGTGCCTCGAGCCGCGTTCCGGCGAGTTTCGAGGCACCGGAATTGTTGCGGAAACTGATGCGCCGCGGCTGCAGGACGTGATTTGGGAAACCGGCACCCGCACGGGAAGGGGGCCTGTTGTTTCCGGCCTGCGCCAGACAAGGCATTTTTAAGCGATTATTCATTCAAAGCTTATCAGCTGATAAGTTCTTAAACTCCTTTTTACTTTAAGCCGGCGGCATCGGGTGATTCCGGTCATGCCCGCTTTGTGCTTGAGGTGAAAGAACGGCAGCGGTTCCGTTCCCGCTGCGGATTGTTTTCTGATCGTGAACCAGGGACCGTATGATGACGCGGGAATTCCGGCGTTGGATTGCTTCGCCTGAAATCTGACATACAGCCGCCGGCAGCTGCGATGGCCGGCAGCCGGGAACAAGAGAGCCGTTTTGCGGAATCGACACAGAGGATATCGAAAATGAGTGAAATACAAAAACAGATTTTAGACTTTCTGAAACGGAATCGGGTATCTACCACGGAAGTCGCCGATTGTCTGGGGAAAACGGGAGTGCTGGACGATATTCATCCGGTCAACTCCGGCATGTACAGCGTGGGAGTCATCCACTACATCTACGGCCACAGCGAAAGCAACTGGAGCATCCACGAGCAGGCCCGGGACGTTCGGGAAGGCGAGGTCGTCCTGATGGACGGAATCCATGTCAACAAGCGTGCGCTGGCCGGGGAACTGATCTGCAAGTTCCTCATCTACTACAGGATGGCGGCGGCGGTCGTGGGGATGGGACACATGCGAGACGCCAACGACCTCATCAAAAACCGGTTCCCCGTCTGGTGCCGGGGCGTGACGCCGGTCGGTTGTTTCAACAACCATGTTGAGGAGTCGGAGGACGTGAAGCGGATTGTCGCTGAGCGCCGTGCAAAATACGACGGCGGCATCGCCGTTTGCGACGACACGGGCGTCGTTGTGATTCCCCGCGATATGATCGGACCGGAATTTTTAACCCGGCTTGAGAATATTGAGAAGCAGGAAGATATCTGGTTCAACTGCATCGATTTTAAGAAGTGGGACACATATGACACCGTATGCCTTAAGCGTTATCTTGAAGAGGACGAATAGTTATGGGCAAACCGATATTTTTGCTGTTCGGCGGCAATCAGTTGAACTTCGGAGTTCTGAACAAGTTTCAGAAAAAGGGATATCTGGTATATGTGATCGATTGGAATGAACATCCCCAGATGACCGGCGACCGGCATTACCGCCTTGACGTCAAATACGCCGGGCCGATTATTGAAGCCCTGAAACGGGATGGAAGCTGGCCGGATGTGAAATTCGGTTACACCTCCATCGATCTGGCGGTTCCCGCGCTGGCGGAAGTTCACCGGGCCCTCGGGCTGAAGACCATTTCCGACTCCGGGCTGGAAAATTCCAGCTCAAAATGCCGGATGACCGCCCGCTGGCGGGAACTCGGATTGCTGAACCGGGAGGCGCGGCAGTATCGGCACTGTGAAGATTCCGTGTTTGAGCTTTCGAAGCGGATGGATATCATCATCAAGCCGGACAACTCCGCTTCTTCGCGCGGAATAACCATCATCACCCGGGGAACCGCCGGGGATGAGGTGCGCCGTGCCTTCGAAAAGGCGCAGGCGGAAGCCTCCGACCGGCTGGTGACGGTCGAGGAGTTTGTGGTCGGCCGGGAGTATACCGTGGAAATGCTTGGCGATGCCGACGGGCATGTCAGTGTATATGCCGTCTCCCGCAAAACGCACACGGAAAACGCGGTTCGCAATAAAATCGCGGTCAAGCTCCATTACAACTGCGAGCCTGATGATTTGCAGCGGAAGATTGCGGATTATGCCGTTCGCTGTTACAAGGCGCTCGGTTTTTCCTGTTCGCTGGGGCATCTGGAAATTCTGCTGAAACCGGACGGGACGCTCTCTCCGGTGGAAATCGGAGCGCGTTCCAGCGGCTGTATCGCTTCGGACCTGGTGGATATTGTTTCGGGCCGGGATTTTCTCAAGGATTGGTTCGATGTGTTGAACGGCGGGTCCGTGCCGGATGGGCTGAGGCCGCAGAGCACGCGAAGTTCCATGTTTTTCTTCTATGACCTGCCGGCCGGGGCCCGCATTGTACGGAGATGCAATCTGCTGGATTTTACCGATGAAGCTGTGTCCTCGCGGTTCTGGGATCGTTCCAGATTGACGGAAGGCTATCAGGTGCCGTTGATCGGCAGCGACAATGAGCGGATCGGCTATGAAATTCTGGAAGGTCCCAAGTCGCTGATGACGGTGGAATATATCAAAGAGGCCGAGCAGAAGATGCTTGAGGCGATGGTTGGCCGTCAATGATTTTTTACGATGCCCATCTGCATTGCCGGGGCAATGAGGCCGGCGGCTTTTTCGTCGGACTGGAAGGCGTGCCTGTTGTCGCGGGAACGCTGGACAACCGGCAGGTTCTCGCGCTGCACCGTCCGGAGGAGCGGTATCTCGGTTTCCATTACGTTGCTGCGGGAGAGCTTCAGGAGAAATTTTCGCACCGGCTGCTGAAGTACCACCCGCGGCGGGAGAAGTATTCTCCGGCGGAAGTGGAGGCGTCCATCCGGCTGAACCGTCCGGCTGCGGTCATGCTTGACACGCTGAACGAGCCGTACTGGCAGCCGGGCGACTACTGGAGAATCGCCCGGGCGTTTCCGGAAATCCTTTTCATCTTCGCCCATTCCGGAGGATATCTGATTCAGGATTTCATCAAGATTTGCCATTTTCAGCCGAATATCTATATCGATTTTGCACTGACCCATACCATGCTGGCGTGTTATGGCCGCAGGCCGGAGGGGCTGCCGTATATCGACGAGGCGATTGTCTACAGTCTGCATGCGCCGTTTCGCAGGCGGGTTCTGCTCTCTTCCGACACGCCGTTTTTCGATCAGGCCGGGGTGGTCGAATATTACCGTAATCTGGATGCGCTGGATTTGTTGAACGAGAATTTCATAACGTGTTTTACGCAAGTGATGGAGAAATTGCAAGAATGTCATTAGAGGAGTGCCGGATCATTGAAATTCCCAGTTTCAGCGACAGTCGAGGCGATCTTTGCGTGCTGGAAAAGGGCGATGTGCTTCCGTTTGAGATCAAGCGGATTTTTTATACTTACAATGTTCCGCCGTCGGAATCGCGGGGAGCGCATGCCCACAAAAAATGCCATCAGTTCCTGATTGCGGTTTCCGGTGCGGTACGGGTGATTGCCGAAGACGGGCGTTCGCGCAAAGAGTTCTGCCTGGATGAGCCGACCCGGGGCGTATTGCTTCCGGCCGGAGTATGGGGCATTCAATACGGGCATACTCCGGGAGCGGTACTGCTCGTGCTGGCGTCGGAACGTTATGACGCCGCGGATTATATCCGGCGGTATGAAGATTATATGGAGTATGTGAACGCACAATGAAAGTCCCGTTTTTAGACTATCGCGTGGTCAATGAGCCTCATTTTGCCGCGTATCAGGACGCCATCCGCAGGGTATTGGAATCCGGATGGTACATCCTGGGAAAAGAGGTGGAGGCATTCGAGGCAGAATATGCCGCCTATGTCGGAACCCCGTACTGTGTCGGAGTCGCCAACGGGCTTGACGCCCTGATTCTAATTCTGGAAGGCTACAAGGCAATGGGGCTCATGCGCGACGGCGATGAGGTGATCGTTCCGTCGAATACTTACATCGCATCGATTCTCGCCGTTTCGCGGGCCGGACTGACGCCGGTGCCCGTGGAGCCGGATCTCTCAACATATGAACTTGATCCGGCCCGGATCGAAGAGGCCGTTACCCCCAGAACCAGGGCGATTCTGCCGGTTCATCTCTACGGGCAGTGCGCCGACATGAGCGGCATCGTGCCGATTGCCCGCAAATACGGCCTCAAGGTCATTGAGGACGGAGCCCAGTCGCATGGCGCTGCGCATGGCGGTGTAAAATCCGGCGCCCTGGGGGATGCCGCGGCACATAGTTTTTATCCCGGAAAAAACCTCGGGGCGGTCGGCGGCGATGCCGGTGCCGTCACCACCGGCGATGCGGAATTGGCCGGGGCGATCCGGGCCCTGCGGAATTACGGTTCCGATTACAAGTATCACAACCTCTATAAAGGCTATAACAGCCGTCTGGACGAAATTCAGGCGGCGATGCTGCGGGTGAAGCTTTCCCATCTGGATGAGGAAAACGGCAGGCGCCGGGAAGCGGCGGCGGATTATCTGGCGGGAATTCATAATTCCGCAGTCGTTCTGCCGGTGGTTGGCAAGGCGAATGAACATGTCTGGCATATTTTTGCCGTCAGGGTCCGGCGGCGTGACGCTTTCCAGGCTTATCTGAGCGAAAACGGGATTGGCACGGTCATCCACTATCCCATTCCTCCGCATCGCCAGCCCGCTTATGCCGAGTGGCGGGACCGCCGCTATCCGATCAGTGAAAAGATTCATGCCGAAGTGATCTCCCTGCCGATGGGGCCGGCGCTGACCCGCATGGAACGCGAGGCGGTGATTGCCGCCGTCAACGCCTGGCAGGAGTAAATCAATGATACGACGATTATTGCTGCGCTGTTTTTTTGTGTGGCTGCGGTGCCGCGGATATTGTTACCGGCTGCGGTTCCGGAGCACATTATGGATCTGGGGGGGGAGGCTCAATTCCGGCCGGAGGAACCGGCTGCTGGTCCCCCTGCGCTGTACCGGGAATCGCGGAACGGTGACGATCGGTTCCGACAATATCTTCGGTTTCTGGGGCGCCCGGCGTTCCGGGAACGGTGAAATCCGCCTGGCGGCCTGGAATCAGGAGGCCCGGATCGTAATTGGAAATCATTGCCGGTTTTCCAATAACGTAACCTTGGGCGCTATGACGGAAATTACCGTCGGGGATTTGCTCTTATGCGGTGACCATGTCAATATCATGGATGCCGATTTCCATGACTTGTCGCCGGAAACGCGGTTTCGCGGGCACGGTCAAACCCGCCCGGTTCATATCGGAAATAATGTGTGGCTCGGGAGCTCGGTGACGATTCTGAAAGGCGTGACGATCGGTGACGGGGCGGTCATCGCGGCCGGCAGCGTTGTCACCCGGGATGTCCCGGCGCGAACGCTGGCTGCCGGGGTTCCCGCTGAAGTTATCAGGACATTGTAGGCAAAAATGGATTATGATTTTTTCTGCTCGCTGGGCGGCAGTTGTGCTGTTTCGCATCAGTTGAAGGAGCGGCGGCTGCGGGTGGCGAGCCTGCCTTTTGACTGGTTGTTCTGCGTTTCGGACCGGACCATTGAGGCGCTGACGGAATGTTTCCGCAATGATTTTGCCGACTGGATGCGCCGGGGAAACCTGCGTGAGCTTGCCGCGCAGGAACGGGGGCAGTCCACCATCTTTCAATGTGAGGACACGGCGACCGGATATCGTTTCATCCATGATTTCCATGCAGATCCCGCATCCGGGAACGAATATGATTCCGTGCTGGCCAAATATCGCCGCCGGATTGAGCGGCTGTATGAGTATTTGAAGAAATCACAACGGATCGCATTGCTTTTTGATGCGGATTTTGAGCTGGAGCCGGCAAAGTTCGCCCGGCTGCGGCAGGTGCTGCTGGATAAATTCGGCCCTAAAACGGCTTTGGATTTGCACATCGTGCACTTCGGCGCACCCCGGCTCGAAGTGGAATGTCTCGACGGCATGACGATTTATCATTTTCCCACATCCAAACATTCCTATCTTTATAAGTATAAATGCATGGAATTTTCTTTTCTGGACGACATGCGGTTGACTGGCGCAATTCCTCAGCCCCGGGGGCGCGGACGCCGGCTGGAAATCAACCGTTTACCGCACGGCTTCCGCCTGATCCTGTTTCGCAGCAGGCCGCTGCGTTTCAAGGCGGCGGTGCGGATATTCCGCAATTGGTTTGAAGTCGTGATCGGAAATCTGTGGGAATGACGGCATGAGCAGTTCATACCGGCAGATATTCAAGGCAACTTCGCTGATTGGCGGAGCATCGCTCATCAGCGGCAGCGTGCATCTGGTTCAAAACAAGGTTGTGGCGGTACTGCTGGGGGCCGAGGGCTTCGCTTTGCTGGAGATCTACAACAGCATCATCGCACTGATTTCCAGTATTGTCAATTTCGGCCTGGGAAACAGCGGGGTCCGGCAGATCGCGGAGGCCGCGGGTCAGGACGGCCCCGGCGGTAAGACGTCCATCAGTGCCGTCGTCACGGCCTACCGCCATATCATCTGGATTACAGGCGCTCTGGGGGTCGTTCTGACCGTGGGCATGGCTCCCGTGCTGTCCCGCTGGTTCTTCAAATCCCCGGAATACGCCTGGAGCATTGCGCTGCTGAGCATACCGCTGCTGCTGGGAATTCTCTGTTCCGGCCAGCAATGTGTCATCCAGGGGCTGCGGCGGATTGCCGATTTGAGCAAGATCCGTGTCTGGGCCGCCCTGGGGGGAGCGATGGGAGCGATACCCTGTTATTTCCTGTGGGGAAAAAACGGGATTGTGATTGCGCTGACTGTCATTGCCGGAATCATGCTGGGGGTAACGTGGCTATATGCGCGCAGGATCAATCTGGAGCAGGTCAGGCTGAATGCGGCGGAACACCGCCGTATTCTGACGCCGATGCTGCAGCTGGGTATCTGTTTCATGTCTTCATCGGTGATTATGGCGGCGTCGCAGTTCGTTCACAAGCTGCTGCTGACCCGAATGCTGGGGGTCGATGCCTGCGGCCTGTACCAGGCGGCTTATGCGTTGTCCGCGTTTTTGATCGGCTTTGTTCTGAACGCAATGGGTACCGATTATTATCCGCGCCTGGTGGGTTTGGTGACGCGTCCGGCGGAGATGGCGCGCGCGATCAACGAACAGTTGGAGATTTCGCTCCTGCTGGCGATTCCGGCGCTGCTGGGGATGATGGCGCTGGCGCCGTGGCTGGTCGCCGTTTTCTACTCCGCAAGTTTTACGGAGGCGGCGGATTTGATCCGGCTGTTTCTGTTTGGAATTCTCGGGCAGGTATTTGTCTGGCCGCTGGGATATGCGGTGATTGCTCACGGCGACGGGAAGTTGTTTGTGATGCTGCAGCTGATTCCGCACAGCACGCATGTTCTGCTGCTGTTCCTGGGAATCAGATATTGGGGCGTCCAGGGCGCGGCATTGTCGTTGTTCGTCAATTATCTGCTGTCCGGCGGGATGATGGTTGGTTTACTGCGCTGTTATTATCATATCCGGTTCGCCTGGCCGGTTCCGGTTTTGACCGGCGCCGCGCTGATCGGGTTGTGCGGCACGTTGCTTCTCGCCCGCAGTCTGACTCCGTGGACGCAATTGTGGGTGAATTGCGGACTTGCCGGGGCGGGAGGACTGCTTTGCCTGTATGTATTGATCCGCCGCCTGAATTTCTCGCCGCGCCGTTTATTGGAAAAAAGGATGAAGCATGGACGCTGAAGAAAAACCTCTGTTGACCTATTGTCTGGTGACCTACAACCAGGAGAAATATGTCCGGGAATCGGTTTTGAGCGCATTTGCCCAGACCTACTCGCCTTTGGAAATCGTGCTCTCCGATGATTGTTCGACCGACCGGACGTTTGAAATCATGCGGGAGCTGGCCGCCGGTTATCGCGGACCGCACCGGATTATCCTGAACCGCAATGAACGGAATCTGGGATTGGGAATGCACGCCAGCAAGGTGTGGGGAGAGTTGTCCAGCGGCCGGTGGCTGATCGGCGCCGCGGGCGATGACATATCCCTGCCCGAACGTGCGGAGGCCGTCGCGCGTGCCGCGCAGCAATATCCGGAGGCCGCCTGCATTTGGTCCGGATGCGATTTTATCGACGGGGAAGGAGCCGTACTGCCGCGTTCCGCATCGGCGGAGCATGGCGGAATCTATACGTACAGGAATACGATTCCGGCCATTCTCGGAGCAACCGTGGCTTACCGGCGGGATGTTTACAGCGAGTTCGGGCCGTTGGGAGGAGAAGTCCGCAACGAGGATATTGTAATGAGCCTGCGCTCGCTGCTGCTGGGGGAATTTGTCCGGATTGACGCGCCGCTGGTCAAATACCGCAAGCACGATTCCAATTTGAGCGGTAAATTCACCGATGGACGGGATAAAATTGAACGGATGCGTTTCCGGCTGGGATATGCGCACCTGCAGCAGCTGGCCGACCTGCAGAAATATCTGGAAAAACATCCGGAGCAATATCGGCGGATCGCCCGGCTCCGCCGCCGGGTATCGGATAATTACATCGTGTCGCAATTCTGCAGCGCCTTCCGCTTTTGCCCGTCCTGCCGCCTGCATCTGGTCATCGAGGCGTTGACCTCGCCGCGGTACTGGCGGATCGCGGCGGCACGGATCTGGAAAAGGCTCTGGCGATGACGCAAAGTGATGTTATCGGCGGCATCGCCGCCGTTCCGGCGCAGGACGAAACGGAGTGCTGGTCCAAAGGTGACGTATTCATTGTCTGGCTGATCGGATGCGTCACGATTCTGCGCAATACCACGCTCGGAATTCCCGTCCCGCTGCCGGTTTATTACGGGATCTGGGGCGTCGGCGCGGGATGGACGCTGCTGCGAATGCCGGGCAAAGCATTGCAGGTCAATCCTGCCGCGGCAGTACTGGGGCTGGCGGCGGTCTGTTCGATCATAGCCAACGACATTCCGGAGTTCTTTCACCCGTGGCTGCGGCTGCTGGGATGGGGAATGGTTATGTTTTTGACTTCCAATCTGCTCGATTCCGGATATTTGCGGCAATTCCGCCTGCACCTGAGCCGGACATTCGACTGGCTTCTGGCCGCAGGCGTCGGAGTGTCTTTGCTGTCATGCGCAATTCCTTTCCTGCCGCAATATTATGGAAGCCAGCTGCATGGGATATTCAGCCAGCCGATGCTGTGCGGTCCGTTTGCCGCGATCACCGCAATCTGGGCGCTGTATCAGGCGAGGCTTCACGGAAACAGGCGCTGGCTGTGGCTGGGGGCGGCTTGCATGGCGACGGCCGCCGCCATGTTGTCCGGATCGCGCGGCGCGGTGGCGGGGCTGATCTGCGGCGTATTGTTTTTTATTTTTTTCAATACGCGCAAGCATCTCGCAATGCTTCAGATTGCAGTGTTGATCGGCATTGCTGCGGCCACCTTTTCCCGCTGGGACGATGCGGCCGAAACGTTATGGGAAAAAACGCAAGCCGGTCTGGAGCGTTCCAACAGCATATTTGACTCCCGTGCATCCAAGTGGGAGGTCCAATGGGAAGATTTCACGGAGCATCCCGTTCTCGGCAACGGCTTTGCGAACAGCTCGGATTATTTCTTCCTCAGCATGGACAATGCCGGGGTGGAGCCCGGCTCCGGCTGGATATATGTGCTGGCCTCCACCGGGATTTTCGGCGGAGTGTGCGTTGCGGCCATGATATTTCGGTTGTGGGCGGTATTTCTGCATAAATCGCACGATGTGAATCTGGAGACGGTGTTCCGGATGGCAGTGCTGGCATTCTTTATGATCCACCTCTGCATTGAAGGATACATTTTTTTTGCAGGAAGCCCGTTATGTGTGCTGTTCTGGCTGACCCAGGGACGTTGCAGTGATCTTCTGTCTTCGCCTTCCCGCAGTCCGGAACCATAAGAACTTATTCGTTGATAAGCTCTGAGGATGATATCATGAAAATTGCGATTTGCTGGACCGGGTATTCCGGGTATATGGCTGCCTGCTGGCAGGCGTTATGCGCCTGTCGCGGACTCCAGGTGCGGATTTATTCTCCGGAAACCCGTTACCACTATGCGCCGGAGATTCTGGAGAAGCTGCCCATTCAGATTTTCACGGCGGAGGAGTTGTCGGCGGGGAAGCTGGTCCGGGCTGTGGTCCAGCAGGGTCCGGATCTCATTTTTGTCTCCGGCTTCTCCTACAAACCGTTCCGGCAGCTGCTGCGGGTCAGGGAACTGAAAACGGCAAAGGTCGTCATGTGCATGGATGCGGCGTGGCGCGGTCAGCTGCGGCAGTTTGCGGCCAGAGTGGTCTACGCCCCCTATGTCCGCCGAACCAGTGCCGTGGTGGTGGCCGGGGAACGCGGACGGCAGTATGCCCGTTATCTCGGGTATGCCGCCAACCGGATTTTCGGCAGCACTTACGGCTGCGACTATGCGCGATTCAGTCCGGCGATGGCGGTGCGCCGCAAGGCCCCGGAAGGCTGGCCGCGCAGTTTCGTCTACATCGGCCGCTATGCGAAAATCAAAGGACTGGATACCCTGCTGGAAGCATACCGGCGTTATCGCCGGGCGCGTCAGGATGCCTGGCCCCTTCATTGCTTCGGCAATGGTGATTTGCGGGATCAGCTGCTGCAGACCGAAGGAGTTGTCGATCATGGATTCCTTCAGCCGCAGGAGCTTCAGGAAGAGCTGAGCCGGCATGGCGCGATGATTCTGCCCAGCAAACATGAACCGTGGGGTGTGGCGCTGGCGGAAGCTGCGGCTTCGGGGCTGCCGATCATCTGTTCCGACGCATGCTGTTCCGGATTGGATATTGTCCGCCAGCTGTATGACGGGCTGGTTTTTGCCGCTGGCGACGCCGGGCAGCTGACCCGGGCGATGCTCTATCTGCACGATCACCGGGATTCCCTGCCGGAGTTCGGAGCGCGGGCGCAGGTGTATGCCCAGGCATATTCCGCGGAAAACTGGGCCCGGCGCTGGGAATGGATCATTGAAAATGTGATGGAGTCAGAATGATTCTGGCCGGCGATTATATTCCGAAAGGCTGCCGGGTTGACTGGCGGCTTCCTTCCGGCACGGTATTGTGCAATCTGGAGGCTCCGGTGCTGGGAGACGCGCCGGAAAGATTCCGGCCGAGTCCGAAGGCAGGTCCCAACCTTTACAACGTTACCCTGGGTAATGAACGGCGGGAGTTCGCATTCAATCTGGCCAATAATCATATGATGGATTACGGCCCGGAGGGAATGCGGGCGACCCTGGCGATGCTCTCGGCGCGGGGAATCCCCTGCTGCGGCGCGGGGGAGACGCGGGAGGCGGCGCGAATGCCGATGTTTCTTCAGGAATCCGGCCGGGAAATTGCGGTGATCGGATGCTGTGAACATCAGTTCGGCGTCAGTTACGGCGGCAGGCCGGGCGTTGCGGCGCTCGGGGGATGGGTCTTCGATGCGGTCAGGGCTGCGCGGAAACGGGCCGATTTTGTTGTCGTATCCTGCCATGCCGCCCTGGAGAGTTCGCCGTTTCCGGATCCGGAGTTGCGGCTATTCTATCATCGGCTGATCGACGAAGGCGCGTCGGTGATTCACGGTCACCACGCCCATGTCCCGCAGGGCTGGGAGCAATATGGCGAAGGAGTGATCTTTTACGGAATGGGGAATTTCGTTGTCGACCCGGCCTGCTGGGGAAATGTGGAACCATATTGCTGGTCTGTGGCGGCGGCAGTGGATTTTTCGGGGAAGAAATTGCAGTGGAGAACATTTCTGACCCGGGTGGAAAAATCCGGTCCGCAAACGATTCTGATTCGGGAATGCACGCCGGAGGAACAGGCGGAACGTCAGGAGTATCTGGCCATTTGCGCCAGAGCGCTGCGGGACGAAGATGCGGTGATCGGCTATTTTCAGGAAGGGGTGCTGCGGCACTTCGACCGTCTGTATGGCATTCCGCTGCGTCTGCCTGCGGCACAGCCGGTCCGGCTGACGCTGCGCAACCGGATTCGTTATGCCGTGGAGCTGCTGGCGGATGCCTGGGCTGTCGTCAGCGGCCGCAAGCTTTGCAGCCGGCGCACGCGGAACCGCGCCCGGATTCCATTCAACTTCTTCCAGTGTGAGAGTCACAGCCGCGCGGTTGCCGTGGCGTTGGGCGTTCAAATCGGCGAATATCCGGATCTGCGGACAGCCCGCACCGCGGAGGATGCGGCACGCATTATGGTAGAGCTGTTGTGATGCGGATCGATTTTTGCGGCGACGGTACGGGCCGGAAGATATCGCTCTGGTACTTCGGAGCGTTTCTCGTGCTTTTTTCCTTTCTGGTGCGTTATTTCTCCTACGTCTGGGACCCGGTCATCTCGCGGGACGGGATTTTATATTTGCAGGCCGCCCGCCAATTGGCGGATGGCGTTCTGCCGGAAAACCGTCCGGAGCTTTTTTATATTTCCCCGCTTTTCATCCGGCTGCTGGGGCAGTATGCCGCATGGGGCTGGAAAGTCGAAACGGCGGGAGCCCTGACCAATATCATTGCCGGGGCGGTGATTCCGGTAATTATCTGGGCAATCGCCAGAGCGTTCGGGATGAAAAACAAGTGGGCCGTATGGTGCGGAGTACTGGCCGCCGTTCATCCGACGCTGGTGGCGGTTTCATATGAGCTGCAGCGGGAATCATTATATCTGCTGTTTTGTCTGCTTGCGATTCTGTGCGCGGCGATGGCCTGCGGCAGGAGAGCTGCGTGGCTGTGGGGAGGGGCCGGCATATTGACGGCGGCCGGAACATTATGCCGTTATGAGGCGTTGGAATTGGTGATATTGTTTTGCGCGGGAATCGGTTGTGCCTGTTTCCTGAAATGCTGTTCATTGCGGGAAGCGTTGAAAAATCTGTCGTTTTATTTTCTCGGATGCGTTTTCGGAGGAATCCTTTTCTTCTGTCTGCTGGATTTGTCCGCCGGTGATTTTTTGAATTATATCACAGGGAAGGTTCAGGCGGTTTTCCGGATATGATCGTGCATTTTACACCAGTCATCAAAAGCGGATTTGAGCCTTTTTTCTATGCTTCGCTGGCGGGTTTGGTTGTATTGGCCATGTACCGCAGAAAATATCGCCTGTGGTTCTGGGGCGCGCTCTTTTTTGCGGGGATGCTGTTGTGGCGGATTCGATATATCGGCAGTCATCGCTATGCCGTATTGCTGATTCTCCCCATGATTTTCTTTTCCGTTTTTCTGATGATGCAGTCGGAAACCGCGTTTCCCCGCCTCCTTCCGGAAACAAAATGGAGAAAGCGGCTGCCGCATCTGCTCGGCGCCGCATTGTTTCTGGGGTGTGTCGGGCAAGTCCTGCATATCAATCCGTATGGGGACTTCCCGATACGCTGCGGACAGGCCGTCGCACGGGACGCAGCGGGAAATCCGAATGCCGTGCTCCTGGTTTACAATAAGCGAATGGCGCAATTCGGGTATTATGCCGGAGTGGAAAGCATCCGGCAGCCGGTAAACAGCACCGGGGAGCAGATGGGGATGACGGCGGAAAACTATCTTCCCTTTTATGACGCAGTCTACCTGATCCTCGATGAGCCCGCCGGCAGGGATTCGCCGGTTCGGCGTTTCGGCCCCGTGGAATGCAGACGGATTTTCAGCAGCTATAAGAATATTCGGAAAAAAGAGCAGTGTACTGTTTGGCGCTGCTCCGCTTCCGATTCCCGGCCGCCGGAGAACGACGGTCTGGAAGAGAAGAACATCTGGACGGAGCAGGCCTGTGAATTGCCGGAGTTCCTTGCCGCCTCCTTTGGCACTCCTCCCGGGGAATTGACATTTTTCCGGAGAAAAAATCTGAAGCTTCCCCTCGGCTGGGGAGCGAATTTCGCGCATGGCGGCTATGCGCCGGACAGCGGGGCCGAGGTGGAATGGCTGCCGGGGGACAAGGCATCGGAACAAGCCGAAATCCGGATGAAAAGCGTTTCCCCGATTCTGATCAGCACGCAGGAGAGTTTTCCCTGCGGAAAACGGGGACTTCTGCAATTTTCCTACCGCGGAGTTGCCGGTTCCGAATTTCAGCCCGGCATATATCTCTACGACGAAAAGGATCAATATATCGGGTATCGCCTCTTCCCGAGCTTTACGATTCCGAAGGAAGGGACGGCTCGTTATTCGCAGCAGCTTGTCTTCTCTCCGGCGGAGGAAAAGATGAAATTCCGGGTGTGTCTTTCGCTGCTGCGGGGAGAGGTATGGTATTGGGATTTACAATTGCGTCAATGATGTCATGGAGAATCGGAAACGATGTATTTTTTGCAATGTTCTGCTAAATTGTTTTTTTTGAAGGAGTTGTTGACCCATCCGCATATCTGCCGGGATTGGCGGCGATGCATGGCGGTGGAACATATGACGCGCGGGGAGCTCGAACGGCTTCAGCAGCGGAAATTGCAGAAGCTGCTGCGTTATGCGGTGCTTCATGTGCCGTTTTACCGGAACTATGCACAGGAGCATCACTGGGATATCGATGCATTGTCCCTGGAACAGTTTCCCGTTCTGGACAAGGCGGCCTTTCGCTCGCACGAAGCGGAATTTATCTCGGATGAATATGACCGGAGCAGGCTTGAATGCTGCCATACCAGCGGAAGTACCGGGGAGCCGTTCTGTTTCTATTCCGACCCGAAGGAACGCACTTACACCTACGCAACGTTTTGGCGGGGGCTGGCACGGGCCGGAATCCGTCCGGGAGACAAGCGGGTCTGGGTCAAAGGGATTGACGAGACGGCACAGCTGCCGCCCGTGGCCCGGTGCCGCCGCAAACTCTGGAGCATGATCAACCGCTGTCTGCTGGTGGATGCTCATTTTCTTACGGTTTCTCCCGAACACCTGGCCCGTACAGTGGAAAACATCCGCCGTTACAACCCGGTATATTTTCACGGTTATGCCGCCTCCATTGCGGAGATTGCGCGGTGGGTGAAAGAGTCGGGCAGGGACGCGCGCAGCCTGTTCCCCTCGCTTCGCGCGGTGGTTTCGGAATCGGAGAAACTCTATCCGGAACAGCGGGAACTGTTTGAAGAGGTGTTCCGGGTCCCGGTATATGAGAATTACGGTTCAGTTGAATTTGGAATGATCGCCCAGCCGGATACCGACGGCAACCTGCTGCTCAACGAAGACCATATCGTCGCCGAATCGACGGGCGGCGACGAAGAAGCGGTAATCACCAATCTTGACAGCTTCGCCTTTCCGTTTATCCGTTATAAGAACGGCGACCGCATTCGCCTGGGCGGGGATCAGGGCCATGCGCTGCCGTTCCGCCGGCTGAACATGGTTCTGGGACGCATGACCGAATGCCTGAAACTGTCGTCCGGCGGGACGCTGCAGGCGTTTGCGATCACATCGGCGGTATACAACCTGTCGGAATGGATACGCAGCTATCAGTTCATTCAGACTGATCTGGAACATCTGAAGCTGCTGGTTGTTCCCTGCCGGGAGAAGCTTCCGGAAGATGTCGTCCGAAAGATATCTGCATATATCCATGACGTCAGCGGAGGCACGCTTCAGACCGACATTGAATATGTGACTCGGATTCCCCTGACGAAAAACGGGAAACGATTGTTCGTGATTTCGCAAATAGACCATCAGTCGGGGAGATGAAAGGATGAAAATTACAATTGTCGGCGGCGGCAGCAGTGCCCATACACTGATTCCGATGCTTTCTCATTGCGGGCATGAAGTATCGCTTCTGACCCAACGGCCGAACAGCTGGGGCTCCACCGTGACCATGCAGGTTCGGGATGTGGACAATGTCACGGTTCAGAGTTTGACCGGCCGTCTGGCCCGGGCGGCTGCTGACCCCGCGGCGGTGATTCCGGAGGCGGACATCATTGTCTTATGCCTGCCGGTCCACCAGTATCGCAATATGCTGCATCAGATCGCCCCCCATGTCTCCAGGCGGAAGAAGCAATGGATCGGCTGCATTTACGGCCAGGCCGGAGTCAACTGGATGATACGGGAAATCATCCGTAAATTCCGGCTGGAAATGACCGGTTATTTTGCTTTCGGGCTGCTGCCCTGGATCTGCCGCATTGAAGCTTACGGACATTGCGGCATCAACTATGGGCCGAAGACGACCAATGTTGCCGCCGTATATCCCCGCTCCGATTTCGCCTGGCTGAATGAGTGCTTTTTTCAGGATATATGCTTTCGCTATTTTGGCCGGGGGGCAGTGAGACAGGCGGAGAATTTTCTTTCCCTGACATTATCGGCGGATAATCAGATCATACACCCCGCCCGGTGTTACGGATTGTTCCGGCGGTATGGGGATCACTGGAATTCAGAGGAGGCCATCCCTTATTTTTACCGGGATTTCGATGAGGAATCCGCAGACATTCTTCAGCGTCTTGACGATGAATATTCTCTGGTGAGAAACCGGATCATCGCCCGGTTCCCCGGCAGTGATTTTCAATATATGCTTAATTATCTTGAATTGGAAAAGTTGAGCTATCACTCATGCAATACCGATATCCGGCAATCTTTTGTGGAATCGAAAACGCTGCATCACATCAAACCCCCGGTGGTATTTGAGAAAAACCGGTGGACTCTGGATAAAAACCATAGATTTTTCCGTGATGATATCAACTACGGCCTGTGCATTGCCAAATGGTTTGCCGATCAGCTGGACATCCCGACTCCGATGATTGATATCATTCTGCAATGGGCCAAAACGATTCGCAGCGAAAGCTACTCTTTGGAAAAAGGGCTTGCGATTCCGGAAGCCGACAGGAACGGTTTCTCGTACGGTATTCCGCCGGTGTACGGTTTGGAATCAATCGATCAGGTGATCGCCGAAGAACAATAGAATGGCCGTTCCGGCAAAGAGTTCCGGCCGGGATTACCGGAGCATGCGGCTGAGTATGAACCGCCCGGTGAATAAGGATTATTTATTTTCGCCGATTCCATGTGATATGAATTGCGAAGTTTACAGCTGATCATGAAAATTCTGAATATTGTGCCATATGTCGGCAACGTTTCGGCGGGGCCGTCCTACTCGGTTCCGCGGCTTTGCGGGGCTGTCGCCGCGGTTCCCGGCATGAAGTTGACTCTGCACACGCTTGCACCATTGCCCGCGGCGCGGGAAGAGTGGAATTTCGCGGTTCAGGCCTGGCCGAGACACAGGTTCCCGCATCCCGCTCTGGGACGTTCGCCTGAAATGCGGCGTGGTCTGCAGGAAGCGTGCCAAACTGCGGATATCATTCACAATCACAGCCTTTGGATGCTGCCGAACATTTACCCGGAATTCGTGCGGCGGGGAACCCGCTGCAAGCTGGTGATCAGCCCGCGGGGCTGCCTGGCTCCCTGGGCGCTGAACCGGTCGCGGTGGAAGAAGTGCGTCAGCCGGATGCTGGGGCAATATGCCAACCTTTTCCGGGCCGATATGCTGCATGCCACCTGTGAAAAAGAGTATCGTGAAATCCGGGCGTTCGGCCTGAAGCAGCCGGTGTTGATTCTGCCGAATGGCGTGGATCTGCCGCCGGAGATTCCCCGGACCTCCGGAGTGCGGCGGAAACTGCTGTTCCTGGGCAGGCTGCATCCCGTCAAGGGGATCGAAAATCTTTTGGCGGCATGGCGGGCGCTGGCTGAAGATCATCCGGATTGGGAACTGCATATCGTCGGTCCCGGGGAGCCGGCCTACACCGCGGGTCTGAAGGCCCGGGCGGCCCGTCTGCCGCGGGTCGAATTCCACGGCGAAGCCAGGGGGGATATGCGGAACGCGGAATATTCCGGAGCGGATCTGTATGTTCTGCCGTCATATACCGAGAATTTCGGGATGACTGTGGCCGAAGCTCTGAGCTGTAAAACTCCGGTTGTCACCACCGACGGCACGCCGTGGACGGAACTGCCGGCGCATCATGCCGGATGGTGCGTCCCGGTCGGGGCGGAAACGCTGATTCCCGCTCTGCGGGAGGCGCTGGACACCCCCCGGGAAGAACTCGCAGCCATGGGCGAGGCCGGACGCCGCTGGATGGAACAGGATTTCAACTGGAACGTGATCGGCCGGAGAACCGCGGCCGCATATCGCTGGCTGGTCGATGGCGGGGAAAAACCTGCATGGATAAGGGTGGATTGAGATTTCCCCCCGGGTTGAAGGAAGACGGTCCGGGCGGATATGTTGAAAGGGAAAACATGACGCAGCATTCAATTCCGATTCCGCAAGTTTCGGCAATCATTCTTACGTTCAATGAGGAACGGCACATTGTCAGGTGCATTCGGAATATCGGCAGGATTGCACGGGAGATTTTCGTTGTCGACAGCTTTTCCTCCGACCGGACCTGTGAACTGGCCGAAGCAGAGGGAGCGCATGTCGTTCAGCATCCATATATCAACCAGGCGCAGCAGTTCCAGTGGGCGTTGGAGAATCTTCCCTGTTCGGGAGAGTGGGTGATGCGTATGGATGCCGATGAATATCTTACGGATGGACTGATCGCGGAAATCCGGCGGAAGCTCCCGGATATGCCGCAGGATGTTACCGGATGTTATTTGCCGCGGGATGTTATCTTTCTGGGGAAGAATATGCGTCACGGACGGATTGCGCCGCCGAAAATCCTGCGCCTGTGGCGACGCGGCATGGCGTATGTGGAACAGCGCTGGATGGATGAGCGCTGCGTGGTGAAGTCGGGCCGCACCATTGTTTTGAACCAGCGTTTCGTGGACCATAATCTGAACGGGCTCAGCTGGTGGACGGACAAGCACAACAATTATTCCAACCGGGAACTGGCGGTGGAAGTCGGGGGGCGCTGCGGTCTGTTTCCGGGGGCCGGCGGGAATGGACTGGCCGGGCGTGACCGGAAGAAAAGCCGCTATTATCGTCTGCCGCCGTTCCTGCGGGCATTCGGGTATTTTTTTATGCGTTATGTTTGCCTGGGGGGATTTCTCGACGGATGTCCCGGCCTGATCTGGGCCGTGCTTCAGGCGTTCTGGTACCGCTTTTTAATCGACGCTAAAATGTACGAACTGGAGTTGAATCTGGGACGGAAGCCGTCGGCCGGAGAGCTTAAGCAATATATGCGCAGCGATCTGAATTTGAAAGTCAATTGAGTGGAATTATTTCACAAGCAGAAGGATTCGAAAACCAATGTCATTATTCAAAGACAAAGTTTTGCTGATTACCGGCGGCACCGGCAGTTTCGGCAACGCCGTACTGCGGCGTTTTCTCAACAGCGAGGTCAGGGAGATCCGCATTTTTTCGCGTGACGAAAAAAAGCAGGACGACATGCGGCACGAGCTGCAGAACCCCAAAGTCAAATTTTACATCGGCAATATCCGGGACCGGCAGGCGGTTGACGGCGTGATGGGAGGCGTCGATTACGTGTTCAGCGCCGCTGCGCTGAAGCAGGTGCCGAGCTGCGAGTTTTTCCCGCTTGAAGCGGTGCAGACCAATGTGCTCGGAACCAGCAATGTTCTGGAGTCGGCGATCGCCCACGGCGTGCGCAACGTCGTCGTGCTTTCGACGGATAAGGCAGCTTATCCGATCAACTCCATGGGGATTTCCAAAGCGATGATGGAGAAGGTTGCCATCGCCAGGGGACGGGCGCTCGGAATCGGGGCGCCGACTACGATCTGCTGCACCCGCTACGGCAATGTCATGGGGTCACGCGGTTCGGTCATTCCCCTCTGGGTCGAACAGATTAAGAGCCTATCCCTAAATAACCCCAATTTTTCGAAATGCAATGATGCTTGCTGCCAGTTGAAGCAATGCCTCATATGAAGCGTTTGTCTTTTCATAGCGAACCAGTAGCTTTCGAAAGCGGTTGAGCC